>DAOUES010000195.1:0-2975 GCA_034430335.1 Anaerolineae bacterium | reverse complement strand
CACCCGGAGGCAGAGATCGTCGTGACGGGGTGCTACGCGCACCTGTCGCCTGACGAGATGGCCCGGCTACCGAACGTCAGCCACGTTTTCGACAACGAGGAAAAGTTCAGATTGGTTGCGGTGATCGCCGGTGAAGCGGTGGACGGCATCGAACCGCTGCCGCCCGGCACGCTGGGGCATACACGGGCATTCGTCAAGGTACAGGATGGGTGTGACAATCACTGCACCTACTGCGTAACGCGCATCGCGAGAGGATCGGGGCAGAGCCGACCGGCGGAGGAGATCGCACACGAAATCCGGCGGCTGGCCGGTGCAGGCTACAACGAAGCAGTGCTGACGGGGGTCAACCTGGGGTCGTATGGGCGGGATTGGGGGCAGGATCGCGGGCTGGAATCGCTGGTGCGGGCGATACTGGCAGAGACGCCGATCAAACGGCTGCGGCTCTCGTCATTGGAACCCTGGGAGATCGACCCGGCATTCTTCGAACTGTGGGCCGACCGGCGGCTGTGCCCGCATCTACACCTGCCGCTGCAATCGGGGAGCGACGCGACGCTGCGGCGGATGGGGCGGCATTACACCATCGAGGCGTACAAGGCGCTGATCGAAGCGGCACGGCGGAACATCCCGGACGTGTCGATCACCAGTGACGTGATCGTGGGGTTTCCAGGCGAAACAGACGAGGAGTTCGAGGAAACAGTGCGGACGGTCGAGGCGATAGAGTTTTCGCGGCTGCACGTGTTCCCCTACTCGGAAAGGGATGGCACCGCCGCCGCGTGGCTGCCGGGGCAGGTCGATCACGCGACAAAATCGGCGCGAAAAGCGCGGCTGCTGGAGCTTTCAGATCAACAATGGAGAGCCTACCAGGAGCAGCATATCGGGCGGACTCTCGACGTGTTATGGGAATCTTCGAAAGGGGAAACGCCGGATGGGTCGATCTGGTCGGGGCTGACGGGGAATATGCTGCGGGTGATCACGGTGTCGGCGGAGCCGCTGCGGAACACGATCACACCGGCACGGCTTGAGAAGGTCGGGAAGCGGGGGATACATTCGGTGGTGGTGGAGTACAAATAACATCGCTTGTGATTTTCCGGTACCGGCTAATCGGCGAAGATCACCCCCCTGCATCTCACTTCGTTCGATGTTGTCCCCCCTTAGCAAAGGGGGACGGCAAACCGTTTTTTGAGGACGGACTCAAATCAATAATCCAGGTAAACAGCACACCAAATGGAGTGGCGCAATGACAAAGGCCGATCAATACCGCGAGGTTTTAGCTGCACTAGACGACTGGACACCCTATCTACTGGCCGAGTCGGGTTTGCCGGGGCCGAGGGCGAACCTCGAACTGATTCAGGTGGTCGCCGATATGGGGAACGAGGCGCTGTTCGAAGCGTACCTCAAGTATGGGCCGGACGAAGCACCGGTCAACAGCCCGGAGATGTTCCTGGCCGTGTGCGGCATCGTCGGGATGGGGCGGCTATTGGCCGAAGGACAGTTCGAACGGCTGGGAGTGATCCGAGAGCACGCGAACGATCCCCGCTGGCGAATGCGGGAAGGCGTCAGCATGGCGCTGCAACGACTGGGCGAGAAGGATATGGATCGGCTGCTCGAAGAAATGGAAGAGTGGGCACAGGGGAGCCTCCTGGAGAAACGGGCCGCAGCCGCCGCGCTGTGCGAACCGGTTTTGCTGAAAAACGACCAGCATGCTTCAAGGACGCTGGCAATACTCGACGGGATCACAGAGTCCATAATCGAAGAAGAAGATCGACGGAGTGATGACTTCAAGACACTGCGAAAAGGGCTGGGGTACTGCTGGAGCGTCGCAGTGGTCGCGCTGCCCGACGAGGGCAAACCGCTGATCGAGAAGTGGCTCGAATGTGACGACAAAGACATCCGGTGGATCATAAAGGAGAACCTGCGAAAAGCGCGGTTGTCCCGGATGGATGGCGCGTGGGTCGAGGCGTACCTGTCGAGGTTGTAAAGAATCCCAGGGTTTATCCGCGAATTACGCGAATTTCACGAATTAACCACTCGCTGCCGCTCGCAAAAGGTATCATTCCGACAAGACCGCACGAGCATCCTCGTCCCACTCGATGAGGCGTTCGGGGTAGACGTTCATCACGGTGGTCTGCATGTAGGGTGTGGTCACGACCGTACCGGTGCGGTAGATATGCACGTGGCCGTGCAGCATGAGGCGCGGCTTGAAAAGGCGCATCAGGGTCAGGAAGCTACTGAAACCCCTATGAGGCAAGTCGCTGCCATCGTGGATTCCATAGGCCGGGGAATGGGCGACGAGAATGTCGAGATAGCGGCCATACCTGATCTTATTCAGCATCAGCGAGGGAAGCAGTCGGAAAATCCGCTGACGCATCTCAACCTCGGAGTATTGATGGACAGCGCCGGGCGTATAGCGCATCGATCCACCCAGACCGGCCAGGATTGTATCTCCGACGCGCACCGACCGGCCCTCGAGGGAAACACATCCGCGCGGCTCGGTGACCGTGATGCCGCTCGCCATCACCTGGGGCCTGTCATGATTGCCATGCACATAGTAGAGATCAGCAGGGAGCACGGTGACGACATATTCCAGGTAGTAGTATGGCAGATCGCCGCAGCCGATCACCAGATCGACATCGGCGTATTTCTTGCAGATATTCGGCGAATAGACGCCTGCGACAACACTGTCACTGAGAGCCAGGATTTTCATTCGAGAGGACACTTGTTTTTGAACGCTTGACGGCCAATTCTCAATTCAACAGGACTTACGCAGCCGGGCACAGCACGCTGTGCCCCTACCCACAATTTCAGGTATAAAACCGTTTTTTCTGCGTAAGTCCTGTTCAACTACGGATGAGTATAGCACAGACGGCAGGTGGATCGTTATATTCGACGGCTGGCGCTGATTATTCAACAGTCTGACACACCCCCTACCCCCTTTGGCGCTTCGCGCCACTTCCCCCAAGGGGGCAGATGGAGCT
>DAOUES010000194.1:0-2904 GCA_034430335.1 Anaerolineae bacterium | reverse complement strand
TGGGAGATTAAGGCTGCCAACGAACAAGCGATTTTCCATCCCGGTGATGTTTTGTTCGGTAAACTGCGACCGTATCTTCGCAAGTATTTGTTAGCTGATAGAACGGGTTGTTGTACAACAGAACTATTGGTGTTGCGTCCGCGAGAGGGAGTATGCCTTAGCACCTTTCTATTCTATCTTGTCCAGTGGGATTACTTCATCGCGATTGCTAATGCTACTTCATATGGCACGAAAATGCCCCGAACATCTTGGGAAGATTTAGGGGAAGCAACTGGATTGCTCCCTCCCCTCGACGAACAACGCGCCATCGCCGACTTCCTCGACCGCGAGACGATCCGCATCGATGCGCTGATCGATGCCAAGCGCCGCTTGGTCGCCCTGCTGGAGGAGAAGCGCGCCGCGCTGATCAGCCACGCGGTCACAAAGGGGCTTGACCCCGGCGTCCCGATGAAAGAGTCGGGGATCGCGTGGCTGGGGGAGATTCCAAGTCATTGGGAAACCACACAGATTCGCCACATTTCCACGTCGCTTCAAACGGGGCCATTTGGAAGCCAATTGCACTCACATGAATATGTGACGGATGGGACTCCTGTTATCAATCCTTCCCATTTACAGGATGGAAATATCATACCAGATTGGGACGTATCGGTTGATGAGGACACTAAGGGAAGATTGTTGCGACATGTTCTAAAACAAGGTGACATCGTTTTTGCGCGACGTGGCGAGCTTGGTCGCTCTGCATTAGTAACGTTTCATGAAGAAGGCTGGCTCTGTGGTACAGGTAGCATAAGAATGAGACCTCGATTTGATTTGGTCGATCCTGTCTTCTTGAATGAATTTTTATCAACTCTATTTGTCAGCGAGTGGCTTCTACTACAATCAGTGGGTTCTACAATGGACAACCTGAACACTAGTATTTTGGGGCGTCTTCCGGTTCCATTGCCATTATTAGAAGAACAAATAGCCATTAGGGATGTATTGTTACAAGAGAAACAAAGAATACATGGACTTATTGAACAAACAGGCAAAACAATTACTCTCTTGCAAGAATATCGCACGGCGCTGATCGCGGCGGCAGTGACCGGCAAAATCGACGTGCGGGGGTATACTGGTAACGACGGTAGTCAACAGGAGGTGCAGTGATGAGCATGAACGTTTCCACCGTTGAGGCGTTGGCTGCGCTGGCGCGGCAGCTTCCCCCGGCTGATCGCGCCCGGTTGATTGAACAGGTCGCCGCGTCGCTGGCCGAGGAAGCCGGGAAGCACCCGGCACCACGCCGGGCAGCCTTCGGCGCGCTGGCCGATTTGAATATCGACGTGTCTGAGGAAGACATTGCCGGGGCACGGCGGGACATGCTCGCCAACTTTCCCCGCGAGGACATCGCCTGATGATCCGCGCCGTTGCCGATACCCATACCTTTATCTGGTATCTTGCCGGGGACAAACGGCTGTCTGAGCAGGGCCGCAGGTTCATCGACACCGCTGCCCGGGATGGCGATACTGTCGCCGTATCTTCCATCTCGCTGATCGAGGCCGTCTACCTGGCGGAGAGAAGCCGCGTTCCCGCCGGAACGCTTTCCCGGCTCGTGGGGGAACTGCTTGCTGCCGACGGCGTTTTTACCGAAGTGCCCATCGATCAGCAGGTTGCCACCATCATGCAGCAGGTTCCTCCGGGCGAAATCCCCGAGATGCCTGACCGGATCATAGCGGCCACGGCCCTGCGTCTTGGTGTGCCAGTCATCAGCCGGGACGCGCGCATCCAGGCATCGAGCATCCAGACTATCTGGTAGGCGCTGACCGGGAAAATCGACGTGCGGGGGAACCGTGCAGGAAGAAAAAGTCCCGAAAGCCATGAAAGAGCGTTATGAGGAGATCGTCGCGCTTACCGACAAGGTGTGCAACGCGCATCTCACAGAGGAATACGCCATGCTGTGCCGCAAGCTGGCAGCGGCGCTGGCCCGTAAGCGCCCGTCCCCGCTGGCGTCGGGCCGCGTCAAAAGCTGGGCCTGTGGCATCGCCTATGCCATCGGGCGGGTGAATTTCCTCTCCGATCCATCGCAAACCCCGCACATGAAGCTGTCTGACCTGTGCGGACTGTTCGGCATCAGCCAGAGCACCGGCGGTTCGAAATCCGGGCAGATTTTCGACCTGATGGACATGATGCCGCTCGATCCCCGCTGGTCGCTGCCTTCTCAGCTTGATAACAACCCGATGGCGTGGTTCGTGATGGTCAACGGCATGATAGTCGATGCCCGCCGCCTGCCGCGACATCTTCAGGAAGAGGCTTTCGAAAAGGGCATTATCCCGTATATTCCGGGTGATAAAGAATCCGGTACATGAACGTGAACGAGCAGCACGCCGTAATCGAGCAGGCGCAGGCCGCGATGGTCGCCTTCCGGGCGCAGTTCGGCACCGATCTGAGCGTCGGGGCGCTGGGGGAAGTGCTCGCCGCCGGCGCGCTGGGCCTCACCCTCACCGCCGAAACCACCACCCCCGGCTATGACGCGCTCGGCCCGTCGGGGGAGCGGGTTCAAATCAAGTACCGGGCCGCGTCCGCGCCTAGCGTCGATATGAACAACTTCGATTTCGACACCCTGGTGCTCGTCAACCTGACGGACGATTATCAGGTCGGCGGCCTGTGGCGGATCACGGCGGCGCAGGCGCGGGAGATCGCCGCCGAACGCATCGGGGACGGCTATCACCGCTATCAGACCACCCAGGCGCGGATCAAAGAGATCGGCGAGCGGCTGGGGTGAGGATGCTAGATTGGGAGTATACTGGAAGTGTTGATCAGGAGGTGAAAAATGGCCTTCACACGAATCACCATTGAGCCGGACAAGATGGGCGGTATGCCCTGCCTGCGCGGGCTGCGCATCCCGGTTGCCACCGTCGTCGATATGGTCGC
>DAOUES010000193.1:0-5295 GCA_034430335.1 Anaerolineae bacterium | reverse complement strand
GTCCTCTCGAACAAGAGCGGCTTCTGTCACGGGGTCGATGCCGGTGACGCGCTCCACATCTGCTACTGCCTGACGCCCACCCGCTTCCTCTGGCAGTTCGACCATTACGTCGAGCGCGAGCGGTTTTCGTCCCTCACCTCGATGATCAGCCGCCCGCTGATGCGACTGCTCCGGGGCTGGGATTACCGGGCCGCGCAGCGCGTCGACCATTTCATTGCCATATCGTCGGCCATTCAGCGCCGGATCGAAAAATTCTACCACCGCGAGTCGGTTATCATTTACCCGCCGGTCGATGTGGATCGGTTTGCGCCTGCTGCCCAACATGGGGATTACTTCCTGGTCGTCTCGCGCCTGATCCCCTACAAGCGGGTCGATCTTGCCGTTGAAGCCTGCACCGCGCTCGACCTGCCCCTGATCGTCGCCGGTGACGGGCGCGACCGGGAGAAGCTGGCATCAATCGCCGGGCCGACCGTTCAGTTCGTGGGGCGTGTGGCCGATGCGGAACTGGTCGATCTGGTGGCAGGCTGCAAGGCTTTCATCTTTCCCGGCCTTGAGGATTTCGGTATCGCGCCGGTCGAGGCGCAGGCGGCGGGCCGCCCGGTGATCGCCTTCCGGGGCGGCGGGGCGCTCGATACCGTCATCGAAGGGAAAACGGGGTTGTTTTTCGACGAATTGACGCCGGGCAGTTTGAGTAGAGTTTTACAGCAATTCGACGCCGGGGCGTTCGATCAAAAGGTCATCCGGGCGAACGCAGAACGCTTCGACGCCGCGATTTTCCGGCGTGAGTTGGCAGCATTTGTCGATGCAAGGTACGATGAAGCGGTCAAAAGCCGCCGCTGGGAATGAGCGGTGCAAATCGCAGAATCGCCATAAACTGTGTGTGAAGTGATTGAAGCTTTTTCAAGCTGAAGAATTAGCTGCAAAGAAAATCTATCACAATCTGAGATATGTTGTCCCCCTTTGCTAAGGGGGGGGCGGCAGCGAGCGTAGCGAGTTGCAGGGGGGTGATCGATCACTTCCCCAGATCAAAGTTATTCCTGATGGCTAGGGATTGATTTATGGAACTACGTGCAATCTGGAAGATCATCCGACGCCGCTGGTGGCTGATCGCGCTGCCCACACTGGCAGCGGCAGCCTATGCTGCGTTCAGTCTGCTGCGTGCCCCGGCTGGTGGCGGCTTTTCGACCAGTCTGCATTTCACCGCCGCCCCACCGATTGGCGGCGACGCGGTCAGCTATGAGGACAGCGAATACTATCCCTGGCTGACCAGCGAATTTGTCGTCAACGGCCTGACCGACTGGGTCAAGACCGGGTCGTTTGCCGAAGAGGTCAGCGCCGAGCTGTCATCGAGCGCCGAGCTTAACATCCCCGCCGCCGCGCTGCACGGCGCGATCAACGCCGACAACGAGCGCAGCGTGATGGTCATCTACCTGAACTGGCCTGATGCCGATCAGTTGGCGTCGATTGCCGAGGCGGTCAGCGTGGTGCTCAACGAGCGCAGCGCCGACTATTTCCCCCAGTTTGGCGCGGACGAGGTCGAGGTCGTCCAGTTCGACGAGCCGGTAATCGCGCCGGTGCCGCCGCCGCTGAGTGTGCGCTTGCAGCCGCTCGTCCGGGCCGGGCTGGGCCTTGCTGCCGGGATCGCGCTGGCCTTTCTCGTCGAATATCTCGATCCTACCGTGCGTGGCCGGGATGATGTCGTATCGCTGGGCTTTGATGTTCTGGCCGAAATCCCGCATTCCCGGCGCTGATATAAATGAGGAAACGGTCGGTGTATTGACCGGTAATAATTGCTCTGATCTACTACAATAGTTGATGTTTTACACAAGCAGGTGAGGCAATATGCAACTACGAGATTACTTGAAAATTCTATGGCGGCGTGGATGGATCATGGTGCTGCTGGCAGTATTGACCGCTGCGGCAGCTTTCGGCTTCAGCCTGATTGTCAAGCAGCGTGCCCCGCTCTACAAATCGACGATCAAGATACTCGTCCAGCCCGCTCAAACCGACTACGGCCAGACGACGGCAGCCAAGCAGCTTCTCGCCCCCTACGAGGGCTGGATCACCAGCACCTACCGGGCGTCGGAGGTGATCGAGATTCTCGATCTCGACATGACTCCCCTGGAACTGCTCAGTGATGTGCGTGTCGCCAGCGATATCAACTCGATGAACCTTGTGATCGAAGTCGAAAACCCGGATGGCGAGCGTGCCAACGATATCGCCCGCGAACTGGCGAATCTCTTCCTCCAGTGGCGTTTCGATCAAAATCAGACCGTCCGCAAGGAAGACCGCATCGACGCCGAGATACTCGACGATCCGCGCTACAGCCTGGAACGACCCAAGACGGCGATCAACACCGCCGCCGGTGGGATCATGGGCTTCCTGGTTGGGCTGGCGATTGTCTTTGTGCTGGAATACATCGAGGCGGGGATCATCCGTTCACCGGAAGATGTCGACCGTTTCCTGGGGATGCCCGTTCTGGGGGCAGTGCCGCCATCAGGCGAATCGTGACGCTTGAGAGGACTTTTCGCCTGGTACGTAGAAGATAATAACTGCGAGCAGTATATCGAGGGAATTATGACGCAACCTGATCTGATAACATTGAAAGACCCGCGCTCGTCGGCCAGTGAAGCCTATCGCACATTGCGAACCAACCTGATCTTCACCAGCCTCAACGAGCCGCTTAAGACGCTGGTGATCACCAGCCCGGCCCCGCAGGAAGGGAAAAGCACGGCGCTGGCGAACCTGGCCGTCACGCTGGCCCAGAACGGCAAGCAGACGATCATCGTCGACTGCGACCTGCGCCGTCCCTGCCAGCACACGATCTGGAACGTCGATCAGGAACCCGGCCTGACCAGCACCGTCCTGGACGGTCTGGCCGGGCCGCCGCTGCTCGACGTGGGAGTCGAGAATCTGCGGCTGGTGCCCGCCGGGCCGCTTGCCCCCAACCCCGCCGATTTCCTGGGATCGGCGCACATGGAATCACTGATCGAGAATCTGAAAGCCCGTGCCGATTTCGTCCTGTTCGATGCGCCGCCCGTGCTGGCCGTCACCGATGCGGCTTTGCTGTCGTCGCGGGTTGACGGCACGCTGCTGGTGATCCGCGCCGGTACGACCCGCCGCGAGGATGCCGAACGGGCCAAAGAACTGCTGGGGCAGTTGAACGTACGCGTCGTCGGCGCGGTGCTGACCAACGCGCCGGTCGATACGCGCATGGATGGCTATTACGGCAAGTAGGTTTCGCTGGTTGAGTTGTCAGGGGAGAATTCGATGAGCGCTTTGTACAACCATGCCCGCCTGCACCGTCTTGAGCAGATGTCGTTGAAGAGCCTGCGTTCGCTTGACCGCGAACGCACCGTCGTTTTGATCCCCTTCGGGATGATCGAGCAGCACGGCGAACATCTCCCCCTGGGCACCGATGGCTACGCGGTCGAGGCGGTCAACCTCGCTGCCGTCGCCTGGCTGCTTGAACATGACCCGGAGCTTCACGCGCTGCTGCTTCCTGCCATCCCCTTTGGCACCGACCCGGTTGACCTGCGCCGCCCGGAGCTGTTCGAATCATCGGGCAGCATCTGGATCAGCCGTGAGACGCTCAGAGCCATCCTGGTCGACATAACCGGCCACCTGATCCGCTACGGGTTCCGCTACATTTTCCCGGTCGGGTTCCACGGTGGGGCCGATCAGAGCCGTGTCTTCTCCGAGGTCTGCGCCGAGATGCGCGCCGCGCATCCGGGGCTGGTGATGTATGAGCCGATTGGCTACGTGCTGGCCGGGGCCGAGATGGATGTCAGGCCGGGGTTGGCGACGTTGCTGGGCCGCCCGCTGACGCCGCAGGAAGAAGTGGTGCTCAAGGGCAGCATCCACGCCTCGATGTTCGAAACGTCGATGATGCTGCATCTCAGGCCCGATCTGGTTGACCCGATGTATAAAAATCTGCGCTCGATTGAATGGAAACAGCTATATTCCATGCCCGACTGGCCGGGCTATGTCGGGGCGGCACCGGCCCATGCCAACGCCGATATCGGCGCGGCGTTTGTTCGCTGGCGCGGGGTTCGCGCCGCCGCGCTGATCCGCCGGGCGATGGCCGGTGAAGACCTTTCGACGCTTCCGCGCCACCCGGCCTGGGAGGAGGAAGAGACGCCCTCGGAAGCCGGTGTCGATGTCAGGCAGGCCGGTGAGTCAATAGAGGGAGCAGCCTTAGAGGTCGAAAAGGAGAGCGGCGAAACGAAGAAGCCCATCGGCGAGCCTTCGACCCCGGCGTCTTCTGATATGGATACCAGGCCGCTGAAAAAACCGGATATACCGAACGACGGCGAAAAGGGAGAAGAATAGTTTGAAGGGATTGATATTATCCGGTGGCAAGGGAACGCGCCTTTATCCGCTGACCTATACCCGCGCCAAGCAGTTGATCCCGGTGGCGAACAAGCCGGTATTGTTCCGGGTGATCGAGATGATCCGCGATGCCGGGATCGACGAGATTGGGATCGTCATCGGCGATACCGGCCCGGAGATCATGGAGGCGGTCGGGACTGGGGATCGCTGGGGCGTGAAGATCAGCTATATCCCGCAGGATGCGCCGCTGGGACTGGCCCACGCGGTAAAAATCTCCCGGGATTTCCTGGGCGATGACCGGTTCGTAATGTTCCTCGGCGACAACGTGATCGAGGGGGGCATCAGCCTGCTGATCGAGCAGTTCGCCACCAGCGAGTGGAACGGCCAGATCGTCTTGAAGGAAGTCCCCGATCCGCAGCATTTTGGCGTCGCCGAACTGGATGGCGAGGGGCGGATCAAGCAGTTGATCGAAAAGCCGGAAAACCCGCCTTCGAACCTGGCGCTGGTCGGCATTTATATGTTCGACTCGAATGTATTCAAAGCCGTCGACGCGATCAAACCTTCCTGGCGCGGCGAATTGGAGATCACCGATGCCATTCAATGGCTGGTCGCCCATGACGAGTACAGGGTCTACCCATACGTTCACCAGGGCTGGTGGATCGATACCGGCAAGCCGACCGATATGCTCGACGCCAACGCCTTTGTGCTGGAGGAACTTACCCCCCGCATCGAAGGTACAGTTGATTCGGAATCGCTGGTCGATCACCGGGTGACCGTCGAGGCGGGCGCAGAGATCGTCAACAGCGTGGTGCGCGGCCCGTCGATCATCGGGAAGAACACCCGGATCGTCAACAGCTTTGTCGGGCCGTTTACCAGCATCTACCATGACGTGACCGTTCACGACAGCGAGTTGGAACGCTGCATCGTGCTTGAGCATTCGCAGATCGTCAACGTCGGCAGCCG
>DAOUES010000192.1:0-2236 GCA_034430335.1 Anaerolineae bacterium | reverse complement strand
ACGAACGCCACCACGTCGGCGGTCAGCGATATCTGGCTGTCATAGGTTTCGGATTGTGATCCCTGCCGGGTGGACATCGGCTTCTCCACGACTCACCTGGGTAATAGTGTACCGGTCACACTAATATAATGCCCGGCAGCGGTGAAGTCAAGGAGATCGGGAATCAACCGCAAAGAGCACAAAGAGCAGCAACGATTGCGATTGCACAGAGGTTTCGACCTGTTATTCAGATCAGGGGGAAATGGCCTCTCTCCTAATATTGAATGGTCGGGAGCCTGTTTTTTCCGCGATGGAGCACCCCCTCTGCCGATCAGTTATGCGGTGGGGATTTGACCGAACGGCGGGGTGGGAAGGGGATCAGCCAGGAGACACGGCGCTTGTAATCACGGTACTGCTGGCCGTAGAGTCGTTCGAGGCGGCCTTCTTCAATCAGCGAGCCGACGACGAAATAGGCGGTCGAAAACACGTCGAAAATCAGGTGGTTGAGGGTCATCAGCGGCAGAAACCAGATCGCGAGCAGACTGAAGAAATACAGCGGATGGCGGGTATAACGATACATACCGGCTGCCTGCATGGGTGGCTCCTGGGCAGCGACAGATTTACCAGTGAAGTAGGTGTACAACTGTTTCAGCCCGGCAAAATGCAGCACATCGGTGACGAACAGGGCACCGGCAAGGCCGATGAATCCAAGCCCCTGGATCACAAACATCAGGATCGACCAGGGAGCGGGCACGAGATAGACAACCGGATTCGGCAGGACAGCCATCAGAACCAGCGCCGGGGCGATGGTTGCAAAGGAAAAGAGGTTATAGGCCAACCGGTACCAGCCTTCGACGACGCGATCAGGGAGAAAGCGTTTCAGGATGGTTTTGGGCCTGATCCCGGCGACGAGGCTGTGAATGACGGCGAAGCCGACAAACGCGCCGCCGATCATCAGCGTGTTATTGAGCCAGGTTGAAAGCATGTATGATCCCCTCATCGATCAGAAAACTCTCATTGCATTCTATCGAAAGTACGGTGGTCATTTCATCAAACCGGGGGAATTGTTGAGAATCCAAACAAATTCGCGTATTCTTGAGACACGCACATAGCAGCCACAGGTACAACACATGAACGCGGTCGAAATCATCGAAAAGAAGCGGGATGGGGAAGAACTCACCCGCGAGGAAATCAGATACTTCATCGACAAGTTCACTTCAGGTGACATTCTCGACTACCAGGCGACAGCCCTATGTATGGCGATCTACTTCCAGGGGATGACCCGGCGGGAAACGTCAGACATCACAATGGCGATGGCCGAATCGGGGGAAATCCTCGATCTCTCGGACACGCTGGGCTACGTGGTCGACAAGCACAGTTCGGGGGGCGTGGGTGACAAAACATCACTAATCGTGCTGCCGCTGGTGGTCGCCTGCGGGGTACCTGTGGCGAAAATGTCGGGGCGCGGACTCTCGTTCACCGGGGGGACGCTCGACAAGCTGGAAAGCATTGACGGATACAACGCGATGCTGACACGCCAGCAGTTTCTCACCCAGGCGAAAGATCATGGCATCGTGCTGACCGGCCAGACTGCCGATCTCGCCCCGGCGGATGGAAAACTCTATGCGCTGCGCGATGTATCGGGTACGGTTCCCAGCAAACCACTGATCGCCGCATCGATCATGAGCAAGAAGATCGCGGGCGGCGCGGATGGGATCGTGCTGGACGTAAAGGTCGGACTGGGGGCGTTCATGCAGACGGTCGAGGATGCCCGCGAGCTGTCCCAGATCATGATCAACATCGGCAAGGATGCCGGTCGGCAGGTCACCGCGCTGGTCTCTGACATGAACCAGCCGCTTGGGTACGCAGTCGGCAACGCGCTGGAGGTCATCGAGGCAATCGACACGCTGCAAGGGCGCGGACCGGAAGACCTGATCGAACACTGCCTCGTCGTTGCCGGGCATATGCTTCGACTGGCAGGGAAGGGCAAATCAACCAATCTATCAGATGTGCGGCCCATGCTCGAAGAAAAACTGGCAAACGGCGAAGCCTGGGGAGTGTTCCGCAAGCTGATCGAAGCGCAGGGTGGGAACGTCAAACAGGTCGACAACCCGAATTTACTGCCCAAAGCCCCGGTCGTCGCGGAGGTCGAATCGCCGCAAAGTGGATCGATCCAGATGATCCACGCGAAAGAGATCGGACTGACGGCGCTCAACCTGGGAGCCGGGCGACATTCGAAAACTGATCCGGTCGATCA
>DAOUES010000191.1:0-23171 GCA_034430335.1 Anaerolineae bacterium | reverse complement strand
GATACACCACCATCGCCGGGACTTCCACCTGGCGCGCCAGCAGCACGTGCTCGCGCGTCTGCGGCATCGGCCCATCCGGCGCTGCCACCACCAGGATCGCCCCGTCCATCTGCGCCGCTCCCGTGATCATGTTCTTGATGTAGTCACGGTGACCGGGGCAGTCGACGTGTGCGTAGTGCCGCGCATCCGTCTCGTACTCCACGTGCGCGATGGCTATCGTGATGCCGCGTTCCTTCTCTTCCGGCGCAGTGTCAATCGAGTCGAACGCCCGGAAGTCTGCCTGGCCTGCCATCGCCAGCACCTTCGTGATCGCGGCGGTCAGCGTCGTCTTCCCGTGGTCGATGTGACCAATCGTTCCTACGTTGACATGCGGTTTTGTTCTATCAAATACTTGCTTGCCCATAATTTCTCCACCGTCCTTAATAAACAGTAGTTCGGGTCATGAACGCTTCTAAATCGTCTCACCGCGCATGATGCGTTCAGCGAGAGATTTCGACAATTGATCGTAGTGATCAAATTCCATCGTAAAGTTGGCGCGCCCCTGCGACATACTCCGCAGGTCGGTTGCATAGCCGAACATCTCCGAGAGTGGGACAGAGGCACGTATGATCTGTATCCCCCCCGGGCGCAGTTCGGTCAGTTCGATCTGGCCGCGACGCGCAGAGATATTGCCCTGCACCGACCCCAGGTAGTCTTCGGGGGTATTCACTTCGACCGACATGACCGGTTCGAGTAGAACGGGCGAACTCTTCTGCACGGCTTCTTTCAAGGCCATACTACCGGCGACCTTGAAGGCCAGTTCGGATGAGTCGACTTCATGCGCCGCGCCATCGACCAGCCGCACGATCAAGTCGACCAACGGATATCCGGCAATCACACCGCTGGTAGCTGCTTCACGGATGCCTTCTTCGGTGGGGCGAATGAATTCCCTGGGAATGGCTCCACCCCTGATCTCGTTTTCGAAGACAATGCCGGAGCCTGGTTCGCCGGGTTCGATTTTGATCTCTACCCTGGCATATTGACCATGCCCACCGGTCTGGCGCTTGAAGGTCATCTCTACTTCGGATGGCCTGGTAATCGTTTCGCGGTAGGAAACACGCGGCTTGCCGACATTGCAGCCAACTTTGAACTCGCGCTTCATTCTATCGACGATGATTTCGAGATGAAGTTCACCCATCCCCGAAATGATCGTCTGGCCGGTCTGGTCGTCAACATGAACGCGGAAGGTCGGGTCTTCTTCAGCCAGTTTGTGAAGGGCATCGGCCATCTTGTCCTGGTCGACCTGCGTCTTGGGTTCGACTGCGACCTGGATCACCGGTTCCGGGAAAGTGATCGTCTCCAGGATGATCGGGTGATTTGTATTGCAGAGTGTTTCACCAGTGAAGGTATCCTTCAATCCCAGAGTCGCGGCGATGTCACCGGCCCTGACCTCTTCGATATCCTCACGGCGGTCTGCAAACATTCTCAAAACACGGCCTACACGTTCCTTCTTACCCTTAGACGCATTGGTAACCGTGCCACCGGCTTTGAGCACGCCAGAATAAACGCGGAAATAAGCCAGCCGCCCGACATAGGGATCGGTCACGATTTTGAAGACCAGGGCGCTCATCGGTTCTTCGTCATCAGCATGCCGGAATTCGACCTCTTCCGTATCAGGATGCAGCCCTTCGATGGGCGGTACATCTAATGGAGAGGGAAGATAATCGACGACGGCATCAAGCAATGGTTGAACGCCGGTATTCTTCAGCGCCGAACCACAGAGGACGGGCTGCGCCCTACCGGCGAGTGTCGCACGCCGTAAAGCACTCTTGATCTCGTCGACGGTGATCTCTTCGTCGGCCAGATACTTCTCGACCAGTTCGTCATCGGTCTCGACGATCCGATCCATGATGATGCCACGCGCTTCGGTCGCCCAATCCAGCATATCATCAGGGATATCCTGATAGACCGGCTGCGAGCCGAGTTCATCAGCCCAGGAGATCGCTTTCATCTCCAGGAGATCGATCACGCCGTTGAGGTCACGTTCGGCACCCCAGGGGATCTGAACGGCGATAGGATTGGCACCCAGGCGCTCACGGATCATGCCAACGACTCGAACGAAGTCAGCGCCGACGCGATCCATTTTATTAACAAAGCAAATGCGCGGAACTTTGTAGCGATTCGCCTGCCGCCAGACGGTTTCCGACTGCGGCTCGACGCCCGCCACACCATCAAACACAACCACGCCGCCGTCGAGCACGCGCAGGCTGCGCTGTACTTCGGCGGTGAAGTCGATGTGTCCTGGGGTATCGATCAGGTTGACCTGCTTGCCACGCCATTCGGCAGTGATCGCCGCCGATGTGATCGTGATCCCCCGCTCGCGTTCCTGTTCCATCCAGTCCGTTGTGGCCGTACCCTCGTGGACTTCCCCAATACGGTGGATCATCCCGGTGTAATACAGAATCCGCTCAGTCACCGTCGTCTTTCCGGCGTCGATGTGAGCGATGATTCCAATATTCCGGATGTCTTCCAGAAGTCTACGAGTCGTCATTGCTGCCTGTTTTCCAGCCTCGCTATGCCTAAACCCACTACCATTTATAGTGGGCAAATGTACGGTTCGCCTCGGCCATGCGGTGGGTGTCTTCTTTCTTCCTGACCGCCGCCCCCTGACCATTGGCTGCATCCATGAATTCGCCAGACAGTTTTTCGGCCATCGTCCGGCCACTTCGCACACGGGCGGCATTCAGCAGCCAGCGCATCGCGAGCGTTTTACGACGATAAGGATTGACCTCAACCGGGACCTGGTAGGTCGAGCCACCAACACGGCGCGGCTTGACTTCGATAACCGGCGTTACATTGACCAATGCCTGTTCAAAAATCTCGACGGGATCGCGCTTAGCGCGTTCCTGCACCAACTCCAGAGCCTCATACATCACTCTCGAAGCAGTGCTTTTCTTGCCATTTTTCATCAGACGGTTGACAAACATCGCCACATTGACGTTGTTGTACTTTGGGTCTGGATTTATCTTGCGCTTCGGCGGACGGTAACGCCTGGGCATAGTTCACTCTCCTTGAGAAAAGCCTCAACCAGTCCTACCCGACGCTACTTCGGGCGCTTGGTTCCGTACTTGCTTCGCCCTTGCTGTCGCTCATCGACGCCAGTCGCGTCCAAAGTGCCACGCACGATGTGATAGCGAACGCCCGGCAGGTCTTTCACACGGCCACCACGAACAAGAACAACCGAGTGCTCCTGAAGCTGGTGCCCTTCGCCTGGAATGTAGGCGGTAACCTCAAGGCCATTCGACAGGCGAACCCTCGCGATCTTGCGCAGCGCCGAGTTCGGCTTTTTGGGCGTCATCGTACGCACCTGCGTACACACGCCACGCTTTTGAGGGGCACCCTTTGATTGGCGTACACGCTTCTGCTTATAGCTGTTATAGGTGTACTGCAAAGCCGGGGCCTTACTCTTCTTCTTTTTTACTTTCCGGCCTTTGCGGACCAACTGATTGATTGTTGGCACAGTCAGCCTCCCAAGTAACTATCCTACCAGTGCATGAATCTGCACCGTGCTAACATTATCCCGCGCTATCAGGCGCGCAAAACGGGCGCTCAAAACGCCATACGCCCGTCAACTTATTTTGGCAAACCAAAAGGCCATCGCATAAACAATTGATGACCTCTTTGCGATTTGCGTTATCCGGTTCAACGGTATTGGCTCGCAGCCACACGAGCGTGCCGTCGAGTGCAGCATTTCGCTCAGACAAGGGGAGAGTTTAGCTCGAAACAAAGGGGATGTCAAATCAAATATTGAAGTGGGGGGCACGAACAACCTGTCAGGATTGTGTCGCAGCAAATAGACTCTGCGGATACGTTCGAGTGCAGCCGCGCGATTGTCCTGTCAACCTGTTCCTGCACCCCACACCTTAAAAATAATTGACGGGCAAGAATTTTCTTGATAAACTATAGTTTCATGATTGTAAAGTGGTATGGTCAATAGTGAAGGCAGCCTTCGAAGCCCGGCGTCGCCGGATGAAAAGGTGCCTTGTTTTGTGTTGTCTGGTGCAGTGAGCACCTGGGTGCACATATTTTGAGGAGCAATGGATGTCCCAAATGTTGGGAAGAAAATCATACGCACGCAATACCGACGTTCACTCGCTGCCCACACTGATCGAGGTTCAGTTGGAATCTTTCGAATGGTTCGTAACCGAGGGCTTAAAGGAACTCTTTAACGAGATTTCACCGATTGAAAGTTTTAACGGAACACTGAAACTCTTCTTCCCCGGCGATACGGAAGAAGCAAAACAGTTCGATCTGAAATACTGGTTCGAAGAACCGAAGTACGGGGAAGAGATTTGCCTGGAACGCGACATCACTTTCGCGTCCCCGGTATACGTCAAAGTCGCGCTGGTCAATACCCAGACCGGTGAAGTCATCGTGTCGGATATATTCCTGGGCGATTTCCCCCTGATGACCAGCAACGGCACCTTCATTATCAATGGTACGGAACGTGTAGTCGTCAGCCAGCTCATCCGCTCGCCCGGCGTCTATTTCGATGCCGACAAAGACCCCAGCACGGGACGCCCGCTGGCGAATGCCAAGCTGATCCCCGATCGGGGCGCGTGGATGGAGTTCGAAACCAAGCGAAGTGACTATCTCGCGATCAAGTTCAACCGGAAACGCACCATCCCGGTCACCATCTTCCTGCGGGCGCTGGCCGCCGTAAGCGATGGTGCGGAAGACCTATCACCCCTTCAAACCGGCGAAGACGAGGAACTCCTTTCTCTCTTTGCCCACGTCGATACCGATCCCGACCACCCGCTCATCGAAGGGACGATCAAACAGGAGCCTGCCTGGGAGATCAAGGATGGGCACACCATCGCCGATACGGCTTTGATCGAGTTTTACAAACGGATGCGCCCCGGCGATCCCCCTACCCTGGACAACGCCCGCGAATATCTCGTCTCGCAGTTGTTCGATCAGCGCCGGTATGATCTTGAACGGGTTGGCCGCTATAAGTTGAACCAGCGGCTTCAACTCGACGGCCAAATCCCCCGCACCCATCGAACGATCACGCGACTTGACCTGATCAAGGTGATCGAGCGGATCATCATGATCAACAACCTGATGGCAGAACCGGACGATATCGACCACCTGGGTAACCGCCGGGTAAAGACGGTGGGCGAACTAATCCAGAACAAGCTGCGGGTTGGCCTGCGCCGCACCGAGCGCGTGGTACGCGAGCACATGTCGATCCGAGAGAGCGAGGGGCTGACGCCGGTCACGCTGATCAACATCCGCCCGATCGTCGCGTCGATCCGCGAGTTCTTCGGCTCTTCACAGCTTTCGCAGTTCATGGATCAGACCAACCCGCTGGCCGAACTGACCCACAAGCGAACGCTCTCGGCGCTGGGGCCGGGCGGCCTGCGGCGCGAGCGCGCAGGCTTCGACGTGCGCGACGTTCACCACAGCCACTATGGGCGCATCTGCCCGATTGAAACTCCCGAAGGCCCGAACATCGGCCTGATCGGACGCCTGGCTTCATACGCAAAAGTGAACGAATACGGGTTCATCGAGACACCTTACCGGCGAGTTGTGAATGCGCTCAAACCGGGTGACCAGAGATTAATCAACCGCATCGTTCGCGAAGATATCATGGATGGCAGGAAGAAGGTCGCTTCCACCGGCGATCATATCGACGAGGAACTCTTCAAAAAGCTGGCCGAGTTGGATGTCGATGAAATCCCGGTACAACCTTTCGTCACCCAGGAGATCGAATACCTGTCGGCGGACGAAGAAGACCGCCACACCATCGCCCAGGCGAATGCGCGCCTGGACGAATACGGCAACATCATCCAGGATCGCATCTCCGTCCGCGAAAACCAACAGTTCCGATTCTCACCGGTGCGGCGCGTCACCTACATTGACGTTGCACCGCGCCAGATCGTCGGCATCAGCGCAGCGCTGATTCCCTTCCTGGAGCACGACGACGCGAACCGCGCGCTGATGGGATCGAACATGCAGCGCCAGGCCGTCCCGCTGCTCATCCCTGACGTGCCGATTGTCAGCACCGGCATGGAAAACCTCGCCGCGCGCGACTCCGGCCAGGTGATCATCGCCGATCAGCCCGGTGAAATCGTCAACGTAACGGGCGAACGGATCGTGTTCCGGACCAAGAAGGGCGAGGAACGGGTTTACAAGCTGCGTAAATACCAGCGTTCGAACCAGAGCACCTGCATCGACCAGAAACCGGTCGTCACCAAGGGGCAGATCATCAAGCCCGGTGACATCCTGGCCGACAGTTCGTCGACGGTCAACGGGGAACTGGCGCTGGGGCAGGACGTCTTGTGCGCGTTCCTGTCATGGGAAGGCGGCAACTTCGAAGACGCGATCCTGATCTCGGAACGGCTGGTTCGTAACGACAAGTTCACCAGCATCCACATCGAGAAACACGAGGTCGAGGCGCGCGATACCAAGCTGGGTTCGGAGGAGATCACCCCCGACATTCCCAACGTAGGCGAAGATGCACTGAAAGACCTCGACGAATTCGGCGTGGTACGGATCGGCGCAGAAGTCGGGCCAAACGACATCCTGGTCGGCAAGATCACGCCGAAGGGCGAAAAGGAACTCAGCCCGGAAGAGAAACTGCTGCGGGCGATATTCGGTGAAATGGCCCGCGAGGTGAAAGACACGTCCCTGCGCCTGCCGCACGGCGAACGCGGCAAGGTGGTCGACATCCGCACGTTCACCCGTAAGGAACACCGCGACCTCCCGGCTGGCGTCGAACAGATGGTGCGTGTTTCCGTCGCCCAGCGCCGTAAGCTGACCGAAGGCGACAAGATGGCCGGTCGGCACGGGAACAAGGGCGTCATCTCGAAGGTGGTTCCGGTCGAGGATATGCCCTTCCTCGAAGACGGCACCCCCGTCGACATTATTCTGAACCCGCTGGGCGTGCCCGGTCGTATGAACATCGGCCAGATTCTTGAGACGCACCTGGGCTGGGCGGCTTTCCGGCTCGGCTTCCGGGCGGTCACTCCTGTTTTCGATGGGGCACACGAGGCCGAAATCCAGGCAGACCTGGCGAGAGCCTATATGATCGACAAAGCGTGGCAGGAAATCACCCTGGCGGCCTGGAACTGGCTTAAGGATTATGGCTACGATCCCGACATGCTGGAAGACGACCGTGAAGTCCGCAATATGTATATCGAAGCCTGGTTGAGCCAAAGCGAGCGGTACGACCGGGATCGGCTGACCTACGACGACACTTATGCACACCGGGCAGTGCTCGCCGAGTGGCTGGTGGATAAAGGATACGATCCTGACAGCATCCTGGTGTTCGAGGATGATCAGCGCCCCTACGCCGTCCGCGAGGAGGCAAACCAGAACGCGGTCATGGTTGGATTGACGCTCTGGTTACAGGAACTGGGATACGAAGTGCCGGACAACCTCGAACCGGACAAACTGTTCGAGATGGCGACCGCAGCCCAGAAAGCAACACTCCGGCCAATGCCGATCACGGGGAAACAAATCCTGTTCGATGGCCGCACCGGTGAAGCATTCGACAGGCCGGTAACCGTCGGCGTGATCCATATGCTCAAACTGTCGCACCTGGTCGAGGACAAAGTGCATGCCCGGTCGACCGGCCCCTACTCGCTGGTGACCCAGCAGCCGCTGGGCGGTAAAGCCCAGTTCGGCGGCCAGCGTTTCGGCGAGATGGAAGTATGGGCGCTCGAAGCCTACGGCGCGGCCCACACCCTCCAGGAGATGCTGACCATCAAGAGCGACGACGTTCAGGGGCGCGTTCGCACATACGAGGCGATTGTCAAAGGCGAGCCAATCGAAGACCCCGGCATCCCGGCAGGTTTCCGCGTGCTGGTGAAAGAACTGCAAAGCCTGGGGCTGGCGGTGGAAGCGCTGACCGACCTGGGCGAGGTGATCAAGTTCGGCAAGGAAGAAGAGAAATCGCGCCAGCCGAAGCTCGATATGGGCCTGCTCGGACTGGCCGACGCCGCCCGCTTCAAGCCGAACCAGTAGAGACACACAGATCGACATGACAAGAAGGCGACGCGATGAACGTCGCCTTCTTTTATTTCAGGCAGATAAGCAATCAGGGTTTGGTCACAACCAGGTTGTCAAAAGTGACCGTGACACCCGGCGTATCATAAGAGCCTGCGATCAGCCCCATATACCCGGAAGCATCCAACTCCAGGCCGCCGACATCGGCTACTGTTGCCCCGTTTACGGCAAATGCCAGCCGGTCGGCGGTGCAGGTTGCCGTCAGGTGGTTGGTTGCGAACGCTCCGGTATTGATCACGCCCGACTGCGCCCAATCGACGATTGGTATCCACGAACCGCCCGACAGTTGATCGATTGTATAGTCTCCATATGAATCAATCGTAAATGTATAGAAGGATCTCCCCGGCCCATCGAAACAGATGATGCCAGCCGACTGTCCAACGTCCTGGCTACCCCATGCTACATCGACATCGACGATGATGTCGGGCAGCTCCTTGAGCGGGTTGATCCAGACTGCCAGGTTTGGAGAGAGGATGTTGGCAACCAACTGTCCACCTTCAATTGAATATGAATAGTCAGCGTCACCCGTCAACGGCCACCAGTTAGTGGCAGCGGAGAAATCGTCACGGAAGAGCACATCCCCCGATTCGGCAGCCTGCACACCGCCGCCTGATCCACCGACAACCTGCGTCTCTTCAGAGGGTTCGCGGACGGTCAGATTGTCATATGAGACCTGCATATAGGGTTCGTCGTACGTTCCGGCAATAAGCCCGATTTCCCCGGCTTCATACTCAAAGCTGGTCAGGTTCGCCAGCGTCACACCATTGACGGCAAAAGCCATCGTATCCTGATCGCATTGCAGCCTGAGCCGGTTCGTCGCGCCCTGGCCCTGATTGATGAACGGCGAGAAGGTCCAATCGACAACAGTGATCCAGCTACCATCTTTCAAGCGTTCAACAATGTAATTTCCAAACGGATCAACTGCAAAAGAATAAAAGTTGTTATTGTCAGTCGCAGAACAAACCAACCCGGCATTGTGATCGGAGGGCACATAGTCCCAGCGCATTTCAACATCGATCACTGCCTCTTCAAATACGTCTTCGGTTAAGGCTATGGTGAAATATCTTTGATGCATCGTCTTCAGGTAGAACCGGCCATCTTGAAATCCACCCTCATAGTCTCTGGTATGGTAGTACTCCCAACCACTGCATGGATTACTAAAATCGTCTGCGAAGATAATGTCCTCATCGACGTTCTGAATGCTGGCGACAATCTCGGCATCTCCATCGATACTGACCTGGTATTGAGCTTCCTCGAGCGTGCCAGGGGCCATACCGGCGACAACCAGCACGGCCTGTTCGCCTTCAAGAAGATCGAAATCGACATCAGCCGCGCCGGTTTCATCAACACTGACCGGTATGACTTCAACCGCTTCACCCGTTTTAACCAGTGTTACTATCCATTCCTGGGTGACGGCATTGCTGGTTCTCACAAACCCTTCGGCCTGCCATCCCCCATCACCGGTTTCGAAATCTTCGTAGTAGTCCAGTTCCGGTATTTCGATTGAATCGATAAACAGGCCAGAATGATTGATCGCGCCGTCAGAGATATACTCCAACCGAACCAATACTTCACCATCTGCACCTGTGTACGGCGTCAAGGAGAATGTTTCTTCTCTCCAGGCTAAAGTTGAATAGTCAATCGTTTCCACGATAGTCCACGATTCGCCATTGTCACTGGATACTTCAACATAGGCATAGTCAGCCATCTCCTCCGCGTTGAAGCGCATTTTCACGACCAGCGCCGCTCTCCTCACTTCGGTCAGGTCAAAAGACCTGGTCAACGTCGAATCGATATTATCACCGGTAAACGACCACATATACGATTGGCCGAGCGTCATCCCTGGAAACAGAGCGACAACCGGCTCCCCTTCAAAGTGAACGTTGTACGATCCCGGTTCATCAAAAACGTGATAGTTGGGCGCGTACTGTGGGATCGAATATTCCTGGCTTTCCGGCAGCGAGGCCAACTGCTGCTGCGGGCAGGCGGTTCGCAAGCTGTGCGCTTCATAGCCGTACTGCCCATCATAGATATCACTATCATCGATGAAATTGGCGACAATCCAGTCAGAAAAGACCGCATTTGCCGTCGCACCGTAACTTCTCACAACAGCATCAACTGCGGCCAATCCATTCTTCGGTTGGTGAGATATCTCCGAGATTGCTTCTTCTCCATACTGCTCATAGATGTATAGCAGGTATAGATAGGCAGCCCCATAGTGCCTCAGGGTCTCATTATCCATCTCAGCCGAGGGCCAGTCATCGAGCCGTGTCAGGGTGTTGGTAAGGTAGTTGTCGACATTATAGTTGTCCCTGCTCAATCCAAGCAGCAGTTCGGACATCTGCGCCAGGCCCTCATCCAGCCAGAGATATTCGTTCTGATCAACGTTCCACTGAATCATGTGCTGAAACTCATGCGCCATTATCGATAGATACTCGGGTGTGCCAGGGTCGATTTGCGCAACGTTCATATAGATTATCTCGCCGACATTCGTGTCGTAATCGATCACATTGGGTGTGTATTCATCACTATCATTAAACCAACCTGCCGCGTCATCATATTCGCTGTAGCAGTTCAGCACATGAATGCGTGGATCCTCATCGACGCCCGGCGACCATTCTTCGCCGAATATTGCGCGATTTGCTTCGTATATCTGACCGGCGAAGAAATCCGCTGAATATATGATTTGCGATACGTCTACATCCTGGTCTACCTCCACCCACATAGAGACGATATCATTCTGGTATACCAGTGTCGCCGTAGTAGAACCTCCGTTGACGAGAAATTCTCGTTTATCACCGACTTTGTAAGACAGTGGTACCACCCTTGTGCGGGGAATATCTTCACCTTCTGATTGAGTGCGCAGGTAGAATCTATACGGGTCCTGGCCGGGCACTTCGAGCGCGGCGAGGATTTCGGCCATTTCCTCCGCAGAGATAGTGACGGGAACCGGCGTTGGGGTCGGCGAAGGTGTGAACGTGGCCGTCGGCGTCGATGTCGGCCCTGGAGTCTCGGTCGCCGTCGCTGTGGCAGTAGCGGTTTCCTGCTCCGGCTGGTCGAAAAAACATCCGACAAGACAAAGCATTCCCACGAGAGCGATCATCACAAGGTTGAAACCAGGCTTGTGAACACGGTGATTGAACATGACGTTCCCTCCAAGTGCAAAAATCCGCATCACCAGATCTGAGAACAATAGTGGGGATATTCTCCCGCCCAGACACGATTTTAGCCGATGTCGAATTTTACGGCAATTTGCCTGCGACCCTCTTACGCCATATACTGCTGGGAACTTGCAAAAACCAATTACAAGGAGCAGCGAATGCAACGTCGGACGTACCGAGGGTCGATCACGGCCAGAGGATTGGGCCAGGCGCTGGTTACCCGTTTTACGTCAGGGCATCTTCAGGCCCACGCCTCCGGCCCTGAGGATCACGTTATCGTGCAGATCGTGGCACAGGAAAGTGATTGGAACAGAAGCGCCCGTTCGGCTCTGACGATCAGCATCGTGCAGCACGAAGACGCCGTCGAAGTCTCGTTAGGTGAACATCAGTGGCTTGGGCCAGCCGCCGACATCCTCCAGACGGGATTCAGGGGATGGCTCCGCCCGATGACCCTCCTGGGTGAGATCGCCGAGATCGCCGACGACGTGCAGACACTCCAACTGCCCGAACAGGTATGGGAAGCGGTCGATCATTACGTGGAAAGTGTAGGAGCAAAACTGGGACTGGCCGAAGAAGACCGGATGATCGCCTGCCCGTTCTGTGGAGTCGGCAACCCGGTCGGGGAGCCACAGTGTTCGGCATGTGGGGGAAGCCTGGTGGAAGCGCAGCCCAAGTCCTGCTCATCGTGCGGGAAACTGATGCCCGCATCGGCGATGTTTTGCAGCCGGTGCGGAACTCCGCTGTGATGGACAATCCTTAAAAATCAAACGGCCTGTCTCCGATATGGGGCAGGCCGTGTCGTTCAGGTACACCGGTCAAGCCGATGCTATTGTGCGCCGACGGCGATTGTTCCCCATAAAGATCATGACCACCATCAAGATCGAACCGATCACCTGGGCAGCCAGGGCGATCACTGCTATTACGGATACAACTGCCCCCAGAGATCGGCTGGATTGACCAACCCGCCCGCGCCAGTTTGCCAGCCGGTTCGCCGACCGCATCCGCCGGGTCTGTATCTTCTCCAGGCGGGTTTGCAGGTCCGTTACGAATTCTTCTTCGGGTTCAACCGGCACAAGCGTATTCTGCAAACGCTGGGCGATCTTCAGTAAACCATCGAGCGCCGGGAAAGATTCACCGTATTGAGCGGCAATCTTTTCAGTCGTATCTTCTCCTCGACTCAGCGATTCGGCGTGCCGGTCGACAACGTCTTCGACAGCAGGCGTTCGTTTACGATCTCGGCGAAATATTTCCATACCAACCATCCCTACGCCGCGCCCTTTACATGGGCACAGTCAAGCATACTAACCAACGATCCAATCGTATTCACATATAGGAACACATCAAGTGGACACAAGTTACTAATAAAGAAGGCAACGGGGAAGCTACTGCTTGCGGCGGCGAGATCGTCTACGGCGAGGCGACTTCACACTGCCGGGGGACTGCTGGATTTGGGCGATCTCGCTGCGCAGGGCGATCAAGGTGCGGTGATAGAGCGATTTGATTGCACCCTCGGTTCGCCCCATGATCTGACCTATCTCCGCGTTCGACAGGCGCTCGACAAACTTCAGAAGGAGCAACTGCTGCCGGTCTTCGGGAAGATTGCGAATCGCCAGGAGCAGGTGCTCCTCTTCCTCGCGGCGTTCAGCCGATTTCTCCGGGGCATCGCCCCTGACGGCAAACACAATCAGATCATCCAGCGGGACAACCTTCCGGCGTTTGCGGTCACGGTGCCAGTTCACGACGAGGTTATGGGCGATCCGGTATAACCAGGCCGAAAACGGCAGCCCGCGATCTTCGTATTTGCCGATATGCTGCAAAGCCCGGTGAAAGACTCTGGCCGTCAGGTCTTCGGCATCGTGATGATTACCGGTGCGATAATACACGTAGTTGTAAATACGCTTGACGTACCGTGCATACAGTTCACCAAATGCCTCTTGATCACTCCTGGCAAGATTCACCAGTACGCTATCGTCAAGATCGACCAGAGGACGATATTCTTCTGACAACCGCCGTGTTCTCCTAATCCGGATTCCAACCCTGACAGTATACCCATGCCTTGGTTTAACCGGCAAAACATCATTACTTGCCTCCCAATTTACCCGGCTGACAGTATCCCGGATTTATCTTCCATGCTAAAATGCACTTAGGGTCTGTAAAAATATAACTTCCCGAACAGAGTTGGGGCCGCTTGATCGAACGTGCTGCTGTATTGAACAACCCTGCTGACGTGTCGGGAACTTGTTCTTTTACGTACCCTTAGCATCTGGTTCAACAAGAGTTGGCCGTGAAATGGAGTCACTCATGAAATCCCTGGAACCACGAAATCGGGCAACATGGTTAATCTGGCTTTCGCTGGTGATTGTCGTGCTAAGTATCGGCCAGGCAACACCGGCACAGGCCCATCAAGCAAACGACTGCTCCGTATTGCAGGGTTACTGCGGCGACGGATACTGTGATCACTACGCCGGGGAGAACAGTTCCAATTGCCCGGAAGACTGTCATGGTCATGGCGGCGGATACAAGCCGCCGGATGCAACCATCAATATATGGGCGGACCCGGCGGTTACCCTCCGAGGCGAATGCACCTACATCAAGTGGACGACCGAAGACGTACTGGAAGGATTTCTAAGCGGCGGGGACTATAACCGTTATCCCCTCACGGTACCCGATGGCGAAATGCGGGTCTGCCCACTCTACACAACCACATATATCTTTACAGCCTTTACCACGGGCGGAGATCTGCGGGCCTTCGTGACGGTCGAGGTTGTCGACTCCATGACGGCTACCGGCACACCGGCGACATCGACGCCTGTCCCAACAGGAACGCCAGGAGCCACCGCCACTCAGCGCCCCGGAGTGGTCGTGGTGGTGGTCACTGCGACACCAGAGGAGACCACGACCGAAGAAGGTACGCCGACCGAAACACCAGAGCCGACCTCATCGCTGACCCCTTCCCCTACCCCGACAGAGCCGCTCCTGGCTTGCAATTTCGAAGCTTTTGAATCACGTCTGTTTGCGTGGAGAACCGCCTACCAGGAATTGTCTCCCAATGGGTACCCCGCCCCGGTTCAAGCCGACGACGAAGAGGTTTACGTATGCGAACTACCCCCAACGGGTCAGATTTGCTTTCCGATCTATGATGGCCTCCTGGAAGCAACGGGGGGAAGCCTGGAACCGATCAGGCTGATCGACTGTTCGGCTGACGGGGTCTGCGAAATCCGGGATTGGCCTGCCGAAGCGGTTCGAAACACCATCTGCTTTGATATCGATCCGCTGTCCGGCCTATCATGCGCCGACGGCTGCGCAATGATCGTAGTTCCCAGGCAGGGCGCACTCAGCGGTTTCTTCCAATCGGGTTACTCATGGATTCTGTTTGTCTTCCTGGGGGCGCTGCTTCTCCTGGCATTGTTGACCTTTGTCATCGTCTTCCATATTCGCCGCCGCAAAGAAGAATACGAAGAAGAAGATACCGGGTACGATACCATCTGAGTACGAGATCAACTCAGAAAGGGATTCCGGGCCTCAACTGACGAGGCCCGTTTTCCTTAAAACACAGGTTTGTGGTTAGAAGCACCGAATGGCGAACACGAAACGCGACCTTAGAAAACAACTGGCCGAAATCGAAGCGCAGGGTCTGGCAAAAGATACCGGCGCAGTGGTCGATATCATCAAGGAATTAAGTCACCCACTCGATGCCATGCGGCAGACTGCCGCAGCCGCCCTGGGGCACATCGGTGACGCGGCGGCCATCCCGGCGTTGATGCAGCTCATCCACGACAGGAGCGCCGAAGTCCGGCTGGCCGTCGTGGTCGCGCTTGGGCAGTTCGGCAGCCCGCAGGTCCTCAGCGGACTGATCGAAGCGCTGGACGACGAGAATCGGAACGTCCGGCTGGTTGCCATACGCGGCCTGACCAGGCTGGGCGACAGACGCGCCGTTCCCGCACTCCAGCAGGCAACCGGCGATATCGACAGCCATGTCGCAAGAGCCGCCAGGCGAGCAGTAACCAACCTGAGCATGATGCAAACGCAAAACGTCGTCCCGCTGCGGCCTGTAGAGGAACCGATTCTTCCCATCTCCGGGTCGACAGCGGCAGCCGGGCCGAGATCAAAAATCGGGGTGAGGCGGATCGGGCGGTCTTTTCGGCGCTGGCACCTGATCGCCGGGATCGGGCTGGCGCTGCTCTCACTCGCCATCGGCGGGTGGCTGTGGTTCTGGAATCGCCCACTGGCCCCCAGGTTGACGGCTACGACCAGCATCATACCACAACAAGCATCACCAGAGGCAGAAACACAGGCGGACAAACCGCTGTGCAGCGCTCCCCCGTTGATGTATGTCCTGGTCGCCGGGTTGGACAATGAGGGAAACTACCTGACCGGCTCGACGGACGTGATCCGCATCCTGCGGGTCGATTTCGTCACACCAGCAGCGACCCTGCTGGCGATTCCGCGCGACCTGTGGGTGCCCATTCCCGGCATGGAACAGTTCGGGGTGACCCACAACCGCATCACTGCGGTATACGCCTATGGCAACGCCCACCAGTTCCCCGGTAGGGGGCCAGGGCTGCTGGTCGATACGCTTGCAGCCAATTTCGGCACACAGGTTGATCGCTACCTGGTTGTGAGCTTCGGCGCTTTCGAAGTTGGGATCGACGCGATTGGCGGCGTCGATCTCTATGTCGATGAAGCGATAGGCAAACAGGGAGAAGGTAAACCCTATTTCGAGACGGGCTGGCACCATATGGACGGCGAGACGGCCTTGCAATATGTCCGCCTGCGGCCCGACAATTCGAGCGACCTGTATCGAATCGACCGGCAGACCGAGTTGATCGCCGCCGTGCAGGACAAAGTATTCAGCCCGCAGATCGTCCCGACCATCCCCCGGCTGATCTGGTCGACCAAAAACCTGGTCACCACCGACCTCAGCCCGGCGGAAATCAATATGCTGGTATGCATCGGCAGCAAAATCGAGCGCCGCAATCTACAGATGCTGACCATCGACGAGAGCATGGTCACGAGTGAGATCGACGAACATGGACACGAAATACTAATCCCCAACAACGAGTTGATCATTCAGGCCGTCGAAGCGTTCAACGCCGGATCGACCCCATAAGAATCTGATAAGAGATATCGACAAAGTCAAATGGATGTTCTATACTATACACGAAGCGGGGCCGAAATTGGTTTCGACAGGGAGGGGAGTGACCTCACTGCGAGCCGGGGCGCATCACCCCGATAACAAGGTGCACAAAGATAACTGCCAACGAGCAGACTCCCGCTTTCGCAATGGCTGCATAATCAGCCTAGCAAAGCTTGATCCCTTGCGAGGGGTCACGTCCGCCTAGCTTTCTCAGGATCGAGTTAGAGTCCGGGCGTCACAAAGGTTCTGATGCGATGCGGTTCGTCTTTGGGCCTCATCTAAGACCAAACAGAGACTGGCACCTGCCCAAGCCCGGTCGGTCGGCGTTCGCAGGTGTAAGATCAAAAGCCCGACTATGCTCGTAGACGTGGGCGATCCAACTTTCTGGACGAGAGTTCGACTCTCTCCGGCTCCATCAAAAAAGCCCGAACCATTTCCAGGTTCGGGCTTTTTCGTTGCTCAACACTATAGACTGGAGTTAGCCAGAACGACGGTGCGAGCGCCTTTCCCGGCGCTGCCCGGCGGCATCATCTTCGGTGCGATTGGCGGCGATCCAGGCCATGCAGTTTTCATCGCTGCCGCGCAGCGCATCGGCAGCAAGAACAGTCATCATAATTTCTTCATGCAGCGGGTTTGTAATCGCACAGGGCATCCCGGCAGCCATGATCATCGCCACGAAGGTCGAGTTCAGGTGTTTCCGGTTAGGCAGCCCGAATGAGATATTGCTCGCACCGCAGACCGTATTGACCCCCAGCTCTTCATGGCAGCGACGGGCAATCTCCAACAGCGCTTTTCCGGCTTGATTCATCGCCCCGACGGGCATTGCCAGCGGATCGACCAGCACATCGGTGCGGGGGATGCCGTAATCTTCGGCACGCTCGACGATTTTCTTGGCTGCCTGGAAGCGGACTTCCGGGTCTTCGGAGATGCCCGACTCGTCGTGGGAAATCGCAATCACAGCGGCGTTGTACTTCTTGATCAGCGGCAGGACGGCATCCAGGCGTTCATCTTCGCCGGTCACGGAATTGACGAGCGGCTTTCCCTCGACAACCGAGAGGCCCGCTTCGAGCGCGGCAATGACCGAGGAGTCAATCGAGATCGGGACATCGACCAGCGATTGGACCCGCCTGATCGCCTCGGCCAGAACCGCAGGCTCGTCGATGAGCGGGATTCCGGCGTTTACGTCGAGCACCCTTGCCCCGGCTTCAACCTGGGCGATTGCATCAGACTCGACGCGGCTGTAATCACCGGCAGCCATTTCAGCCGCCAGCGCTTTTCGACCGGTGGGATTGATACGCTCACCGATGATCACGAATGGATGGCCGGAGCCAATTTGAACCGTCTTGGTCTTTGACGAAAGGACTGTCTCAGGCATGTTATCTCCTCACTTGGCTAGTTTTCAATCTACCACGCATCAGGCAATCGCCCCAGCAATGGCGGCAATGTGATCGGGGGTGCTGCCGCAGCAGGCACCGACGATCCGTGCGCCGAGGTCACGGACTTTCTTTGCATACTCGGCCATATCAGCGGGGGTGGCATCGTATACCGCAACACCGTTTTTCAGCGTCGGGATTCCCGCGTTGGCCTTTGCCACCAGGACGGCATCGGGCGCGGCGGCATGCATCTTTTCGATGACCGCTTCGATTTCGTCGGGGCCATTGCCGCAGTTGCCACCAAACGCGGCGACATCGAATTTTAATATGGCCTCGACAGCCTGCTCCGGCGTGACCCCCATCATCGTCCGCCCGTTGGTATCGAAGGTCATCGTCGTGACGATTGGAATATCAGACGACACACGGCGCACACCTTCGACTGCCGCCCGCAGTTCCTCCAGGTCGGACATCGTTTCGATCCAGATCACGTCAACATTACCGCCGATCAGTCCACGAGTCTGCTCTGCAAAGATTTCCACGGCCTCGTCGTAGGGCAAATCACCGTATGGCTCCAGCACACTGCCCGACGGTCCAATATCCCCGGCGACCAGTATAGGCTGTATGGCACCATTGGCGACCGAACGCGCCATACGCGCCGCCGCTTTATTGAGTTCGTGTACGCGGTCGGAAAGAGTGTGAAGCTCAAGCCGCTTCCGGTTGCAGCCGAAGGTATTGGTCAGGATGATCTGCGATCCGGCGTCAATGTACTGCCGGTGAACCTGCCTGATCCGCTCCGGATGATCTACGTTCCACAACTCCGGCGAAGCGCCCTGCTCCAGGCCGAGTTGGAACAGCATCGTGCCCATTGCCCCATCGGCGATAACCGGGCCTTTCAATGAAAGCAGTTCATGGATGTTTGTATTCATTCACCATACCCCTCTATATAGCAACCTCCCGACAATCCGAGAGTTGCACCTGATCGCCCTACCCTCCTGCTCCGCGCGGATTTTACCACAGCCTGCCGGTGGAAGGGAGTCGGTTATTCGATTGAGATGACAATCCGTCCCGCCGTCACGAACCGCTTCACATCGCGAGGAATTTCTTCGCCACTTCGACGGCCACAGAAGCATCTTTGCAGTAGGCGTCGGCCTCGATCTCCTCGCTAAAGGCGTCGTTCAGCGGGGCACCGCCAACCAGAACATTGACCCGGCCACGCATGTCGCGCTTCTTCAGTTCTTCAATCACCACTCCCATATAGGGCATGGTCGTAGTGAGCAGCGCCGACATCCCCAGCAGTTGGGCATTGTGTTCTTCAATAGCATTGATATAGGCATCGGCATCGGTGTTGATCCCCAGATTGATTACTTCGATCCCGGCCCCTTCCCACATCATAGCGACAAGGTTCTTACCGATATCGTGGATGTCGCCTTTAACGGTGCCGATCACTGCCGTCCCGACCCTAGACACGCCGGTTTCGGCCAGCAGAGGATGAAGGATTCCCATACCGGCCTTCATTGCCTTAGCCGCCATGAGCACTTCGGGCACAAACAGGACGCCCGCCCCGAAGTCTTCGCCGACGGTTTGCATCCCGCCGACCAGTCCAAGAGTCATGGTTTCGGCAGGAGTCATGCCACGCCGCAGGCATTCGTTTACCCCCTCAACAACTTCATCGGCAAGGCCATCGTAGAGATCGTCGTTTAGCGTTTCAATCAACTCGTCATCGTTCAGATCGCGGATATCGAAATCATTCTGATCGGCCATGTTACCCCCGGAATGGTTAGATTTGATAAAAACTGCGCTGACACTGCCTGACTAGAGCCTGTTATGCGCTTTTTAGCCCTCACCCTAAATCCCTCTCCCTCATGGAGAGGGACTTGATCTGCCTGTTCTCCCTTCCCTGAGGGAGAAGGGCCGGGGATGAGAGCTTCCCAGCGGCTGTCCCGTACCGGACACTCCAAACAGAGTTCATAACACGCTCTAGTCTAATGCAAAACCGCCCGTAGTTCCAAACGCTATAGATTGTAACAAATCAGGCGCGCCGACGCCGCCCTGCCGACCGGCGGCTTTTCGACTGCCGGGGTGGGAGGTCACTGGCGAGATGGGGAAATGGATCGGATTGGTGCGGCAGGTCCATCGCCTCGACGAAATAAGCCTGGAAATCCGGCTCGATGGCCGTTTCGACGTAGTCAACCCGGCGGCTTTCACGCCGGGCGATCTCGCGCTGGTCGACGTTCAACAGGGCAATTCGTGCGCCATCTCCGGCAGCATTGCCAATCGGCTCAACGTTTTCGAGATCACAGTCGGGGATCAGCCCGATCAGCATCGCATAGTAAGGGTCGATATAGCTGCCAAACGCCCCGGCTAACTTGATTCGATCAACGTGATCCACGCCCAGGTGATCCATCAAGAGTTTGATACCGGCATAGAGCGCGCCTTTCGCCAGTTGAATCTGCCTGATATCGTTCTGGGTGACAACAATCTCCGAGCCTGCCGCCGTCTGATCGCCACCCGCCAGCACAAATTCCCCGGTTCGCCCGGTACGGCGAACGCCGGGATGACGCCGGTCGGCATCCTCGGCAAACAGGCCGGTCGAGTCGATCAGGCGGCTGCGGAACAACTCGCCGACCAATTCGATAATACCGGAACCGCAGATTCCGGTCACGGCCAGCGACTCGCCCTCGGCTACCTGATCGCTCCAGCGATCATCGCCAACAGTCTTGTAACGGGTCGTTCCTTTTTCGGCATCGATCCGCACCCGCTCGATGGCCCCTGCCGCCGCGCGCTGCCCGTGCGAAATCTGCGCCCCTTCGAAGGCCGGGCCGGTCGGACTGGAAGCAGAGAGCAGCCGGTCACGGGTGCCCAGCAGAATCTCGGCATTGGTGCCGATATCGACAATCAGCGTGACCTGATCGTCAAGGTTGGGGAGTTCGGCCAGAAGCACGCCCACGTTATCCGCGCCGACATGCCCGGCGATGCAGGGCAGGATATGGGCTTTGGCCGCCGGATGGAACGCATTCAATCCCAGATCACGCGCGTTCAAATCCAGCGCATCGCTGACGGCGAGCGCGAAAGGCGCTGCGCCCAACTGCACCGGGTCGATGCCCAGGTAAAGGTGATGCATCACCGTGTTGCCGACGAGGACGATATCGGTGATGGAACGAGAATCCAGTCCGGCTTTTTCCGCCACAGCACGGGCCAGATCGTTGATCGCCTTGATGACGGCCCGGTTGAGGCGATTCACGCCCTGCGGCTCGGTGTTGCCGTAAGAAACCCGGCTCATCAGGTCTTCACCATAGCGAATCTGGGGATTCATCATCGACTCGGTGGCGACGATCCGGCCCGACAGCAGATCGCACAGGTAGCCTGCAATGGTCGTCGAACCGACATCGACCGCCAGCCCGATCAACTCATCGACATAGCCCGGCGCAATACGGACGATCTCGCGCTCCTTCCAGATGGTGAGAGTCACCGCCCAGCCGCCATCGCGGAGCGCCTGCTGGAGATCGGCCAGAACCGGGGGAGCGATATCGACATCGGGTAAATTCCACTGAGACGCCAGCGCAGCCTGCAATCGCTGCCAGTCGGAGATGCCGTCCATCTCGGCAGGTTCGACCTCGACATAAATCAACCGGACCGATGGTTCGAGCCGGATGGTGATATCCCTGGCGTCCTTACGGACGACCTGTTTGCGCGCCTGGCTTTCCGGTGGAATGGAGATCAATACATCACCGATCACCCGCGCAGAGCAGGCCAACCGCCTCTGCGAGAGATCAAGATCGTTTGCATCGGCATAGGCAAGCTCATTCTCGGCGGGAGCGGAGAGATGATCATCACCTGAGATGATCCCATGCTTGGCAAATTTTCCCCGCTCGTGGACAACCTGACAGCGGCCACAGGTCTGGCGTCCGCCGCAGATCGCTTCAAGCTCGACGCCCAGACTGCGGGCAGCGTCGAGGACGGTCATGCCATGCGGGACATCATCTTTCCGGCCAGATGGCATCAGGATCAGGCGGTGGGTGTTTTTCTGCTTATCATCATCTGACATACTGTCCAGCCGATAACATTACAGTCGGGCAAAGAACACCACTATTACAATACAAAAAGCGTGGCACCGAAATCAAGTCTATACGGTGCCACGCACAAAATCGATCGGCCAGGTCGCTACGGCGTATAAGCCTCCGGTGCATCCACACCCGCCGGGACATCGTCCGAACCGAAATCTGGAGCCACGCCAACCGTGCTCATATCGTCAATGATATCGGCCCAGGCTTCGACCTCGCCAGCATCCATGACGCGCTTTTCGCCTGGGGCGTAACCGGGCGCATCGATCTCGGCCTGTTCGCCGACAACCAGATCGACGGTCACCCCGCCGCCGGAAATCGCGCAGTGACCAGTCAGGCAGGTTGCCAGCGTTTTGCCCGATTCCCGGTCGAAGGCAACGGCAAGCGCCGATCCCAGGCAGGAGGCAACACCGGAGGAAGTCTCGATCACGAAACTGGCGTTCTCAGGGAGTGGGCCGGGGGTCACCGAATAGACACGGCCAATATCGAGATAGAAGCGAGAAACCGGCTTGAGCTTCGTTCCACCCAGGTTGGCAACCAGGAGCGCCGAACTCTCGGCGACCGTCATGTGGGTGCCGTCGTCGAGTTCGAGGATAACCTGCCCATCGGGGCCAGTCCGCACCTGATCGCCAACAGCAAGTTCTGCACCGGCTGCGAGAGGAGCAAACTCGCCATTGGGATATGCTCTTGATTCAACTGTTCCAGACACATTCAACACGACTGTTTTGGCCGTCCTGACCGAATCGGTAACCGCCGCCGCAGGTGCAGCCGCCTGTTCGACCGGCTGCGCGGATTCTTCGGCAATGACTTCGGTCGCTGCCGGGGCACCTGCCGCCCCCGCGATGGTATCGCCGACCATTTCCGGCACCTCGTCACTTGAATCGCAGGCAGCCAGCAACGCCAACACAACAACCAGACAGATTATGATAATGCCACGCCGCATAGCCAAAGTTCATGCCTCCTCGATAGAAATTGATTGCCGCTCGATAGGTCAGCTTTCTATCCACTTTTCAGTTCCAAATCGATCACAAGGATAACGTCAAACGGCAAAACGTGCCATGTCTTTTCCAGGATTCGGCTTGATGATCTCTATTCTGGGGAACGGGCAGAGTAAACAGGGCAATGGAGGAGCAGGTAGAATCAAAAAAAGGTTCTCTGGCGATGGCCTACGTTCCCACCGGGCTGCCCCGGCAGTATCATCGGCGCTGGCGGGCTTAACGACCGGGTTCGAGATGGGACCGGGTGTGCCTCCGCCGCTCTAATCACCAGAAAACCTTCTTTTTACAAAGGTTGGTTTCGTCGTCCAGGAACCCCCTCCGTCCGACTTTCAGTCGTTACCGACTTCAGTCGGTCACCTCCCCCTTTGCGAAGGGGGAGGACAATCGAG
>DAOUES010000190.1:0-4735 GCA_034430335.1 Anaerolineae bacterium | reverse complement strand
TCACGGCCCCGGTGCAGTACAACCACATCGGGGGGGGTGCGCAGCTTGACGATCACCCGCAGAGGATCGGCGACGCCCAGCATATCGATCATCGATACCATGCCCAGTTTCTTGCAGGTTTCGATGAACAACTTCAACGTTGCGATTGGTGCGCTCCCAACGGCGGTGACCGCTGTTGCGCCTGCCGAGCGAACCATCTCAACTTCTTCCTGCGCACCATCGGTGATCTTCAGGTCGGCGACAATCGAGCCGCTCCAGAACATCCGGATCGCCCTCAGTCCCGCCAGCCCTTCCCGTTTGATGTAGGGCGTCCCTGCCTCGATCAGAATGCGATCACTCTTGACGATCCGGGGCAGGATTTGCCGTACCATCCCTATATCCGAGTTGAAGGCGATCTGTAAGTAACGCTTCCTGTTATCAAGCATCTTGATCGCCTGGTCTTACTTTTTGCTGGTCAGCGCGTCAAGAGCCACACCCAGATCGGAGGGCAAAAACAGGATGAGCTTCTCTGATGGATCGGCGGCAATGTCGCGGATCGTTTGCAGCGTGCGCAGGTGCAATGCGCCCGGTGTCTTTGCCAGGTTCTCTGCCGCATGCTGGAGGTTCTCCGATGCGGACAATTCGCCCTGGGAGTTGATGATCATCGCGCGTCTTTCTCGTTCAGCTTCGGCCTGTTTCGCCATCGCGCGCTTCATTTCGGCAGGCAGCTCGACCTCCTGGATTTTGATCGACTCCACGTCGACACCCCAGCCGCTCGTTTCCGAGTCGACGATTGTCTTGATCGATTCGGCAATCGACTCGCGTTCGGTCAGAACGAAGTCCATCTCGGCGTTGCCGATCACATCCCGCAGCGCCGCCTGGGTATACTGGCGCACCGCAAACGCGTAATCCTCGATCTTGATGATCACGTCTTCCGGGCTGACCACCTTGAAGTAAACTACCGCGTTGACCAGCATCGGGATGTTATCGCGGGTCATCACTTCCTGGCGGGGAATATCGGCGGTCTTGATCCGCATATCGACCTTGCGCATCGTCTGTAAGATCGGGATGACGAGCGTCAGGCCAGGGTCGCGCGTGTTTTTGTACTTACCGAGTTGAAACACGACGCCGCGCTCGTATTGATACAGCATCCGAATACTGCGCAGCAAAATGAACCCGACGATAACCAGCAGCCCGATAAAGAAGCAGCTTCCAACGGTAGCAAAACCGGCAAAATTTTCCACTTCAACCTCCTGGAAATGATGTACTAATCGACCAGTCTGATAGCATTGTAGCATAGAAGTGTCAACCCTGCGTCAAGAGCACGGGCGGGCACCCTCCCAAATTCGGGGGTGAACATCCCCCTCTGACTGATCTTCGTTCAAGCAACGATCACCCCCCTGGTCTTCGCTACGCTTCGACCTGTCCCCCCTTAGCAAAGGGGGACGGCAATTCTTATTTTGCTATGTGGTTCTGAAAGCGATCGAGGTTGGCGTGGTTTGATACGATTCGAATCCCTGACCTCTTATACCGAGCGAACAACCCCCTCTGTCGCTACGCGACATCTCCCCCAGATTTGGGGGCGATCTTCGGTGGCGTGGTTTAAGAACGTCAATACAATTCAGATCGTTGATCTCCCCCAATACTGGGGGAGAAGGCGAATCGAGGTTCGCGAGCGAACTGAAGATTCGGCAGTGGGGGATATAAATTCGATGACCTACAACCGACGCCCCACCCCGAATTCCCGACAGCGGGCGCGCGAACTGCGCAAGGAACAGACCAAGATGGAGTGGCGTCTGTGGGCACAACTGCGAAAGAGCCAGCTTAATGGGCTTCACTTCCGGCGTCAGCATCCGATTGGGCCATTCATTGTCGATTTCTGTTGTAAAGAACACAGCCTGATCATTGAACTGGACGGGCCATCGCATGATGAGCAGATCGAGTACGACGAAGAACGCAGCGCATGGCTAGAAGCACAGGGATTCAGGATCATCCGATTTACCAACGAGCAGGTGAGAACAAATCTCGAAGGTGTCCTGATAGCAATCGCGGCCAGTGTGGGAGCATCGATTGAGGGGGAGTGACAACCCCCTCTGTCGGGCAGCCGTTTTGCGACTGCATACATCATCCCCCAAACCTGGGGGCGATCACAACCCCCTCTGTCGCTACGCGACATCTCCCCCAGGCTTGGGGGCGATCACAACCCCCTTCGCCGCTACGCGGCACTTCCCCCAAACTTGGGGGCAGTCTGGGTTGGCGTGGTTTGAGAACCGTCATAGAATTCAGAACATTGATCTCCCCCAATACTGGGGGAGATGTCGCGCAGCGACAGAGGGGGTTATCCCTTCCTCCCCAATACTACCCGAACGGGTACTACCATCTCGCATCGATTTTTCATATACTGATCCTCACCGCCTTGTCAGGCGGTTTGTGCTACACGGTTGTCGATCTATTTGGCAATCCTGACGCTTTGCCGTATTATCATCCCTTTTAATTCGGGATGGCATTTCAGGCAAAGCCACCGGCGTCCGAGCGACTCACTTTGTCACCAGGCCAGGAAGAGCCTGACACTTGACAAAGTGGTTTTCATATCCCGGCAGGAAAAAATATGGCATGATACCCGACCCGTTCGGGGGATACCATCACCTATCGAAACAGTGCTGACAAGGAAGCGGATGATGCGTAATGCCTATCCACACAATCAAGGGCTGTACAGCAGCGCCAACGAGCACGACGCCTGCGGGATCGGCTTTGTAGCGCATATCAAGGGCCAGAAGTCGAACGAGATCGTTCAACGCGGCCTCGACGTGCTGGAACGGATGACGCATCGCGGCGCGGAGAGCGCCGACAACAAGACCGGCGACGGCGCTGGCATCATGCTCCAAATCCCCCAACAATTTTACAAGACTCTCATACCCTCAATCCCCGCGCCCGGCTTGTACGGCACGGGGATTGTTTTTTTACCCCAGAAAGCCAGCGAAGCCGACGAATGCTGCAAGCTCTTCGAGAAGATCGCCAAAGCCGAAGGGCTGACCGTCATCGCCTGGCGCGACGTTCCAACCGACAATTCGGTCATCGGCGAAATCTCCAAACGGGGCGAACCGGTCATCCGGCAGGTGTTCGTCACCGGTAAGAAAGAAATGGAACCCGACGAACTGGGGCGCAAGCTCTACGTCGTCCGCAAGCTGGTCGAAAAAGCGGTCCGCGAGTCGACCAAGATCGAGCAGAAGAGCCTGTTCCACTTTACCCACCTCTCGAACAAGACGGTCGTCTACAAGGGCATGATGATGCCCGGCCAGCTCCGGCATTATTATCCCGAACTGCAAGACGAGCGGATCGAGAGCGCCATCGCACTGACGCATTCGCGGTTCTCCACCAACACCTTTCCCTCGTGGGCGCTGTCGCACCCATACCGGATCATGGCCCACAACGGCGAGATCAACACTATCAAGGGCAACCGCTTCTGGATGCGCGCCCGCGAGCGCGATTTCGCCTCGCCGCTGTTCGGGGACGACATCGAGAAGATTCTGCCGGTCATCGAGCCGGGTAAATCCGATTCGGCCTCGTTCGACAATGCACTCGAAATGCTCGTCATGACCGGTCGATCCCTCCCCCACGCGCTGATGATGCTCATCCCCGAATCGTGGAACGAACTGAACCCGATCCCCGAAGACCTCAAGTATTTCTACGAATACCACTCGACAATGATCGAACCCTGGGACGGCCCTGCGTCGATGATCTTCTGCGATGGCCGCTACGTCGGCGGCACGCTCGACCGGAACGGGCTTCGCCCCTCGCGCTACGTCGTCACCACCGACGACCTGATCGTGATGGGGTCGGAGGTCGGCGTGCAGCAGTTCCCGCCTGAGAAGATCGCCTACAAAGGCCGCCTGATGCCCGGCAAACTGCTCTTCGTCGATACCGAGGAAGGGCGCATCATCCCCGACGAGGAGATCAAGCAGGCGATCAGCCACAAGCAGCCCTATGCCGAGTGGGTCGAAAGCAACCGCGTCAACCTGGAAGATATCCCGCCCCATCGCTCGGTGGCAGTCGGCCTGCCGGGGGATTCGCTGTTCGAGATGCAGCTTGCCTTCGGCTACAACCGCGAGGACATCGAGAACATATTGATCCCGATGGCCGCCGACGCCCAGGAACCGACCGGCTCGATGGGCACCGACACGCCGCTGGCCGTTTTCTCCGACCTGCCCCAGCCGTTGTTCAACTATTTCAAGCAGGTCTTTGCGCAGGTCACCAACCCGCCCATCGATCCGATCCGCGAGCGGCTCGTCATGACCCTGACCAGCTACATCGGACAGCGCCAGAATTTGCTCGACGAGACGCCCGAACACTGCGAGATGATCAAGCTCAGGCACCCGGTGATCACCAACGCCGGGGTCGACGCCATCAAGCGCTTCGACAAAAAAGGCTTCGAAACCGCCACCTTTCAGATGGTCTTCCCGGCTGCCGACGGCCCGGCGGGACTCGAAAAAGCGCTCGACAAGCTCTGCGCCGATGTCGAGGCGAAGGTCGACGAGGGCTACACGTTCATCATCCTCTCCGACCGGGGCGTCAATGAGAAGAACGCCCCGATCCCCTCGCTGCTGGCCTGCTCCACCGTCCACCACCACCTGACGAGAGTCCAGAAGCGGCTCAAGGTCGGGCTGATCGTCAAGACCGCCGAAGCCCGCGAGGTGATGCACTTCGCGCTGCTGTTTGGCTACGGCGCGGGGGCGATCAATCCCTACGGCGCGTTCGC
>DAOUES010000189.1:0-3282 GCA_034430335.1 Anaerolineae bacterium | reverse complement strand
GGCATCAATCAGTTCATACAGGATGCCGAAGCAGGCGACGGCGTGCAAATGGTCTCCCTGCGCGGTAAGCTGGCAACTGGCCTGCAGCAAATCCCCAAGACGTTCAAACCACTCTTCGGTCTCCCTTGGAACGTGCGTCCAGTTCTTGGAGTTTATGTTGAACGGCGCGTAGTATTGTCCAGCCAATGATTCGCGCCGGAACTCCTCGACCTGGTCCAGCAACACCTCACCGCCAACCGGCGCGGGCGGCACCTTTGGTACGAGCCCACCGAACGTCCACCGGCGCTGGTCGCGGTCCATTTCGTCGTAGGCTGTGCTCAGCAAGTCGAGCAGGAAGGCCACATCCTGGGTCGATAGGAACTGAAACAGGCGTGTCTTGTCCATTTGATCCGCTTAGGGATGGTACCCTATTCTGTGACATAGGCCAGAGATATTCGTGGCTTCGGCAGACCTACGGCTGAGAAGAAATCCGTGGCACCGAAGTCTTCCAGGTTGATCCCAGCACGCCGCATAGCACTGGTGCCTTTGTTCGGCCCCCGAGTCTTGACATCGAAGTCCTCCATCAAGGCGACGCCGGCGAAGAAGGCTTGGCACTTGTCGGGTTGGGAGAAGAACTTGGCGATGAGACTGAAGGGCTTGAAAATGCTGTTCTTGCTTTCCAGTGCGTTTGTTGTCATCGGCGTTCCCTGCTCCACGGAAAGTTGAAGCAAGAGGTTAATGGTATGACCGTGTTTCTTGAGAAAGCGGCGAAGTCGTCGGGCCAACCTTTGTACACTGGCTATTTGGGTAATGACGGCAGTGTTCTCCAACTGGGAGACAACTCCTTCCAACATAAGGACACAGACACTTTCGTAGCCCGACGAGAACGCCTTGAACACCAGGGCCAACATCGGTTGCAGTCGTTTGCGCAGCAACCGACGCTTGAGTTTGTGTTGCTTCTTGCGCTCTTTCAGCGGCAACTTCTTGGGCACATCCAGAGTGACTTCGCGCACAGCATCGTCGAAGAGGCGGATGATTTGCCGAATGAGATGCACTACATCGCGCAGGTGAATCAAGTTCAATCCCGCATCTTGCATGAACTTGTTATACATCACGTCGAGATCAGTCAAGAAGTAGGCTGGACGAAAGTGTTTACCGACAGTCTGGCGCAATTGAGCCGGGATGTCCCGCGCCTTCCGCGTCACGCAGCGCACACTGCGGATCAAGCCGTGCTCGCAGATCGTAACGCCCAAACTGTAGGCACGACGAGCCATCTTGGGAAAGGTCTCATCGAACATCAAGAAATGCGCAACCGCTTGTCGGCACTGGCTCAGCCGAGCCAGAGCGGCCTCAGCCCGCTTCCCCACACGGTGGGTCAACCGCTGGACATGACCTACCGATACCGATCTGCCATAGACGAACTTGACCAAGGTCTGAATCAGACGCACCGACAACCTCAACTTGAACCGGCTCAACACAGTCAACCGATTGACTTGCTGCCACCAAGCCTGGCGTGCTTCAGCCTGTCGCACCCGTTCCGGCGAGGCGATTTCTTTCCCGCACTTCTTGCAGCGACGACGCTGGATGAGCACTTTCTGTACTCCCATCCAGCCCATCGTCAACATCAGCACCCAGTTCAGCACCCAGTATGTCCCGTTCCGTGTGACCTTGCCACCACATTCCGGACAGACCCTCGGCTCTTCCGTTTCAGACCGCTTGGCCGTAGAGTCTGCTACTCTGTCCTTTGGCTCCGGCCCGCGTTTCCGACTAGCAAGTATTCCTGGCACGGCCTTCTTCACTTTCTTCAAATCATCGCGCAATGTGCTGGGTGGTACTCCGGCCTTCCGCGATGCTGCTTCAACGTTGATCTGGTCGAGAGCGGTCAGTACCGGCTGGACTTTTTCCTCAATTCGACGTATTCTACCTGCCATAGGGCTGCCTCCTGGTGTAGTTTGGTAGTTGTTGTCAACTTACCAGAAGCAGCCCGTTTGTCAAGGTTCAACCCACGAATATCTCATTGTGTATCACAGCGTAGGGAACCATCCCGTATAATCTCAAGGGACCCATCTCCTGTGAAGGTTCGACAGGGGTTCGTAGTAGCGACTTCAGTCGCTTGCGCCTGCGAAGAACGACTGAAGTCGTCACTACGAACCAATTGCCAATGCAGCAGTAAGGAGTAACCGATGCCTGGCGCTGAATAGTCACAGGCGGCCCAGATTCTGAACCACGAAGGGCACGAAAGAGAGCGAAAGACACGAAGGAAACAGCACGAATATGGAGAGCTGAGCGCGAGAAAATCCGTTCGTTTCTCAATCCGTTGTTGTATTGTGTGGGCCAAACAGCTTTCCGAGAAAGCTCGGCGGGTAAGACGGAGGTATGATGCGTATTCGTTCGGTTACCATCGGTGAAAACGTAGAATATCCGATTGACGCGAGGCGGTTCGGCGAGTTCGAGCGGTTCCAGGCGCGGGCGCGGGGGCTGTTTGAGAATGCAGGACTGGCGGTGCAGACGGTGCGGCTGGCAACGCAGCCTTTCCCGGAAATCCTGCGAGAGGCGGGACCGGCCAGCGCGGCGGCGTTTGCCCGCGAGCTGGAAACGCTGTGCCGGGCTCACGGCATCGACTACTGTTCGGTCGGCCCGGTCGTGGCTACGCGCCCGGAGGATGACGTGGCCTACATCGCGGCCGTTCCGGAGATCATCCGGCAGACGGAGATGGCTTTCGTGTCGGCGCTGGTGGCCGCGCCCGGGTCCGGCATCCACCTGGCCGCCATCAGGCAGGCCGCCGAGGTGATCGCGGACGTGGCGCACTCGACGCCCAACGGCTTCGGGAACCTGCGCTTCGCGGTGCTGGCCAACTGCGAAGCAGGCTCCCCGTTCTTCCCGGCCGCGTTTCACCGCGGGCCCGGCCCGGCCTTCTCAATCGCCACGGAGGCCGCGGACCTGGCGGTAGACAGCTTTGCGGCGGCGACGACGCTGGCGGAAGCGCGCCAGAACCTGCGCCGCGCCGTGGAGGAAGCAGCCGGGACCATTGAGGAGGTCTGCCGCACACTGGCGGCCGAGTTCGGTTTTCGCTTCGGGGGCATCGACTTCTCACTGGCTCCCTACCCGGAGTTGGCACGCAGCATCGGGCACGCGCTCGAGAAGTTGGGCATCGACGCGTTCGGGGGCAACAGCACGCTGTTCGCGGTGGCTTTCACGACACGGGTGATTCGGGAAGCCCGGTTCCCACGCTGTGGGTTTTGCGGCCTGCTGTTGCCCGTGCTGGAGGATCGCACGCTGGCCCAGCGCAGCACCGAGGACCTG
>DAOUES010000188.1:0-33983 GCA_034430335.1 Anaerolineae bacterium | reverse complement strand
TGGTGGCGATCGTTCAGGGAGGCAGCCAGGCACTCAGCCGCAGCCTCTATGCGAGTATGTCGCCTGCGTCAAAGAGCGGTGAGTTTTTCGGGTTGTTTGGCGTCATGGAAAAATTCTCGGCGATCCTCGGCCCGATCCTCTTTGCGGCAGCCGGTGCGATATTTGGCAACAGCAGGCCCGCTATTCTGAGCCTGATCGCGTTTTTCATCGTCGGCATAATAATCCTGAATTTCGTTGATACTGATGAAGGTCGGCGCGTCGCCCAGGCTGAGGACAAGACACTGCTTGCCGGGACATAATCAATCAGATTGGTTGTGACAGCAGATATGAGCCATCCCAAATTTAGGGATGGCTCTATTCGTTCTGAGGATTGGGTACTACTCGTGCCCCAGCGTGACGCTGGTAAAGCTCTTGGTGCCGTCTCTGAAATACTCGATTGTGACGGTATCCCCACCGCTGAAGTGATCCAGCACCGCTTCCAGGTTGTTGTTGCCGGTAACGGGTTCATTGTCGATCTGAAGGATGATGTCGCTGGGCATTAGTCCGGCTAATTCGGCGGGATTATTCGTCCCCAACAGGGAAATAATCATTGCGCCCTCGTCGACGCCAAAGGGATCACCCGGTTCCAGCATCCGGTAGTAGATGCCGAGCCGGGCATCGGCATACTGCCCTGGCGGTGGGGGCGGGTAAGTCTGTTGGGGTGGTATGGGGGAGATGGCCGTCACGCCGATCACCACTGGCGAATAGATGCCCAGCACAACCGTATATTGCTCAAAGCGGTGGTTCCGTTCGATGGCAACCAGCACCGAATCGCCGATGGTGTGCTTCGAGAGAATCTGTTCGGCCTGCTTTGTCGAATCGGTGGTTTCGCCGTCAATCGAGACCATCCGGTCGTTTTCGATTATCCCGGCCTGATCGGATGGCCCGCCGGGGACGACCCCGACAAAGTAAACGGCCCCATCTTTATCGATCAGTTGGGCACCCAGCATCCAGGAGATGTCGGTGACAACGGGGGTGCTGTGCTTTCGTTCGTACCAGCGGCCTCCCATGAAACCGGCAATGCCGCCTGCTATCAGCGAGATCAACACGATGATCCCAACCACCCCCCACAACCAGGCTGGCGTCGCCCCGTCCGAACTCTGCGGGGTGGGTTCTTCATACTGGGGTAAACGTCCTTCTGCGGCCAGGCTTGCCCGCCGATCCTTTTCCTGTGGGGTCGGTTCCTTGCTCATGAACGCCCTCCATCTTCATGGAACTATGGATAAATCAGCTTGTTACCGATATGACGCCGTTTGACGGGTGAAAGTTCCACGTTCCTGCCGGTTGGTTTGATGTCAATCTGCCCAGTGCAAATCTCTTACACCCGATACCCCTTCGATCATTACCATCGAGTCATCTTGCAGGTTGATAATGGCAAGCCGGCCTGAGAGCGAGCCATCATTTTCGACGCGGGGCTGCACGATACCGGCAATATAAGTCGTATCCGGCGAGAGCCGGGCCAGTTCAAGGACATAGCCCTTTGGATCGACGCGGATATCTGACCCATTCAAAAGCATATCGCTCATCTGGATGATCGTCGGCCCGCCGACTCCCGGAATTGGCACCTGGAGGAAGGCCAGCCGCCCATCAGGACGCAGTTGAACGTCGACCACCGGAAGGATGGTCAGCCGTTTGAAGGTTGGCGTTTCGCTGACCGTCGCCAGGCTCATGAAGGGGCCTCCATAGAGGCTGCCATCGCTGTAGACACAGATATTTTGCTCGTCGATCCATTCGGCCTGGGCAGAGAAGTAGTCGAGCAGAATGGGATCGCCTACCTGCTCGGTCGGCAGAATGGCCTGATCGTCCCCTTCCGCGAACCCGACCCGCAGCAGCAGCCATTTTCCATCGGGTGACCAACGGGGCTGGCTGTAGGTTTGATCGGCCCGGTCGGCGACGATCTGCCCCGTCTCGCCGGTATCCAGGTTGTGAACCCAGATTCCCTGATCGGCAAAGGCGATCTCGCGCCCGGATGGTGAAAACGCCGGTGACGCCGACTGCATGGCTTCGGGTGATGAGAGGCCCGCGACCTGTGTCACGTCGAGCGTGTTGATCACCGCCCGCCAGATCGCATTTTCACTCGCATAGACCACCTGCGTACCGTCCAGCGAGATGTCGAAACTGGTGACGCCTCCCGCCGTGCCGGTGATCGGCTGCGGGGGATCGCCGCTGGCAGGAAGCCGCCAGACTTGCAGCGCCCCGGCCTGGGTCGCCAGGAAGTACAGGTCGTCTGGCATGGCTAACCCGGCGGCGGTCTGCGGGGGAGCGTCTCCCCAATCGAAGTTGGTGACTGTGCTCGCTGTCTCAAACGAGGCTGTTGACCCTGATGCAGGATCGACGATGGTGAACGATCTTCGTTCGGCGTCAAGCGTGATCAAATAGCGGCAGGCCGGGTCCCAGACCAGGTTGCTCGTATCGACCGGCACATTGCTTTCGACGCGGAAGCTCAATTCGTCCGGGTTGGCGGCGTGGAGGAATCCCGGCTCGGAAACCGTCTCCGAATGGACGAAATAGACAAGCGCCCCATCGAGACGCTGGCCGGGGAGCGTCACCTGCCGGTCCTGCGGGGTGATAAAGACCCGCGACTCCACGTCGCCGGGAGTCAGGACGGCCAGCCCGCCTTCGACCGGGGCGAAGGCCAGCCGCCCGTCGTTCAGCCAGGCAAAGCCGTTCAAGTAGCCGAGTTCGACCCAGCGAACCAGTGGATTGGTGCTGTAGAGCGCATAAGTCTCGTCGGTGCGTGAGACCAGCAACCAGTTCGAATCCTGCGACCAGCTCAACAGCGAGAGCGGCTGCTCCTCGACCGGGTAGATCAACGACTCGTCGTGACTCCCCGCACCGGGGATCAATACCTCGAATCCCTGGCTGGTCACGTAGGCCAGTTTCCCGGCGTCAGGCGACCAGGCGACTGTGTGCCGGTCGGTGCCCGGCAGGATGCTGGGGTCAAAAGAAGAATCCGGGTCGATCTGCGAGATGATCCGCCCCTGCTTGCCGTCCAGCGAGGTGATCGTCACGCTTTCGTTGGTGCGGTAGATCAACCAGTTGCCGCCGGGGGCAACCGCAAAATCGCGAACCGCCGCATCCTCGCTGGTGACCGGCGTCACGGTCGTTTCATCCCCCAGCATCGGCTGCCGCCAGATTTGTCCTCCCTCGTCGAGATAGAACAGGTCGGAAGACAGCGGCCAGGCTGACTCAAGGGGCGTGGGGGCTGGCAGCGGCGTGGGAACAGGGGTTGGGGCGGATTCTGCTTCTGCATCCGCTGTTTCCGGTGCGGCCTCCTCGACGGTCGGCTCTTCGACAGGACTGCTGATAGCCTCCTGGGTCGGCGGCGGAGGTGAAGCCGGAAAGCACCCGGTAATGATTACCGGTAAAAAGAGTATGACTGCCAGCACTGCTGCTCGCCCTGGTATCTTTCGCATATGAACCTTCTGAATGGTTGGTGTACACAGACAACCGGTCATCGACCCTGTTCTCCGTGTACGCTGGGATAAGCCGGACGATATGCCGGATCGATCTCCGGTGGAAAAGATCACGGAAAGTATATCACAAGCTCTGATTGAAGACCGAGATAGACCTCGATTAAGTTTATAGCTTGAAGTTGATAAAGTCACTTAAACCGTTGTGTTAGAATGGCTCTGAAGAGCCAGGAGACAGGTTAGATTTTGGTTGGTATAGTACAAATGTGCTATCCTAATGTTGGATGAAAAATATGATAGTCTCAAGCAATAGAATTCCCCGGTGATATCGAGATAAGATATAATCGCCTGGGTACAATCATTCTGGTTAGTGACCCTGAAGACCATTGTCGAAATGGAGCGGCATTTGCCATCGCAAGCGGGGACGTTCGAGCAGGTCGCGGTACTCTACCATCCAAAAATCGAGGCCACTGAACCGGTAGCCAGGGAAATCTGCATCTGGCTGGAAAGCCAGGGATGTACGGTCTGGCGGGCTTTGACCTGGGACGAAGAAAGCGTCCGGCCCCGTCTGACCGACTGCGACCTCGTGATTGTCCTGGGCGGTGACGGCTCGATCCTGCGAGCGTCGCGAATGGCGGCTGGCTGTGCCATTCCCCTTCTTGGAATCAACATGGGGCGTCTGGGATTTTTATCGGAGGCCAGCCCGGCAGACTGGCGTGAGAAGCTGCCTGCCATCTTTTCCGGCGATTACTGGATAGAATCGAGGATGATGCTCAAAGCAGTCGCCTGGCGGGGCGATCAGCAGTTGTGTGAGCATCTGGCCCTTAACGATGTCGTGATCAGCCGGGGGACGCTGGCAAGGGTGGTGCGGCTGCGAACCGAGATCGATGGTGAACGGTTGACGACCTACATCGCCGACGGGTTAATTGTCAGCACACCGACCGGGTCAACCGCCTACGCCCTCGCCGTCGGTGGGCCGATCCTGCCTCCCGCCCTGAGAAACATCCTGGTTATTCCGATTGCGCCGCATTTGACGCTGGACAGAGCGGTTGTGCTTTCAGAAGGAGCGCTGGTAAAAGTAAAAGTTGGCACTGATTACGAAGCGCTGCTGACCATTGACGGGCAATCCGCCATAGATTTACATGACGGAGATCGCATTGAGGTTTCGACGAGTGATCTTGCCAGCCATTTCATTCGAACAGGGAAGCGAAACTACTTCTATCACATGCTGCTTGATCGCCTTGAGCCGAAGAATATTGACGATCAGATTTGAACAACAGGTTAACTATGACTGAAACAAACCATCCGGTAGATGAAAGCGGTATCCTGTATTGTACAGTTCATCCCACAGCCGAGACTTCTCTGCGGTGTAATAAATGTGGGCGACCGATGTGCCCTCGCTGTGCCGTCCTGACGCCGGTCGGATACCGGTGCAAAGAATGCGTTCGCGGGCAGCAGAATACTTTTTACAACTCGCAAACACTCGACCCGGTTATTCAACTGGTGATCAGCCTGGTTTTGAGCTTGATCGGAACGAGTTTAATCGGTCTGTTTGCGATAGGCGGATTTTTCATCTGGTTGATCGCTTTCTGGGCCGGGTCGGGATTTGGGGCATTGGTCGCCGATCTATGTCACCGGGCAGTTGGCAAACGCCGGGGAAAGTATTCGTACCTGGCCGTTGCCGCCGGGATCGTCGGCGGCGGGTTCATTACTATTGCGGTGCCCTGGCTGATCGCAATTGGTAGTATGATTGCATTATCAGGATCGGGCTATGAACCGGCCCCGGCGCTGACTTACTTCGGCGGGATATCACTCACCAAGTTGATTTTCCTGGGGATGTCGGTGGCGGGGGCGGTGGGGCGGCTGCGTCTGGGACGAAAAATTTAATAGAACGTGCGATTATCACCATTCAACAAAAAGGATTACAGAGGCAACCTTCGGATATGTTGAGCGAGATCACTATCAAAGACTTTGCCATCATCGAAGAACTATCGTTGCAGTTCAATCGTGGTTTTAACGTGCTCACAGGTGAAACCGGCGCTGGCAAATCAATTATCCTGGATGCGGTTTCCCTGCTGTTGGGCGGGCGCGCCGATTCCGATCAGATCAGGTCTGGGGCTTCGAAGGCCGTCGTCGAAGGCGTATTCGTATTGGACGACAGTACGGCGGGGAATTCCATTCAGGCGATAGTAAGCCGCGAAGAACTGGAAGGCGACGACCCGAATATTCTCATATTGACGCGCGAGGTTCGCCGGGGAGGTCGCAACGTCTGCCGGGTCAACGGCAGCACGGCTACGCTGGCGCTTTTCCAGGAGATCGGCGAAGACCTGATCGACATTCACGGGCAGAGCGAGCATCTTTCCCTGCTCAAGCCCGCCTCGCATATCGAACTGGTCGACCGTTATGCCGGGTTGGAAGACGAGCGTAAGGCTTTCGGTAGGTTGGTGGAGAAGGTGAACGGGGTTCGCTCCGAATTGCATGACCTGATTACCAACGAAGAGAAATTGCAGCAGCGCGCCGAAATGCTGGCCTATAAGGTGGAGGAAATCGATACGGCGAAGCTCAAACCTGGCGAGGATGAAGATTTACGCGACGAGGCCAAACGGTTGAGCAATGCGGAGGAACTGGCTTCTCTGACGCAGGAAGCGTACCAGACGATTTACGGAGCGCAGGAAAGCCAGTATTCGGCCAGCGACCTTTTGGGCGAGGCCTCCGGCGCGTTGGCCCGGCTGGTAAAGATCGATCCGCAGGCGGAGGAATTAGCCACCATCGCCGAGGAGATATCGATCCGCATCGAAGAATTGGGTCGCGGGCTGGGCGATTACGAGCAAAACATCGAATTCGATCCCGGGCGGCTTCAAGAGGCTGAACTGCGGTTGAATTTGATCAGGTCGTTGAAGCGAAAGTATAACTGCGAAACTATCGAGGAGCTTATACAGGCCGGGCAGGACGCCATCCTCGAATTAGAGACGATTGAAAACAGCGGCGAGCGTGTCGCTGCCCTTCAAGCCGAGGAAGCCCAACTGCTTGCAGAACTGGGACAGGCCGGAGTCGAGCTGTCGAGAAAACGGGCATCGGCAGCTGAAGAACTGTCGAAGGGTGTCGAGACGGGGTTAGCCGACCTGAAGATGGAGAATGCCCGGTTCAGCGTCGCCATCGAGCAGGTGGAGGACCCCGACGGGGCAGTGATTGGTGATTATCGTGTGGCGTTCGACAAGACCGGCATCGACCGGGTAGAGTTTATGATTGCGCCAAACCTGGGCGAGCCGCTCAAACCCATCGCCCGCATTGCATCGGGTGGTGAAACATCGCGGATCATGCTGGCGCTGAAAACTGTGCTTTCTGCTGCGGACAAAATGCCGACGCTGATCTTTGACGAGATCGATTCGGGCATCGGTGGCCGGATCGGGGCCATCGTCGGCCAAAAGTTATGGATGCTCGCTGCCGATCACCAGGTGTTGGTGGTCACCCATCTGCCACAGTTGGCCGGTTTCGCCGATGCGCACTTCAAGGTCGAGAAGCGGGTCGAAAAGCAGCGCACGATCACCCATGTCAGCGGGTTAAAAGACGAGAAGCGGATCGATGAACTGACGGAGATGCTCGGCGCAGAAGCCGAATCGGCCCGCAGCAGCGCCAGGGAAATCCTGGAATACGTCGCCAGGATCAAAGATCAGGGTGCTGGAGTATAGCTGAAAGTTTCTCAGGGGGCGGTCGACGCCCCCTGAGATTTTATGCCCCATCAAGAATACGGTTATATCCCCAACCAGGAAAGCAATGGTATAGAGACTCAGGACTGCGATTGGCAATATAGGAAGCAGGCAGCCGCCGAGAATCGGCGCGATTGCCCCCGCTGTGGTTGATGTGACTGTTCCCGACGATTGTTTGTTGTTGTGAAGGGTCAACGATAGACTGTGGGAAATTGTCCGTCACGTTTCTGATGAAGCACCGTTTCTCTAACTATAGGCTAAAAGACGAGCTTCATCTCCTATTTGAGCAAGGATGCTGACTGCTGAGGGAAATTTATGACAGTGGAACAAACGATTGAGACTCTGGTCCGCCTAGCCTTAGAGGAGGATATGGGTCAGCGGGGTGATGTAACCAGCCGCGCCGTTCTACCGCCTAATATGGACATTGGCGGGCAGATTGTGGCAAAAGCGCCAGGTGTCATTGCCGGTCTCTCGGCGGTTGAGGCGGTTTACAAACAACTGGATGCCACTACTGAAATACACGCCCTGGTAGCCGACGGTGACCAGGTTGTACCGGGAAGCAATGTGGCCGAAATCTGGGGAAAAGCACAGGCCGTGCTCGCAGGCGAACGGGTGGCATTAAATTTCTTGCAGCGGTTAAGCGGCATTGCCACGCTGACCGCGGCATTTGTGGCGGCAGTAGCCGGGACGAATGCCGTAATCCTGGATACACGTAAGACCACTCCTGGGTGGCGAGAACTCGAAAAATACGCGGTGCGTATGGGGGGCGGGCAGAATCACCGGATGGGGCTGTACGATCAGGTCCTGGTGAAAGATAACCACGTCGATGCCGCGGGAAGCGCCACAAAAGCGGTACAATCGGTACGCGCATTTGATGATGCGCAGGGGTTACCGGTTGTACTTGAGGTCAGAACTATTGCCGAACTGCGCGAGGCACTAACCCTGGGGGTCGACCGAATTTTGTTGGATAACATGGATGAGGATCAACTGCGTGAAGCGGTCGCATTGGCGAAGGGACACGTGCCGCTGGAAGCATCCGGGAATATAACTTTAGAACAGGTGCGTGCCGTCGCCGAGACGGGGGTGAATTTCATTAGTGTCGGGGCATTGACGCACTCGGCACCGACGCTCGATCTGTCGATGCGAATTGGAGAAAGCAGCTAGGAACATGGCTCAGGAAAATCAAGACCCATACACAGCCAGAGATGAAATGGAACAAGAACAAATTGCCGTCGAGCGCATCAGGCAGGCACGCGCCAAACTGGGTGAACAGGTGGTGATTCTGGGCCACCACTATCAGCGTGACGAGGTGATCCAGTTTGCCGATTTTCAAGGCGATAGTTACCGGTTGTGTCAGGAAGCGGCGAAAGCTGCGGCCCAATATATCGTGTTCGCCGGGGTGTATTTTATGGCCGAAAGTGCCGTCATTCTGGGCCGCCCCGATCAAACGGTCTTACTGCCCAGTTTAGAGGCGGGCTGCTCATTGGCCGATATGGCAAATCTTGAGCAGGTCGAAACCGCCTGGCACGAGATCGGGGCAGCGCTTGGCGGCGATCCGGTTGAGCATGTGATGCCGATCACTTATATGAATAGTGCCGCAGATTTGAAGGCTTTTGTGGGTCGGCACGGCGGGACCGTCTGCACATCGTCGAATGCACGTGGGGCACTGACATGGGCGTTTGCGCAAAGAGAGAAGGTCTTCTTCTTTCCTGACCAGCACCTGGGGCGAAATACCGGCAGGGCAATGAATATCGCGCTTGAAGAGATGGTCTTGTGGGACCCTTTCAAACCCCAGGGAGGGTTGACCACCGCCGATATTGAACAGGCCCGCATCATTTTATGGAATGGTCATTGCGATGTTCACCAGGAGTTTTTCCCAGCCCATATCGATTCGTGGCGGAATAAGCATCCCGACATTAACATCCTGGTTCATCCCGAATGCCCTATGAGTGTGGTTGATCAGGCAGACTATGCCGGTTCAACAGAATTCATCATCAAGACCGTCGAAGCAGCGCCTCCTCAGAGTAAATGGGCCATCGGCACCGAAATCCATCTGGTGAGTCGCTTGAGCAAACGCCATGCGGATAAACTCATCGTTTCGCTGTCGCCGTTACCCTGCCGGTGCAACACGATGTATCAGATCAGTCCCACTGCGTTGGCCGATGTTCTCGAAGGATTATGTGCGGGCACTATCGTCAACCCGATTACCGTGCCCGATGATGTACAGCGTCACGCCAGAGTAGCACTCGACCGTATGCTGACGATTCCGAGTTAGGCACCACTCATGGAAGATATTATCACCAATACGCTCATTATCGGTTGTGGTATTGCGGGCGGGGCTGCCGCGCTGCGCCTTAGTGATGATCCCGATCAGCATGTGACGCTCATCACACGCACACAGGATGCAGCATTCAGCAGTTCAAGTTGGGCACAGGGTGGGATCGTAACACGCGGTTTGGACGACTCACCCGATCTGTTAGTTGAAGATATTTTGCGTGCCGGGGCAGGCCTCAGTCTTCCCAGGGCGGTGCGTCTGTTGGCCAAAGAAGGACCAGCACTCGTGCGCTCGGTACTGATCGAACGCTGCGGCGTGAATTTTGATGCGGATGAACAAGGCGAACCCATCTACGGATTAGAAGGTGCACATAGTGCGCGTCGAATCGCCCATGTGGGCGATCAAACCGGCGCAGCCATTGTCAAGGGGATGTTGGAGACTCTGGCTGGCCGCCCGAATGTCACCCTGTTGCCCCGCCATACAGCAGTTGATCTGCTTACTTTTCCGCATCACTCACTTGATCCGCTGGATGTTTACGCGCCGATGACCTGTCACGGGGCTTATGTGCTGGATCAGAAAAGCAGCGCGATTATCCGTGTGCTGGCAGGCAATACCATTCTGGCCACGGGTGGGTTAGGGCAGATTTTCCGCTATACATCTAACCCTCCTGGCGTGCGCGGTGACGGGATCGCGATGGCCTGGCGCGCCGGTGTACGCCTGATCAATATGGAATATGTGCAGTTTCACCCGACGACGCTCAGTGTGCGTGGTGCGCCGAATTTGCTGATCAGTGAAGCGGTGCGAGGTGAAGGGGCCGTACTGTTAGACCCGCAGGGGCACCCCTTTATGGATCGTTACGCACCGGAGTGGAAAGACCTTGCGCCACGAGATATCGTAGCACGGGCAATTCACCAGGAAATGCTGGAGAATGGGTACGATCATGTATATCTGGACATCGCGAGCAAACGGTCAGCCGACTTTATTCGTGGACGATTCCCACAGTTGATCGACACCTGTTCCCGCTACGATATTGATGCCACCGACCAACCGATCCCCGTTGTGCCGGCTGCACACTATTTCTGCGGAGGAATCCAGGTTGACGAATGGGGGCGAACGAACTTTGAGGGACTTTACGCGATTGGCGAGGTGAGTTGCACAGGGGCACATGGGGCGAACCGGTTAGCCAGCACCAGTCTGCTGGAAGGTTTGCTATGGGGCGACCGGTCAGCCCGGTATATTGCCGATCATCAGCGAGAAGCGATCAAGGAGGCCAGAGTGCCTGGCTGGGAGCATATGGGCGATGTAGAACCCGATCTCACGTTGTTGGAAGGTGACATGACGGCTCTGCGCGCCACCATGTGGAACTACGTTGGTTTGCTCCGCACCGAAAAGCGAATGGCCCGCGCAGAACGAGATTTGCGACACCAATTCCATGAGATCGAGGACTTTTATCGCACCGTGCGCCTGAACGACGCCTTTATCGGGCTGCGAAATGCAATTCAAACAGCACGGATCGTGACGTTTTCGGCCAGGCGTAACCATGTCAGTCGGGGAGCGCACTTCCGTGCGGATGTGAAGGAATGATGCTCGACGGGAGAGGGGGATTGAACTTGACTTGAAGGGTTACGGGCTAAATTACAACCCGGGTGGCTTATTGACGAAAGTGGTTGCATCGTCTAAAATCTTATACTTGTTGCAATTGTATCGGAAAAGTAGGATTCGAACATGCCCGTTTTCGAAGGTCTTAGCGGACGATTACAGGATATCTTTAAAGACCTGCGCAAACGAGGCAAGCTGAACGAAACCGACGTCGATAATGCGCTGCGTGAAATCCGCCTAGCGCTGCTTGAGGCGGATGTGCATTATAGCGTCGTCAAAACTTTTACCAAACGTGTTCGGGAACGTGCTGTCGGTTCAGAGGTGGCGAAAAGCCTTACTCCGGGGCAGCAGGTTGTAAAGATCGTTCATGAAGAACTGATCCGGACACTTGGACATTCAGGGCAGCTTAACCTTCGGGGGAATACCCCCCATGTAATTATGCTGGTGGGGCTTCAAGGCTCTGGCAAAACGACCACAGCGGCAAAACTGGCCCTCCATTTACGGAAACAGGGGCAAATTCCACTGATGGTTGCGGCTGATACGTATCGTCCGGCAGCCGTCGATCAGCTTGTTGCTCTGGGCAAGCAGCTCAACATACCGGTACATGAGGAAGGCGTAGATCGCGCTCCGCTGGATATCGCGTATAATGGAGTAGAGAAGGGAAAGCGCGAAAACGCCAGCCTGGTGATCATAGACACCGCCGGGCGGCTGCAAATCGACCCGGATATGATGGATGAGCTGGTGTCTATCCGTGAGCGTGTCTCACCGGCAGAAATTCTGCTGGTGGCCGATGCAATGACCGGCCAGGAGGCGATCAACATCGCCGAAGGTTTTAACAATCAGGTTGGTCTTACGGGCTTAATTCTGACCAAAATTGATGGTGACGCACGAGGCGGCGCGGCGATTTCCATGCGCGAAGTAACGGGCGTTCCGATCAAATTCTTGGGAACAAGCGAGAAAGCCGACGGGCTGGAAGTCTTTCACCCCGACCGGCTATCCAGCCGAATACTGGGGATGGGCGATGTTTTAGGCCTGATCGAACGCGCCGAAACCCTGGAAATCGAAGAGGAAGAAGCACTCGCCATGCAGCAGAAAATGCGCACGGCCAGTTTTACCCTCGAAGATTTCCGCAAGCAGCTTAAACAAATGAAGAAGTTAGGATCACTCAACCAGATCCTGGAAATGGCTGGCCTTGGTCAGGCTGTCGACCAGATCGAACCAGAGGCGTTGGATCGACAGCTCAGGGTGTTCGAGGCTATAATGAACTCGATGACACCGCGTGAACGGGAAAGGCCGCGCATTCTGAACGCGAACCGCCGTAAGCGGATCGCTGCCGGGAGTGGGACGAGCGTTCAGGACGTTAACCAGTTGATCAAGCAATTTCAGGATGCGCAACGCATGATGAAAAAGCTTTCGAAGCAAAAGCTGCCTACTAATTTTAGAGGTTTGCTTGGGTAAAACCCGAAAACAAATTGGTAAATAGATAACATTTATTTCGATTTTTACTTGACGTAAGTTGCATAATTTCACTCTGAATACAGCGACTTGCTTAATCAGGAAATCAACTCGAATAACTGCAAAAAGGAGTAGTGAGTCAGCAATGGTTCGAATTAGATTGCGCCGTGTAGGGGCAAAAAACCAACCCAGTTACCGCGTTGTAGTCGCGGATGGTCGAAGCCCTCGCGACGGGCGTTTTATTGAAAAGATTGGCTTTTATAATCCTCGAACAGAGCCATCGACAATAGAAATCGACGAAGAACGAGCACTGCACTGGCTTAATAACGGTGCGCAGCCCAGCAACGCCGTCCGGCGTTTGCTGGTGAAGATGGGGACGATGGATCGCTTTGAGCGGCTGCGGAAAGGCGAGGCGCTTGAAGCGCTTCTGGCCGAAGCCGAAGCCGAGGCCGCCGCACGAAAACCGGTCGATCCGAGAACACGCCGTGACGAAGCAGCGAAAGCTCCGAAAAAAGCTAAGGCTGAAGAGGAGCCGGTGGCCGAAGCGGTAGAAGAAACCGAAGAAGCCAGCGCCGAGGTCGAAGCCGAGGTCGAGGGGACAGTAGAAGAGATCGTCGAAGCCGAAGAAGAAGCAGTCGAAGAGACGGCTGAGGAGGAAGCCGAGGAAGAGGAAGCTGAGGAAGCCGCCTATTCTGAGGTCGATGAAGAAGTTGAAGAAGCACAGGATGAGGCGGAACCTGAGCCAGAAGAGGAATAGAACCGATCCTTAAAGTCCCGCATTGGGAGAATGAAGAAATTTATTCAATCCCACGTCACCTTGCTTAGTCAAACCCGTCACCTGGGGAGGTACGCCAATGAAGGAGCTGGTCGAGTACATTGCAAAGTCACTCGTGGATGATCCGTCACAAGTGAAAGTGACTGAGATACAAGGAGCTACATCAGTCATACTGGAACTCAGTGTAGCACCGGAGGATATGGGACGTGTGATTGGCCGGAATGGGCGAGTTGCCAATGCAATGCGTACCCTATTACGTGTAATAGCGGCCAAACAGGGTAAACGTGTTACACTGGAGATTGTATAACTGGCAGATGGGGCAAACGCACCGTCGAGCATCCAGGCCTAAACCAAATAAGCGCTACCATTCAGGCTCAGCAGGCGGGACAAAAGGATCTCCTGAGCCTGAATTTTTGGTTGTGGGCCGGATTATCAAGCCGCATGGCATACGGGGCGATCTGGCAATGAAAGTCATTACCGATTACCCGGAACGCCTGCCGGAGATCGATACGCTTTACGTTGGCCCGGCTTATGAGCCTTATAAAGTCAAACGTGTTCGCTTTCATGCCGGTGGCACTTTGATGCTTTTCGAAGAAGTCGAAGATCGAAACGCGGCTGAACTCCTGCGCGGTATGATGGTTTACGTGCACATTGACGATGCCGTGCCGCTTGAAGAAGGGGAATATTACCTTTTTCAGATCATAGGGGCGCAGGTCGTTACCGGGGATGGTCTGGTGCTCGGTACGTTGACTGACCTCCTGGAAACCGGGGCGAATGACGTATATGTCATCACTGCTCCGGATGGTGAGGAAATCCTGATTCCGGCTATCCCCGAAGTAATCCGGCGGGTAGATGCGAATAAGAAGGTGATCACGATTAGCCTTCTGGATGGATTGCTGCAAAACTCCGACGACTCTGGTGAAAATCGGTAAATTGCTTGAAACAGACAGTGGTATTCTGTAAGCTTGAATCGCCTTTCCTAAAGGAATTTGGCGATTTTTTAGAGCCACGTACGATGATTATGGAAAGAACACAATGAACAACCACCCCTCCTATCCAATGACGCAGGCTGCACTCGATAAGTTGAGAGCGGAGCTTGAGGAAAAGATACAGGTAAAACGCCCGGCGCTGGCCGCCCGCCTGAAGGCTGCAATTGAAATGGGCGATCTTTCGGAAAATGCCGACTACACCACTGCAAAGGAAGAACAGGGTTTCCTAGAAGGACGTATCCAGGAACTTGAAATTATGATCCGCTACGCGGTAATCATCAATGAAAGCCAGGGTGGGCGTGATACGGTGGAGTTGGGAACCCGTGTTACAGTTGTCGAAGATGGCGGAGACGAACCAGAAACCTATATGATCGTCGGGGCCGTAGAAGCCAATCCGCGCGAAGGGAAAATCTCGGACGAGTCCCCGCTGGGCCGTGTGTTGGTTGGCTGCCATGTCGACGACGTGGTGCGAGTCGAAGCGCCGGATGGCGACCTGGTGTTCAAGATTATCAATATTGATTAGTCAGTCCGTCCGGGTGGAAATCCAGCGTGTGAGTTGGATGTAACGGGCATAATCGAAAGACTATCGCGTGTCACTCCTGCCAAATCCCCGCAATGATGATGAGTCGTCAAGAATTTTCTTCATACGGCTGGCTGCAATCCTCGGTCTAGCTCTCCTGATCTGGCCGCTTCCCCGTATGCTCTCTCACATCAGTCCGGGTGGTGCTGTTTTAGGGCGCTATACGCTGAAGTATTTCCTGCTGTTAGCCGGGTACCTGGTCGGGGTTTTGATCTGGTCGGGAACAGCCGCCGGGCTGGCGATCTGGCTGAACGGGCAGCGGCTTGCCCGACTGCGCCAGCATGTCGGCGAACATTTGAACCTGTGGATCGGCGGCCTGGGACTGCTGGTCACCGGTATTATCGGTTTCCGGTGTGCGCTGCTTTCCCGGATGATCGTCCTGCCCGGTTCTTATGCCTCGACGATGGCGGTTGTGCCTGCCTTGTTCTTAGCCTCATTGATCGCCCTGGCAGCCCTGCTCGCCGATGCCCCCCTGCTCGATGCCATCGATCAAAAATTAAACACACTGCCCAAAGCGATTGTCGAACAGCGGCGGCTGGCTGTGATTATCGGCTTCTGTCTCGTCGCGGCCAGCTACCTGCTCTTCGTGATCCGCCCGGAATTCTGGGATTACGTACTGGGGCTTGATTCAAGTGTTCATATTTACCTGGGCCAGCACATATTAAACGGTGGCGTGCCTTACCACACAATCTTCTACATTCACCCGCCGCTGCGGTTCGTCGTGAGCCTCCTCTGGAGCCTGGGGGCTGCCCTGACCGGGCTGCCGGTAGTAACCTTCTCTAGGTTATTCGAGCTTGGCATCAGCGTGGGGGTGCTGGCGGCGCTCTATGCCGTTGGCCGTGAGTTCACCGGGCGGAAAGTCGGCGGGCTGCTGGCAGCAGTCATTTTGCTCGGCACCGAGCACATTCATCACCTGTTGATCACCGGCCCTACGTTCCGGCTGACGACGGTGATGTGCATGCTGCTGGGCATCTGGATGGCCCAGCGAAAAAGGTGGTTCTGGGCCGGGATGTTTGGGAGCGCGGCGGCGCTTTTGTGGGCACCAGCCAGTATCGGCGTCGCGGCGATGCTGGCCGCGGTCCTGTTACAGAAAGGACAGCCGAAACTCCGAACGATATTCCTGGTAATAGGCGGCGCGCTGCTGCTTGCCGGAATCCTGTACGGCGGCCTGCTGATCATGGGGTCGGCGGGCGAAGCATTTCGTCAGAACGTTTCGACGGTATGGGACCTTGTATTCTCGAAATTTGTTCCCGGTCAGGATGGAACCGCAGCCAGTTCACGCGGATTCTTTAGCAAGCTGCGCTGGTTTGGCCGTGTGTTCAAGTGGCTGCTGCGCGGTGATTGGGAACTGGCTGCACTTATGGTCATCGGGTTTCCCATGCTTTTCATCCGTCATGGTTTTGTTGACGTATTGCGCAGGCCGGAACATTCCGTATTGACTCTCTCCACTGTTTTGATGGCGGGAGCTTTCTGGATCAACTTTGATGGGAGTATGCGTGACTCGATCATGCTCGTCGTGCTGCTGGCCCCCTTCGGCGCAGGTGTGCTTGTCTGGGGTATTGATCGCCTTACCCGCTCGAAGCAGGCAGCAGCCAGGACTGCCCTGACGTCTGGCCTTGAATGGTTCGCCGCCGGTTTAGTCCTCCTGCTGGGGCTGGCCGATTCGTTCGAACACCAGGATTATCTGTATTCGTCCTGTGCTTATACACTGGCCGAACAGACAGAAATGGCAGACGAATTGGCCGGAATGCTAGAGCCGGGGCAAACGGTGCTTGGCGTGGGCAGCCTCTGGTATCAGGCGCTGACCGATCAACAGAACCCGTCGCCGGTCATTCAGTTGGGTGGGCTGGCAAAGCGTGCTCTTCGTGTTTCGGGGTGGACGGATGAAGCCATCGTCGAAAGCTATGAGCAGGAAGCGCCGCTGGTGGTGATGATCTGGCCGGAACCTGGAGAAGGCGAGATCGCCGAATGGCTTGATGAATACTATCACCTGGTTGGTGAGATCGACCCGGATAACGGCGGGTTCTCACAGTTGATCTATGTCAGGCAGGGAAACCCGGAGATCGAAGAACTTCTCGCAGGCTGGCCGCTGACATCGAAATGACCACCACAACGAACTAAAAGCCCCATCGCGGCACCGCGATGGGGCTTTCCTATTTTATCTGGGGAACGAGGGGAGACCGGTAGGGGGCGTCCCTGCTCCAACACCGGGTAGGCCGCCTCCCGGTGAAGGGCTGCCCGGACGTCCGGCACCCGTTTCCCGTTTCCAGGCGGCTAACTCAATGGTAATTCGCTCCAGAACACTGTTGGGCGGCATGGCGGCGGATTTATAGGCTAGGTCGACAACGCGACACTGCACCCGCAGCGTTGCCGTCTCGAGTGCGAATTTATCGTTGGCTTTAATCTGGACGGCGTCTCCTTTGGGAGCCAGTTTCGCCCGGATGGCATCATCGTTGAACGCATGATCGCTCATCAGCACCTTGGTGACGGTGCGGATATCGTTCTTGTCGAATAACCAGACCTCCAAAGCGGTGACGTTCTTGGCATCGCCGCCCGCGCTGAGTGTTTCGGATACGCCGACCCCCGTTTCGCCGAGGAATTCCCCGGACGGTGTCTCGATGCTGAATGAGTCATCATACAGGTCGTCCCCATGCAGGTAGGTGGTCATGAATTGAACAAGCGGCGTATCCTGCCCCATCGCGGTGAAGTCGGTTTTTTCCGCAGCATGGGACAAACGCGCGCCTGCCGCTGCCGCACTTCGCGGTTCTTGCTCTTCCTCTCTGGCTTTCCTTCTGCCCAAACCGGGGAGCGCCGCGCGCGGGCGCTGGACCGTCTCTTCGGAGGTGGAAGGCGCTGGTACAGCCGGTCTCATTCCTGGAACAGGAGCGGCTTTTGGCGCACCCACCGGAGCAGCCGTTTCTTCCGCGCGAATATAAGCCCTGATGGCAAAGCCGACGGTGATCACCCCCATCAAGACCAGCACGACAGGCCCAAGTAACCGGCCTGTGCGCGTGCCGGGAGTGATGCTCTGTGTGTTACATACTTGAACCTGCGTATTCTGGACAACCAACCCACTGGTGACAAGTGTACTGAGTTGGTCGAGGTTGGCTTTTTTGGTTGGATCTGAGCCATAGCGATCTTCGGCGGAGGCAAAAGCAAGGTTGAGCGAATTTCCTTCGATCTCGGCACCGGTCGAGAGTTGCAGCTTTTGTACATCTTGCTGGCAGATGAACGACAGACGCTCAAGTGCAAGGGCATCATTGGCGTCGAGGGCATAGGCATCGGCTATTGTCTGAACGTAGATGCCCTGATAGCTCATCTGAAGCTGCCAGATGCCGGTATCGACGATATCAACCGCCGAGGCTCCCCAGACATAGCCGAAAACAGCACTGATAACAAGAACTGCCAGCACGATAAGCGTTGGCCTTAGTTTGGAGAGCTGTTCGGACATTGTTGCACGACCCTTCCCGTTAGGCGAAAACCAGTATGTATTTTAAATGAAACCAATTGGTTTTCACTTGTCAGCAGTTCCCTGGAAAAATGCTGGCGGAAGCTGCTGTATTACACAGCTAAGTCAACCTGTACCAGACAGGTTTTCTCCATCAACAGTAAATGTATTTTACTCCAACGCTTGTTGAACACAAGTTGCCCGGTATAATGCCGCGAACAACTGGAATTCACTCAGCCTGTTCGGTTGCCTGATAGGAAGGAAGGCTGTCGAGCCGAACCTGTTCTTCGCATGATTCGCACTGTGCCCAGGTATTGTTTTGAACAATCAAAAGTCCGCCACATACCGGGCAGGGATCATGATGTGGGCGTTTCCAGCTTGTCCATTCACAGGTTGGATAGTTTGAGCACCCGTAGAAGGTTCGCCCGCGCCGGGTTTTTCGCTCGACGAGTTCGCCGCCACAAGATGGACAGGCTAAACCGAGCTTTTCCAACCAGGGTTCGGTATACCGGCAGGTCGGGAAATCGGAACAGCCGATAAATTTGCCATAGCGTCCCCATCGAATAACCAGGGGTTTGCCACACTCCGGGCATTCCCGGCCTATTTTTTCGCTGCCGAGTTCGGCATTGGGGGCGTGTTTGAATGCGTGGACTACTTCAGCCTTAAACGGTTCATAAAACTCGGCAAGAACCGGCACCCACTCCTGCTCACCCGAAGCGATCCGGTCAAGCTCGTCTTCCATCTCAGCCGTAAAGCCGACATCGACAATGTCCGGGAAATAGGTCACCAGCAGATCGTTGACGATAATCCCGGTATCGGTGGGCTGGAGGCGCTTTTTCTCACGTCTGACATAGCCCCGCTTCTGGATCGTGTCGAGAATCGGCGCGTAGGTGCTTGGTCGCCCGATGCCGTATTCCTCCAATGCCTTGACGAGGGAGGCTTCGGAATAGCGCGGCGGCGGCTGGGTAAAGTGCTGCTCAGGGAGCAGTTGGAGCAGGTCGAGCAGATCGCCTTCCACCAGTTCGGGGAATATCATGTCCAGATCTTCCGGGGTATCATCGCCGTTGAAGTCGGCATATACCGCCAGGAAACCCGGAAAGCGCAGGGTCGAGCCGGATGCCCGGAACAGGTAAGGTTTGTCGCCGTTCGATGCGCCCGGTGAGCCAGCGCCGATATCCACCCGGATGGTATCGTACAGCGCCGGGACCATCTGGCTGGCGACGAAGCGTTGCCAGATCAGGCGATACAGGCGCAGTTGATTGCGTTTCAAAAAGGGCTTCAACTCGTCGGGCGTGCGGAAAACACTGGTCGGGCGGATCGCTTCGTGTGCTTCCTGTGCGCCTTTTGCCTTGCCGCCAAACGTATTTGGCTCCTCTGGCAAATATTCGCTGCCAAAATTCTCGTCGATGTAGCGGGCGGCTTCAGCCTGGGCCTGCTTCGAGACATTGGTACTGTCGGTTCTCATATAGGTGATCAGGCCAACCGATCCGCCGTTGCCGATATCGACGCCTTCGTAAAGCTGCTGGGCAACCTGCATCGTGCGTTGGGCGGTAAATCCCAACCGGCGCGAGGCTTCCTGCTGCATGGTGCTGGTAATAAAAGGCGCTGACGGTGAGCGCTTTCGCTGCCCGATCTTTACGTCGCTTACCGTGTATTCTGCTTCTTCTAATTCGGCTAAGATCGGCCTGACCGCCTCCTCGGTGGGCAGTGCGATATCCGCGTCCCTGATTTTGATCAGGCGTGCCAGAAAGCTCATCCGATTGGCCTGTTCGCGTTCGGCAGCGCGGGCTAACTCGGCGTCGATGGTCCAGTACTCTTCCGGGACGAAGCTGTCGATTTCCCGTTCGCGTTCGACAACCATGCGAACGGCAGCCGACTGAACACGTCCGGCAGAGAGGCGCGGTCGGACTTTTTTCCACAGCAAGGGGCTGAGTTCATAGCCGACCAACCGGTCGAGGATGCGCCGTGCTTGCTGGGCGTCGACCAGGTTCGTATCGATCTCGCGCGGGGCTTCGAACGCCTCGCGGATGACATCCTTTGTGATCTCGTGGAAGACCACGCGCTTTGCACGCTCTGGATCGATCTCTGCCGCCGCCATCAAGTGCCAGGCAATCGCCTCGCCTTCACGGTCAGGGTCGGTCGCCAGGTAGATTTCCTTAGCTTTGGCCGAGGCAGCTTTCAACTCCTTGACGACTTCACGTTTGTCGTTGGGAACGCGGTACTGCGGTTCGAAATCATTCTCGACATCGACCGACAACTTCGACTTGAGCAGATCGCGAACATGCCCAACCGATGCTCTGACTTTGTAGTCCTTACCCAGGTATTGTTCGATGGTACGCGCTTTTGCCGGCGATTCGACAATCACCAGCTTTCCGCGCCGCCGGACGCTCTGGGTTTCCTCCTTCTTCTTCTTGACCGGCTTGGGCCGGGTAAGACCCTCATGGTCGGGCGTCTCACCCATCCGGTAGAGTGTGGTTCCACAAACATGACACTCCCCCCGGGTAGCAGGCTGTCCACTTTTGGTAAACACTGCCTTCGGGTCTGTTAATGGGCGTTTGGTTTTACACTTCATGCAATACGCAGTCAACTCTGCACTCATAAATACCTGTCTCGTTTCTCTTTCTTAAGTTGTTCTACCAGTTTCTTGACATCCTGAGCGCGGTCATAATGACAGACCAGTAAGATGTCATCTGTATCGACGATGACCAAATCTTCAAGGCCAAGTACGGCGACCAGCCGGTCGCTGAAGATGAGCGTGCGGCTGGCGTCGATCAGCAGCGCACCTTCGTCAGAATTGGTGATGTTTTCACCCTCGTATTCTGACAGCAGATCATAAAGCGTGCTGAAATTGCCGATGTCGGTCCATCCCATTTCGACCGGGATGACGTAAGCTTCCCTGTCGATCTTCTCCATCAGGGCATAATCGACCGAGATGCGGGGCATTTCCGGCCATATCCTGGCGATTGTTTCCTCATATGCAGGTTGGCCAATAACTGCGGCTAACTGCTCAAGAGAACGATGGAGTTCTGGTACATTTCGTTCGAATTCGGCCATTACTCGATCCACCGGCCAGATAAACATACCACTATTCCAGCTAAAATTTCCACTGGAGATATATTGTTCGGCAGTTTCCTGATCGGGTTTTTCGTGAAATTGTTCGAGCGTGAAGATATCCAGGCCGTTGAGTGTCTTCTGAAGCGCTCCCCGTTCGATATAGCCGAATCCTGTCGATGGATACGATGGTTTGATGCCTAAAGTTACAACCCCACCCCTTTGGGCAGTGTCGATTGCCAATGCCAGGGCATTCCGAAACATCTCTTCGTCGGCAATGTAATGATCGGCGGTGAGCACCACCATCACGCCCTCGGGGTCGCGGTGCCGGACATGGATCGCGCCCAGGCCAACCGCCGGGGCGGTGTCGCGGCCCAGCGGCTCGACGATGAAGTTTTCTCCGGGTATTTCCGGAATCTGGGTTTTGAGGAGGGGGGTAAGCTGTTCGTTGGCGACGATCAGGATTCTCTCAGGTGGAAACAGTGGTTGAAGCCGCCTGACGGCGATTTGAACCATCGTTCGTTCTTTCTCGACCAGTGGTATAAGCGGCTTCGGATGATCCTTACGGCTCAACGGCCAGAGCCGTGTTCCGGACCCCCCGGCCATGATGACTGCGTAGGCATTGCCCATGTTGACTGTTCCCTTTTTGATGGACTGCTGCTTCGTCAGGCCCGGACGTATATCATATGTCCAACCTGCCTGACCAGTCCTTTGAGTTCCAATATGACCAACGAACTGCTCACCGTTGCAACCGGGAGCGAACAGTGATTGGATAGTTCGTCGATGTGCTGCGGCTCTGCTGAGAGCGATTCCAGGACGGCCTGTTCGGTCGCGCTCATCGGCGGCAGCGCTCTTGCAGCGTTGATATGCTGGGGCAGATGATCAAGTGCCAGCCCTTCGAGAATATCTTGCGCCGATAGAACCGGGTGAGCGCCGTCCTGGATCAGCCGGTTGGTTCCTGTGCTGCTTCGCGCTGTGATATTACCGGGGACGGCAAACACCTGGCGGCCCTGGTCTAGTGCGCAGCCCGCCGTGATCAATGCGCCGCTCTTATCGCCCGCTTCGATGACGGCCACCGCCCGCGCCAGCCCGCTCAACACCCGGTTGCGGGCGTTGAAGTTGGTGCGCAGCGGCTTTGTCCCCAGCGGGAAAGGGCTGATCACCGCCCCCTGTCGAATAATACGGGCAACCAGGTTCCGGTGTTCCGGTGGATAGATTGTATCCAACCCGCACGGCAAAACGGCAATCGTTCGCTGCCGGTTTTCGAGCGCCGCAAGGTGAGCTTCCGCGTCGATGCCAAGCGCCAGCCCGCTAACTATCGTCAGGCCGTCCAAGGCCAGTTCCCCGGCGATCTGGTAGGCGACCTGCCGCCCATAGGCGGTCGCCGAGCGGGTGCCGACCACTGCAATTGCCCATTCGTCGGTTTGCGCCAGACTGCCGCGCAGGTAAATCAACGGCGGGGCCTGGTCGATGGGGCGAAGCTGCGCCAGCAGCGAGGGGTACTCCTCGTCATCCCAGGTCAGCGCCGCGATGCCGAGCTTGTCCAGCCGCGCCAGTTCAGCCGCCGGGTCGACCTCGCGGCGCGTGGTGACCAGGCTTTCCAGGGTGCGCCGGTCAATCCCCGCTTCCCGGAGTGCCCTTTCAGAGGCATGCCAGGCTTCTTTGAGAGAGCCAAACGTCTCGAGCAGTTGACGCACTCGAACCGGGCCAACGCCTTTGACAAGACTGAAGCTTACCCAATACTGGCGCTCACTCACGGGAATCCCTTAGTGGATGATAAAGCTTGGGTGAAATCCGAGCATTCAACACTAAGGCCGATAGGATGTCGCAAAAACGCAGGGATGTCAAGCCGTGCGCCGCGATTGAGTTCAACTGATATGCTTTCGAATGATCCCATCACGGGCGGGTGAATGGGTCGAACAGTTTCTGGTATTCCTGCAAGGCGTAGCGATCGGTCATTCCGGCGAGGTAATCACAAACCACACGTTCTAACGGATCGGCCCCTTCTTGCCACCGCATTTTTGTCGAATTGGGCAGTTGGGATGGTTCGGCGATATAGGCGTTAAACAGTTCCGTGATGAATTTCTCGGCTTTCTGCGCCATACGGATGACCCGGTAATGGCGGTACATGTTCTCGTAAAGGAAGTTCTTCAACTCGCGCACCATCGCGCCGATTTCATCGCTGTGTCCGATCACGGTATTCGGAAGGCGTTGTAGTTCTGCCACCGATTGCGGGTTGGCTTTTGATAAACGTTCGTTGGTGGCTTCGACGACATCACGCACCAGGATGCCGATCAACCGGCGAATGAGCCGGTGGCGGGTCATCTCGTCGAAGTCCTCGGTCTTGAAGTTGATTTCTTTGCGGCCCAGCTCCCATAATCCCAGTCCGTCGACCTGCCGGGGCGTGATCAGGCCCGCGTAAAGGCCGTCGTCGAGATCGTGGGCGCTGTAGGCCAGTTCGTCGGCAACGTTGGCGATCTGGGCTTCCAGGTTGGCAAGGAGATCGGGTTTGTATTCCGGCGCGACCGAACTCACGTCGTATTCTGTCTCGTGCTTGACGATGCCTTCACATACTTCGAAGGTGAGGTTGAGGCCGTTATAAGCCGGGTAGCGCCGCTCAAGATAAGTGACAATGCGCAGCGACTGCTGGTTATGATCGAATCCGTTGTGATCTTCCATCAGCCGGGCCAGGGTCACCTCGCCAGAATGTCCGAACGGGGGGTGCCCAACGTCGTGGGCGAGGCAGATCGCTTCGATCAGGTCTTCGTTTGCACCCAGTGCACGGGCTATTGTCCGCCCAACCTGTGCGACTTCCAGGGTATGGGTAAGGCGTGTTCGGTAATAATCGCCCTCGTGGTTGATGAATACCTGGGTTTTGTATTCGAGGCGTCGGAAGGCGGTGGTGTGTAAAACACGGTCACGGTCGCGTTGAAACACGGTCCGGTGAGTGGGTTCCGCTTCGGGATACTTTCTGCCCTGCGTATCGGCGCTTTTCATGCCGTAGGGGGCGAGGTGCTGCCGCTCCCTTTCTTCGATTTGCTCACGTGTGTAGATCACCTTATTGTCCTTTTCCATCCATTACGGGTGATGTTTAGGCAGTCTATCACCGGCAGTGAGTGAGTGTCAATAGACGTATCGGGCGGACGTTATGCGCTAACTATCTGATCGGGGTATGCTTACCGGTACCTGAATCTTTGAGGACAGACATACCAACACGTTCCCCAACGATATGTAGGAGATAATCATGAACGACCCAAGAATCGACAAGCTGGCCCAGCTTCTGGTGCATTACTCGGCGAAAGTTCAGCCGGGCGACCTGGCGATGATCCATCTCTACGATCCGCTCGCCGAACCGCTGGGGCTGGCCGTCTATAAAGAAGTCTTGAAAGCCGGGGCCTACGGCGTTTTCCGCGTCGACCCGACCGCGATGAATGAAATCCTGCTCAGGTACGGCAGCGACGAACTGATCGAGCAGCCCAACCCGCTCCACGTCTGGTTGATGGAAACCATCGACGTGCGGTTCGCGCTGCGGGCATCCTCCAACACCAAGCGCCTGACCAACGTCGACGCCCGGAAAGCCCGGCTGCTCAAGAAGAGCGAAACCCCCTACTGGAAAGTGTTCATGGATCGGCAGTCGACTGGCGAGCTTCGGTGGGCACTGACCGAAGTCCCGACCGAGGCCAGCGCCCAGGAAGCGGGCATGAGCCTGAGCGAGTACGAGGATTTTGTCTATGGAGCCTGCATGCTTCACCTGGACGATCCGGTTGCCTACTGGAAGCAGAAATCGGCGGAGCAGCAGCGGCTGGTCGAATGGCTGAAAGGGAAAGATGAGGTTGTCGTCAGGGCCGAAAACGTCGACCTGACGCTCTCGATCAAAGACCGGGTGTTCATCAATGCCGACGGCGACAACAATATGCCCGACGGCGAGATATTCACCGGCCCGGTCGAAGATTCGATGAACGGCTGGGTGCGCTTCACTTACCCGGCCATCTACGACGGCCACGAGGTTCTCGATGTCGAACTCAAGTTCGAGGATGGCAAAGTGGTCAAAGCGACTGCCTCAAAAGGCGAGGACTATCTCAACAGCATCCTGGATGTCGATGCTGGCGCTCGGTGGGTCGGTGAGTTTGCGATTGCCACCAACGAGAACATCCAGCAGTTCACGGGCAATATCCTCTACGACGAAAAAATCGGCGGGACGTTCCACATCGCGCTGGGGCACGGCTACCCGGAAACCGGCTCGGTGAACGAATCGGCGCTCCACTGGGACATGATCTGCGACATGCGGGCGGGCGGGGAGATTTTTGTCGACGGGGTATTGTTCTACAAAGACGGCGAATTCCAGGTGTAAGGCGGCTTGCACCGCATCGAAGTGAAAATAACAGGGGGCCATTTGATCGACCGGCCCCCTGTTTCTGTTTCACAACCTGGATCAAAGTGTAAAATCGAGTTCCGCCTGGTATTTCTTGTTGAATTGTGAGGCATGGAGCAGCCGTACCAGCCCCACGATGCCGAACACTGCCGCCGCCAGCAGGCCGATCACGCCGAGGACGACGACGGGCGGCACGGCAACTGCCAGCAAGAAAGCCAGCAGGCTCAACACGAAGAACAGCAGCGCCACGCCTGCCGAGATCAGGGCGGCGGTCTGGGCGCGCCTCAGCGAAGTACGGCGGTGGCCCCACACCTGCCCCGTCTGCCCGTTGACGTAGATCATCCTCGGTCCGCCGTCGTCGTCGAGATAGTAGGTCGAATAGAACGGGATCAAAAGCTGGGTCCAGTTGCGCTTCTCGACCTCCGGCGACCAGCGGTACTCGCGGATTTCGTCTGCGCCCGCCGCTTTTCGGCATTCCTCTGTGGCGGACGATTGGAAGCCCTTGAGCGCGTCGGCCCAGGCATCGCCGGGTGACCGGTCGGGCAGGCAGACGAAAGCGGACTGCACGGCCTCCGGTGTGTAAGCCGCCGCCTTCGACAGATCGGCATCGCCGAGAACCTGTCGAATCCGCCCGAAGCGTTCCAACGCCGGGGCGATCACATTGTCGTAGTGGCGGGTCAGCCGCCCGACACGCGGCTCCCAGCGGGTGCGCCGCTCTTTGACTTCGCGCGACTGCCATTGTCCACCGGCGAGTTGTTCGCGGTGGCTGACGACCTCGTAGAAATACCCTGCCTCGGCCTGCCAGGTAGCGAGTGTATCGCCATCGACCAGCCACATGGGAAGATACAGCCTTCGCAGGCGCTCGCGCAGATTCTGCGGCTGGATATCTTTTGGCCGGAGTGGAATCCCGCCGGTAAAGCTGATCATTCGTTGGAGAGCGTTCGTTTCATCGACGGTGAAGCCCAACACGAGTTCCGGCGGCTGTGAATAGGCCATCTGCTCCGCGTCCGCTTCCAGGGGATCGAGATCGTCCTGCTGGCAGGTCGGGCAGCGAACAGCACCGGCGCTGGAGGGAACCAGGTAGGCATTGTTGCAGTGTTCACAGGCCGCAGCCTGACATTCGATGTTCCATAATGCAGACCAGTCGACAGGTTGGCTCACGATGTTTTTCTCCTGAACGGTGTCCAGCGGGTGCGATTGGGATCGATGATGGATTGTGCGTAGGAGACGAGCGCAATCGCTCCGCCAACCGCGCCAACGAAGAAAACCCCGGCCACGCACAGCAGCGGAGGGAACGCAATCCCGAACAACCCGAGGATGACCGGCAGGGCCATGAATGTGGCGATCATCAGCACGACTTTCGTCCAGTCGACGGGGCGTTCTCCGCCAACTGCGGCGGTTTCCCCGTTGACCACCACCTGGTAGTTTTCGTCGCCGTAGTCATAGGTCGCCAGATAGACGGGCAGCAGGATGTGCCGCCAGCTTTCGTCGTGAAAGTCGAGTTCCATCGTGAAACTGCGGATGTGATCCCCGCCGTGATCGAGCGCATCGGCGCGGCAGGCCAGGCGCGTATCTTCGCGCATCTGGCTCCGCCCGGTTTCCCATGCCGTTTCGAGCGGGGTGTCGTAAGACTGCGCCTGGTACCCGGCCAGATAGGTTGCCTCATATGGGGCAAGGTTGTTCATATCGAAGGTGTTGATGCGTGACAGCACGCCCTCTTTGATCTTTCCTGTCCCCGAAATCAGGAGGTCGTCAAAAAGCCTGCTGACACTGCCCGATTCCCAGCGCCAGGTCGTGACGGTCCGGGTTTTCCATTCGCCGTTCGAGTAGTAGCGTTCCGTATGATCGTAGCCGACCTGGGCGCGCCAGCTTGCAAGCGTTTTCGCGTCGAATGTCCAGAAGGGCAGGTAGATGGCCGTGAAGGTGCCCAGTCCGGCTACCTGGCGCAGCTTGCGCGGAGTGAGCCAGTTGCTTCCCAACCACTCATCGACCTTAGCCCGGCACTCCTCCAGAGTTTGCTTGAAGGGGATGATGAAGCGGGGACGCAGGGCATCCTGAGAAGCGTCTCCCTGTACCACGCTGCTCGATCCGCAAAACGGGCAGGTGAGGGTCATCTGGCCGGGGGGCAGAACGGTGATCGCGTAGCAGGACTGGCACTCGATCTGTTTGCGTGCCTCGCCCCAACCGCGTGCTGCCTGCTCCATCGTTTCGACCTTGAATTCGAATTCCTGAGCGCCCCTGCCGACGATCTCTTTGGATGGCGGTTCGTAGAAACCGCAGCTCGTGCATTTAAGCCCGCCATCCGAAATGCTGTAAGCCGTCTTCGCGCCGCACTGCGGGCAGGAGAAATCGACCGTGTCGGGCTGCTGCTCCTCTACCGGGGCAGGCTTGTAGATTTCGATGCCCTGTATGGCCGATTCGACCGGGATATAACCGGGAGGAGGAAATGCTGTGGTCATTGCGCCTCCGTTTGCGTCTATGTGGAATCAACACCTGTATTCTACAGTCAAATCGCCTGGAACAATACCCACTACATGTCATTGAATACCCAGCGCCCGCCGACCATCACCGCCAGCACGTCCGTTTCGCCGATTGTCATCGGATCGCAGGTGAAAATGTCCTGACCCAGCACGACCAGGTCGGCCAGGTATCCGGGGACCAGCCGCCCGCAGCGATCTTCCATCCCGGCAGCGATGGCCGGGCCGGTGGTGAACCCGTGCAGGGTCTCTTCGACGGTCAGCCGGGCGCGGCCACCCGGCCCGGAGCGCCATCCCGATGGCCCCGGCGCGCCGTCTCTGCGGCGGCGGGTGACCGCCGCCTGGATATTGGCAAGCGGCTCGATAGGTTCGACCGGGGCATCACTGCCAAAGGTGAGCACCGTCCCCGCGTCGATCTGGCTGCGCCAGTCGTAGGCATGGTCGGCGCGATCCCCCCAGTAGCGGTCGGCCATTTCCATGTCGGATGGGGCGTGGACGGGCTGCATCGAGGCGATGATCCCCAGTTCGGCCAGCCGGGGGATGTCGTCGGGGTGGATGAGTTGCACGTGCTCGATCCGGTGCGGCATCTGGCCGGGCGAAATGCCCCGCGCGGCTTCCTCTCGCCGCAGTATCTCGTAGATATCGAGCACTTCCCGGACCGCCCGGTCGCCGATGGCGTGGATCGCCGATGGCAGCCCGGCGATGCTGGCCCGGCGGGCATTTTCGAGCAGTGTTTGCGGATCGGTGGTGCTGATCCCCAGGTTGGTTGGATCGTCTTCGAACGGGGCCAGCATCCAGGCGGTGCGCGATCCGAGCGCGCCGTCGGCGAACTGCTTGACCCCGCCGATGCGCAGGAGATCGTCGCCAAATCCCCAGCGCAAACCAAGCGCCGCTGCCTGATCGAGCAGGTCGACCGGGATGTTTTTTACGATGCGCAGGGAAAGATCGCCCGCCATTTTGAGCATCTGGAAAACCTGGAAGGCCAGCGCCCCGTCGAAATCGTGGACGCCGGTCAGCCCTGCCCGGTTCGCATGGTCGAGGGCCGCTTTCATTCTGCCGAGCATCTGCTCCGGCGTTGGCCGGGGAATGACGCGGGTGACCAGTCCCATTGCGTTTTCGAGGAGGAGTCCGGTCGGCCTACCCGATTCGTCCCGTACGATCCTGCCGCCGGGCGGATCGGGGGTATTGGCGGTGACGTTCGCCTGCTCCAGCGCCAGGCTGTTGACCCACAGCGCGTGGCCCGACTGTGCATCGAGGGCAGCGGGGTGATCGGGGACGTGGACGTCGAGATCGGCGGCGGTCGGGAAGGTGTGTTCGGGCCAGCGTTCCTGTGACCAGCCGCGCCCCTGCACCCATTCGCCAGGAGGCGTCTGCCGGGCGCGTTCGGCGACCAGTTCGGCGGCGTGGTGTGCCGACGATGCCCGCGTCAGGTCGACATCGTGTAAAAAATTGGCGTACCACGCGAGATGTGCATGGGCATCGACCAGACCGGGGATCACGAGGCGCTGTTCCAGATCGAACGCTTCGCCGCCGGGGGCCAGCAAAGGGCGAAGCTCGTTGTTGTTACCCAGTGCGGCGATCCGGCTATCACGGATGGCAAGCGCCGACGCCCAGGGGCGATCAGGCTGCTGGGTATAGATTCGCCCGTTATAGAGCAGGGTATCCGTGTTCATAATCCTTCCCTGGTGTTTCCCCGTCGAGTGATTATACCGGCCTGCCGAGCTTGACCAGCTAACAGGGCTAATGTATGATGCATTCGAGTTCAATCATCGCTGATAAGTGAGGAGAATACAACAATGAAGACTTGGGGCATTTTGTTCGTTCGGTACCTGATCAACCTTGTGATGCTGCGGCTTGCAGATGCGCCAATGATGCCATCCGAGGATAAGAAGAAACTGCCCACCTGGGCAATCATCCTGATCGTTGTTGGTGGGCTGACCGTGCTGTGCGTCATCGTAGGCTGCCTGCTCTCGGTGCTTGCGCCGGCGCTGTTTGGCCCGGCCATCGGCAGCGTGTTCTCGAACATTGTCGAGGATATGGAATAAGCTGCTTTCCGCTTAACAAGGCGGGACATCAAACCGACAAAAGCCAGGTTCGCCGCCTGGCTTTTTGATTCGGTAGAGACGTGTGTGCTATTCTCACGACAAACGATAATTTTGAACAGGCGATACAGGAAGTGACATGAAATCGGTTTTAATGGTTGGTGCGCATCCCGACGATGAGACAATGCTAACCGGTGGGATTCTGGCTCTTTTGAGCGCGTATGGAGTCGGCGTTCATATTCTCTGTGCCACACGGGGTGAAGGCGGGGAAATGGGTGAACCGCCGGTCTGTGAGCGTTCGGAGTTAGGTGCGGTTCGCGAACAGGAACTCTACTGCGCGGCGGAACAGTTAGGGGCGACCAGCGTCTACATTCTGGATTATGTCGATCCGCTGGTTGGACCTGACGAAGAGTTGTATCCGTTCGAGGCGGATTTCGACACACTTGTCGGTGAAATCCGGCGTGTCATCCGTCAGGTGGAAGCAGAGGTCGTGCTGGCGCACGGCTCCGATGGCGAGTACGGGCACCCGGCCCACCGGCTGGTGCATGAAGCGGCCAAAGCCGCCGTCGAGCGGGAGGGCAGCGGAATCCTGTTCTACTCCTTCGCGGCGAAAGTGCCGGGAGTCGACGATCAACTCTGGAACGACAGCAACCCGGCGCACCTGGCAGTTGATATTGGCCCCTGGCTGGATGCCAAAGCAGAAGCGGCCCGCTGCCATGTCAGCCAGCATGCGCTGTTTCAGCGGCACCACCCCGGCGAAACCTTCGAGCAGTTGTTGCGCAAGACCGAGGCCGTCCACCGACATCTCCCGCCGGTCGAAGGGGTCAGTCCCCGCGATGCGTTTTCCGATCTGCTCCTTGCGACAGGGGCCTGGATACCGGAGTTCTCATAGCAGCCTGGGCTGTGAACCGTCGGCGTGATTCTCCACCGGTTTGACTTCGAGTCTGTCCAACTCATCGGATAGGCTGTTCCAATCAATTTGCCCGGTTTGAAGCGCAGTGGCGTTTATTGCCAGCAGTTGATCGTGGGAAGGGGTGCCATCGTCGATCACGTATAGGGCGCGTCCCTGCTTCCTGGCCCTCCGCGCGGTGTTGATGCTGCCGCTGTCCTCGGTCGATTGAACGACGAAAACGGCGCGGCTCAACCCACTGGTGATCCGGTTGCGGGCGATCAATCCCTGGCGGCTGACGGGCGCATCGGGGAGCACTTCCGACAGCAGCGCCCCACTGTCGATGATCGATTCGGCGAGGGGCCTGTTCCTTCTTGGGTAGATATTCTGGATGCCCGATCCTAACACGGCCAGCGTCCGGCCCCCCGCCTTCAATGCGCCGGAATGGGCGGCAGTGTCGATGCCGACAGCCAGCCCGCTGACGATGATCCAGCCGCGTTGAGCCAGCCCGAAAGCAAGATGCTCCGCCAGCGTCAATGCTTCCTGTGCCGGTTGTCGAGTGCCAACGATGGCGATGGCCCTTGCATCTTCTTTGCGAAGTTCCCCCCGGACAAAAAGCGCCGGCGGCGCATCGGGGATGCACAACAGGTTTTGCGGGTAGACAGGTTCTTCCCAGGTAACTGCTTCGATACCGGCTTCGCCCAGGCGTTCGAGCATATCTTGAACCGATGTAAGGTCAGCTCGTTTTATCGCATTGGCGGTGTTCTGCCCGATGCCTTGAACCTGCATCAGGTCGGCAGCGTCGGCAGCGAAGACCGCTTCCAGGCTCCCAAAGTGCCTTAATAACCGGGTAGCCAGTGTCCCGCCGATACGCGCTGATGAAATGAGCGCCACCCAATGTAATTTACTCATAAGTGTGCCTGAGATGGTATCATCGTGTCACAGAGTAGATCGATAGTTATTTTATGTGAAAACCAGTAATTGTGTGAAAAACAAAAGACCCTTTGATACAAATCCCTCGGTTTACGTCCATACAATGGAGCGTTTTGATGACAAAGTGGGAATTCCCTGAAGACTTTATCTGGGGTGCGGCAACTTCTGCGTATCAGATTGAAGGTGCGTGGAATGAAGACGGCAAGGGGGAGTCGATCTGGGATCGATTCAGCCATACGCCGGGCAAGATCGATGATGGCACGAACGGCGATATCGCCAACGATCATTATCATCGCTGGCGTGATGATATTGCGCTGATGAAGGAGATCGGTCTGAAAGCGTACCGGTTTTCAGTGGCGTGGCCGCGTATTCTCCCGGCGGGGCGGGGACAGGTGAACCAGGCCGGGCTTGACTTCTACAGCCGTCTGGTCGATGGGTTGCTCGAAGCGGGCATCATCCCCTACCTGACGTTGTATCACTGGGACCTGCCGCAGACCCTTGAAGACGAAGGCGGGTGGCCTGTCCGCTCGACGGCGGAAGCGTTTGCCGAATATACCGGTGTGGTAGTTTCGGCGCTTGGCGACCGGGTCAAGCACTGGATGACTCACAACGAACCCTGGGTAGTCTCCGATCTTGGCTATCGAATCGGGGAGTTTGCGCCGGGACGGAAGAATCAGGAAGATGCGCTGGCCGTATCCCATCACGTGCTGCTGAGTCATGGCCTGGCCGTGCCGATCATCCGCGAATTGGTGGATGGTGCAGAAGTAGGGATCGTTTACAACCTTCAAAGGAGCGTCCCGGCCTCCCCCAGCATGGCCGACCGCAAAGCTGCTTATCTGTCCGACGGTGAGTTCATCCGCTGGTACATCGACCCGATTGCCGGACGTGGCTATCCGGCGGATATGGTCGAATTGTATGACAGTTCAATGGACTTTGTGCAAGAAGGCGATCTGGAAATCATCTCGGCTCCGGTCGATTTCATCGGCATCAACTACTACGCCCGGCAAATCATCCGCAGCACGGAAATCCCCGAAGAGGAGAACCTGCCTCGGACGGTATTCCCGGTCAACGATTTCACAGAAATGGGCTGGGAGGTCTACCCCGAAGGGCTTTACAACCTACTGGGGCGTCTGCATTTCGACTATAACTTCCCGGCGATCTACGTCTCCGAGAATGGAGCCGCCTTCGTGGATGAGGTTGGGCCAGATGGAAAGATCGACGATCCCCGGCGGGTGGATTACTTCAAAACGCATCTTGCCCAGGCTGCGCGGGCAGTCGCCGCCGGAATCCCGCTCAAAGGGTATTTTGTCTGGTCGCTGATGGATAACTTCGAGTGGTCGCGCGGGTTAAGCAAACGGTTTGGCCTGATCCATGTGGACTTCGAAACCCAGCAGCGGATTTTGAAATCCAGTGCAAAATACTACGGGCAGGTGATCGAGGCGAATGCGGTGATCGATTAGCAGCCGGATACGCCAGTGATATGAATGTCGAACGCCCCGACGATCCAGGGCGCTCGTGTTTTATGCCTTGTTGTAGATGGCGATCAGGTCAGCGATCAGCGCGTAGCCTGTTTCCCGGCGGCCTGCGCCCGGCCCGGCCAGGGTGATATCGCCAAGCAGGTCGGTGCTGAACGTGACTGCGTTGGTCGCCCCGCCGATGGTCGCCAGCGGGTGGCTCACCGGCAGCGGCACCGGCTGTACACTGGCGGTGACTTTTTCCCCGTCTTTCTCGACGGCCCCGATCAATTTCCAGCGCCGGTCGTCGATCTTCGCATTACGGATGTCTTCAGGAGTCAGGTGGGTGATCCCGGAACGTTCAATGTCGTCCATGCCGATTTCGGTGCCCATCAGCAGGTTGCTCAGGATCACGACTTTCCCGGCAGCGTCGAACCCTTCTACGTCGCCGGTTGGATCGGCTTCCGCGTAGCCCTTGTCCTGGG
>DAOUES010000187.1:0-21561 GCA_034430335.1 Anaerolineae bacterium | reverse complement strand
CGGGCTGACCACCAGGACCCATTCCCCCCTCACCGGGAGCCTGTGGAGTCCCTTCGGCCATGCCTGCGGGGGGCGTGCCATCACCGGGCATTCCGCCCTGGGGAGGCGTGCTTTCAGCCATTCCTTCAGGGCGCTCGCCCTCAGCAGGCGGCGTTTGACCATCGGGGCGCTGGCCTTCGGCAAAGCCGGGCATACTACCCAACTCCTGCATCCAGGCCGACAGCGTGTCCTGATCCAGCGCCGCGACAGCAGCAAGCTGCTCGTCGGTCATCCCGGCTTCGATCTGCGCGGTGAGGCCGTCGACGGCGGCCTGGTCGTATTCCTCCTGGGACATGGCCTCTCTTACCTGTTCCCAGAGCGGAAGCAGCACCGCCGCCTGCTTCGGTGTGACCGGCGTACCGGTATCCTGCAAATAGAGGGTACCTATCGCCAACTGCCCGACCGCATTCCCCGCGCCAAAAAACATCGTCCCTTCGGACGGTTCGGCGGGGGCGGGAGCATCAGCGCCGCCTTCGACCGGGGTACTTTCAGCCGTATCAGCCGGGGCTTCGGCGACCGGGGCAGCGGCTTCTTCGACCGGGGTGTCCCCGCTCGAGATGGAACAGCTAACGAGCAGGGCAGACATGATAACCAGTATGCTTATCAGCGAAAATGTTTTCTTGTTCATCATTACCAGTCCTTTCGTGTAAGGTCCATACGGGCGACCACAAGGGCTGCCCCTAGCGCTGATCTCCTTTTCGAGCCAGCGGCGGTAGTTCCTGGGGCGGCAAAAATGCCGCGCCTCTGCTGACGAGACTGGTAAGTAAACAGGTCAGCAAAAAATGCCTTAAAGACGGCAGCCGGTCGACCGGCTGCCGGGGTACCCACAAGGGACAGGCGACGAAATGCGTCGCACCTACAGGTGGGCTCGGGGTTTGTGACCTCGAAGACAAGTTGTTCAAAATTCGGGTTAACAGAGCACTATTCGTATTTCAGAGCCATGACCGGGTCGAGCTGGACGGCGCGGAAAGCCGGGTAAATCCCGGCACCGAGGCCGATCAGGACGGAGAAGATCATCGCGCCGATGGGAAGCCAGAGCGGTGTGACGACCACGCTGGTGATATCCGACCCGCTGGAAGCGAGGTAGCTGGCGGCGAACACGTCAATGACCTGCGCCCCGGCCATCCCCAGGATGATCCCGGCGATTCCACCGATCAGGCCAATGAACGCTGCCTCGGTAAGGAACACCGACAGCACATCGCGGTTGGTCGCGCCGACCGCTTTCATCAGGCCGACCTCGCGGGTGCGTTCCAGCACCGACATGATCATGGTATTGGCGATGCCAATGGCGGCGACAAAGAGCGCAATCGAGGCGACACCGCCCAGAACCGCCTCAATGATCATGAAGGTGCTGTTCAACGCCTCGACGACGGAGGTAGTCGACATAGCGAAGTAGCCCCGGTTTTCGATCTCGTCGGTGACTTCGAGGGTGACTTCGGCGTCCTGCTCGGCGATCACAATCGCCTGGGAATAGCCTTCGTCCTCCCAATCGGGGCGCTCGCCATTTTTCCAGGCGGTCAGGTCTTCCACGTCATCAATACTCATATAGAGGTTGTAGTCTTCCTGCCCGCCCGAAGACTCGATCACGCCGCCGACGCGGAGCCGGACTTTGTGGGTTTCTTCATCTCCATCATCGTTACGGCGGGTCAGCTCGAGCGTGATGGTCTTGCCCATCAGGTCGATGGCATCTGCGGTATCCGCGCTGTCTTCCTCGCCGCCGCCCATCATCATCATCGGGCCAAAGCCGCCGCCCCCTCCAGAATCGCCGTCTTCCGAGAAGCGGGAGCCGACATCGCTGCCGACGATCACCGTGTAATTGCCGATGTTGTCGTCGCCCTCCGCCATCACAAAATCCATATTGTCGATGACGTCAGGATCGATCCCGTAGATCGAGGCATACCCGGACAGGCGGTTGTAACTCAGCGATCCCCCGTTGAGACTCTCGTAGGGGGTGATGGCTACCACACCATCGATGGAAGCCAGATCGTCGAGGGCATCGGCGGTCAGGCCCTCGGCAGAAGAATCCCCGCCCATGCGCGAACTGGAAAAGACGGTGATCTGGTTCAGCGAGCCGAAGCTCTCGAAATTCTGGACGGTGCTGGCCTGCAGGCCGGAAGCGAGAGAGATCAGGACGACAATCGCCGCCGTCCCAACCACCACGCCCATCGCGGTCATCACCACGCGGGAGCGCATGCGGTTCAGGTTGAGCAGAACCAGTCCGATCAGGTCTCGGAAGCTCACTGCGCTGCTCCCTGCCCCATATCAGCAGGGGCGGCACCGCCCGGCATGGCCCCACCGCCGCCCATGCCGCCCGGCGACTGGGTGGCGATACCAAAGAAGCCGAGCAGCCCGTTCAGCAAGCGCTGGCCAAAGGTCATCTGGATATCGGGGAAACTACCCTGGCCCGGCGTACCTGATGTGCCTGTGCCGTCGCTGGTGACCTCCTCGCCTTCGATTTCGATGGTGAAGGTTTTGATCACCTGCTGCGACCGCTGGAAGTCATCGAGGTAGTTGACGGTGACGGTCACGGTGGCGGTTCCAACCTGGGCGGCCTGCGCTTCGAAGGACTGGCTGCCCGACGTGCCGCCGTCGAGCGAACCGATATAGGTAGTGCCCTCGGAAATGGCGAAGTAGTTGCTGGTGACTTCCATCGTGCTGACGTTGATCTCCGTCTCGCCGATGTTGATCACCTCGATGGGCAGGGTGACGAGATCGCCGACGACGACCTTCTCAGGGAGCGCCTCATAGAACTGGATGTCGAAGTAGGGCGCATCGACCACCTGGAGGCTGATCGCCTGGGATTCTTCCTGGGCGACGCCGTAGATGTCATCGTATTCCAGCGCCACGTCGATGGTGACCAGGCCGGGATCGGCCCCACCGTCGACGGCCATCGTGAAACTGACCGGGAGGATCGCCCCACCCTCGATCCGGTCGAGGTACTGGACATTGGTGCCGTTGACCATACCCAGCGGACTGAGCGAACCGGCGTCTTCGCCAAGACGGACAAAGACATCACGCGCAGGGCCGCCACCGACATTCTGAAGCTGGAGATCAAGTTGATAGGTCAGGCCGGGGGTGATCGGCGCGGGGACGGTAGAGAAAGTGCTGATCAGGAGATGAGGTGTGTCGGTGGCGGCATCACCCACCGAAAGCAGGACGCGCTGAGAATCGCTGTAATAGCTGCCCGCGTAATCGCCAAAGTCGATAGTAAATTCCTGGGTTACACGCTGGTCGACGGAGCTGATAATCGTCAATGGGATGGCGACCGTCGCCGATTCGCCAATGCCAATCGGGGCATCGACCGCGACCGCCGAACTGCCGTCGGTGGGGCTGAAATAGTCGCTGCTTTCCAGGTTGACGATCACGTCCTTAGCGGGGAGATCGCCGGTATTGCGCAGGGTGAGAGTCAGCAGGAGATCGCCCGCCCCGGCAGTGACAGTCGAGTCTTCGATCACGATCTGCGGACGCCCGGTGATGGTGCCCAGGCTGGGCGCTTTACCGACCGCGTAGAGACCGACGTTCTTGGTCTCGGTCATCGCCTGCGGGCCGGTCGATCCCGGATGGTTGAAGCTGATCTCCAGCGGCAAATCCATAAACCCGGTGGTGATCTCACTGGCGACACCGGCCTTCACGGTGACGACTGCTGATTGACCAATCTGGAGGCGTTCGATCATCGGGCTGACCGAGCGGCCAATGAAGCTGCTGCTCGACCCAACCTCGACGACGATGTCTTCCGCATCCCAGGTGCCGACGTTGGTCAGGGTAAAGGTGAGATCAAACTCCAGGCCCCGATAAAGGTTTTCGGGGTTGGCAGTCCAATCGGTGACGGTGAACGACGCCAGACCCTCGTCCCCGGCAGTCGAGCCTTGAACGTAAACGCCGATACTGAGCGCATCGGTGCCCGCCGTGCCGTCTTTGTCGGAGATAAAATCGACTGTGATGGGGATCGAGTAGTAGCCGGAGGTGATCGTGCTGACGACCGCGCCGCGCAGCGTGAAGGTGCCGTTGTCGTCCCTGTCGATCCCGCCGATGATGCCGCTGGGCGAGATGCCGACGAAATTGTTCCCGGTGCCGATGGAGATCGACACGGCTTCGGCGTCTTCGCTGCCGACGTTTTCGATGGTCACGGTGAGGTCGAACTGGGAGCCGCGCTGGAGCGTTGCGGGATTGGTCGACCAGTCGACGACCTGGAATGACGGTTCAACGCCCTGGGCCAGGACCGGCCCGGAGACGCCGGTGAGAGCAAGCGTCGTCAGTAGGGTGATGAGGATCAAAAGTTTTATCGTTTTACCGCTTTTCGGCATAGCGTTGTTCCTTGTTCTTCTTCATTCCCGGCGCTGAAGCACCGGGCTAAGGGTGACCATTGTCCAACCCTGGCGGGGGACGCCTGATCAAGTTTAGTCCCCGCCCGGTTGTTTATGCTGACTTCTGGCTTATGATCATTTGCAATTATTTCCGATCACCCCCCTGCTTCTCGCTCAAGCGAGAAGCAGTCCCCCCTTAGCAAAGGGGGACATCATATTCTTCGGGGAGTGGTGGTTACTATCATTGTTTATGCCCATTGCCGTTGTCGGAGACGATCAGGCCGTCGAGCATCTGGACAGTGCGGGTGGCGTAATCGGCGACACGCGGGTCGTGGGTGACGACGACAAGCGTCTGCCCGCTCCGGTTCAACCCGGCGAGCATGTCGAGAATCTCCATGCCGGTTTTCGAGTCGAGGTTGCCGGTCGGCTCATCACAGAACATGATCACCGGCTGGTTGACCAGCCCCCGCGCAATGGCGACCCGCTGCTGCTGGCCGCCCGAAAGCTCGGTCGGTTTGTGATCCATGCGGTCGCCGAGACCCAGCGCCGTGAGCAGGCGAGCGGCCCGCGTGCGGCGCGCATCAGGGGCGACGCCGGAAAAGATCATCGGGAATTCGACGTTCTGGAGCGCAGTCATGGAGGTGATCAGGTTGAAGGACTGGAAAATAAAGCCGACCTTCTTCTGGCGATAGATCGCCAGCCCGTTCGAATCGAGGGCGGAAATCTCCTGGTCGTCGATGATCACCGTGCCCGCGTCGGGGGTATCGAGGCCGCCGAGCATGTTGAGCAGCGTGCTCTTGCCGGAGCCGCTTGGCCCCATCAGGCAGAGGAACTCGCCCTGCTCGACGGACAGGTCGACGCCGTCGAGCGCCCTGACCAGCGTGTCACCCATCATGAAGTGGCGTTTCAAACCGGTGACAGAAATAAAGGCCATCGCTAACGAGGCCCCCCGCCGCCACCCATTCCCATCCCCATGCCGGGGCCGCCGGTGCTGCTGCCGCCGACAAGCCCGGACACGAGGCCGGAAGCGGCGTTCATCGCCAGGACAAGCAGGATGCCGATCAGGACGTAGATCAGAACGATGATCAGCGGCTTGCTTTTCTTCAAGCGGGTGGTCACCGCCGTGCCGATGCCAAACAGCAGCAGGCTCCAGACGAGATAGACATCGAGTTTGCTCAACAAAGTGTAGAGCGTCGACCGTTCAGCCGCTTCGGCCATCGTAAATGCGCCGCTGAAACCGGAGACGGGATACCCACCGGTGGCAAAGCTGGCAATCGCCTGCACAAAACGGCGAACGGCCAGCGGAACGCTCGACCAGGCAGCGACGCCCAGCGCCTGTTTCCAGGTGGACTTACCGCCGAGGATCAGGCCGCCGCCGAAGAGCACCCCGGCAGCCAGAAAGTAGCCGAGGAGAACGGTGACTGCGCCGAGCGCAAACTGGCCGAGAATGGTGAGGGCGCTGCTGGTACCCTCGGCCACTGCCTGGAATTCGGCGGGCATATTGGCGATCATCGCCTGCTGGACCGCGTTCTCGGCGACTGCCAGGAGCAGCACGCCGACCAGGGTGACCACAAAAGGCAGCCACCAGGCGCGCTTTTCCCGGTCGCGGAGGGCTTCGAAGGTTTCGCGGGGCCGGAAGATCACGCCGATCAGCAGTTGAAGGGGGGAACGGCCATTCGGTGGGCTTTCCTGTTCCTGGATCTCAGCGTCATCCTCGACATAGCCGTTGGCCTCGATCAAGGCGGCGACTGTGGAACTCTCATTCATAACGTTCTTTTTCCTCGGTTCATTGAAGGGTCAACAGCGCCGTACACGCTGCGAACGTCACTATAGAAAAAAGTTGTTCAGGAATTATTAAGATTTGATTGGGAAGCGATTTGGGCGGGGAATGGGCAGAGGATGCAGCGGCGGCGAGGGAGAGAGCGCCGCCCGGCAGAGGGCAGAGTGACAGGGGTTGTATTGGTGCCAATTATTGAAGATAATCAAGAGGGATAATCTGCTCACCATCCCAGACACCGTCATTCAAATAGAGATATCCAAATTTCGCCATCTCGCCGGGTATCATTATCAGGCCATAAGCACCATTACTGTAACCCTCATCGTCCTCGCTCCAATACATATTTGAGATTCCCAATGGCCCAAAAAGAGTTTCGTTGGCAAATTCCAGGGCGGTCATACCGGTAGTCTTGGTCAGGATGGCCGATAAAAGCTGGGTCGCTCCACCATCATATTCAAAACTCTGCCCCGGCTCACTTTTCATTCCTTCCTGAAATTTGTCCTCAATCAGCACCCGGCTGGTAGGGTTCGCGTATGAAAATCCGGCTGTCATGGTCAGCAGATGCCTGATCGTTACCTCTCTCATCCGGGGGTCGATGTCCGTCGAATCGTATTCAGGGAAAAAGTCGATAACCTTCTGGTCGAGACTGCTCAAATACCCTTCCCGGAGCGCAATCCCTATCAGAGCAGAGGTGAAGCTCTTTGTTGCCGACTGAATAGAGCGAGGACTCTCTATATAAAACGAATCTTGATAATATTGAAAAACCAGGTAGCCGTCTCGCACAATCAAGACACTCAATACCTGGGGCATGTTTTCTTCGATATGTTGATTGAATTCTGAAAGGAGATCGGGATCCATTCCTGCTTCTTCGGGTGTGGCCTCCTGCCAGCCATCTGTCGGCCAATAGTCGCGTTCAGCTTCCGGCTGATCTTGGCCTACACCGCAGCCACTCAAGAGGCAGACTGCTATGAAAAGACAGGAAACCTGCAAAGGACGTAATTGCTTCACTCCATTTCCAGGAAGCCCCCACCTGTGGTGGGGGAGGAATGGCCGGAGCCGAAGGGACAAAATCCCGGAGAAGCCACCACCTCAGGTGGTGGTTAGGGATTTTGAGGTTTGCCATTCACTTTTCTACTCCCTTGATGATGTTCTGATTCGCTGGACTTTCGTCAGTATATCTGAATTTTGAGCATAAAAGAAATGAGGCTGCTATGAATAGACCAATCCTGTTCTGAGAGGTGCCCTCATGCTCAAGTCCATTGCGCAACCATCGCCTGACTTACAAGCTTTCAGCCAATCGTTGAACCTGCCACTCAATCAAGACCCGACTTTTGTACGTCCCAATGTTTATTTGTGCCTTTTTTCACAAATGGTGACGATAGTCACCGCAGCTTAGTGATACATTTCCCTCTGCGGATTGGGTGAAATATAATACTATCTATCTCGTATTACCCGTGAAATTCTATCTTCGCGGGTAGTCGTCTTTCTTGACATTGCATAATTGGGCGGCAGTCGAGCCGCCCCGATTGACCTGGCCGGGTTTCGACCCGGTTACTGAAACAGCAGAGGAGAATTGGTATGCCTGCTCAGGCAACAGCCGAAACAAGCACCGCCGATAAGCGCTGGAAACTTGTCGAGGCGACCATGCGCAAGAACGGCTACCGGCCCGATGCGCTCATCGAAACGCTGCATACTGTGCAGGGCGTATTTGGCTATATCGACCGTGAGGCGCTCAAGTTCGTGGCCGAAAGGCTGCCCGTATCGCCCAGCCAGATATATGGCGTGGTGACCTTCTATCACTACTTCCAGATGAAGCCCCAGGGCAGGCATACCTGCTCGGTCTGCACCGGCACCGCCTGCCACATCAAGGGGTCGAAAGCGCTTCTGGACGACATCGAAGCGCACTACGGCCTCAAAGATGGCGAGACGACGCCCGATGGCAGGGTATCGCTGCTGACCGTTCGCTGCATCGGTGCCTGCGGCCTTGCCCCCGCCGCCGTTTTCGACGGCGAAGTCGAGGGCAGCATGACGCCCGATCTATTGCACGAACGCCTGGATAACTGGCTGGCAGAAGAGGATGAAGGCAATGGCGATGAAGAAAACTAGTCAACGAATCTCGGTGGCTTCGCTCGACGATCTCGTCAACGTCGCCGAAGCCACTAAGGAGCAGGAGCAGCAGTACAAATACCAGATTTGTATCTGCGTGGCGGCGGGCTGCATCTCCCAGAACAGCGACGCCGTCCGCGATGCGCTGATCGCCGGAGTCGAGGCGCGCGGTCTCGAAGACGAGGTGCAGGTCAAGGGAGTCGGCTGCATGGGACTGTGCGCCGCCGGGCCGCTCGTCCGCGTCGACCCTGCCGGGATCGTCTACCAGCGCGTCACCGTCGACGATGTCCCGGCGATCCTCGACAGCCTCGAAAAAGGTCCGGTCGAAGAATTGATCCTCCCCCAGGATATCCCCTTCTTCGAGCGCCAGCAGAAGATCGTGCTGGAGAACTGCGGTATCATCGACCCCGAAGCGATCACCGAATATATCGCCGCCGGTGGTTATCTGGCGCTGCACAAGGCGCTGACCGAGATGACCCCTGCGGAAGTGATCGACGTGGTGACCAGAAGCGGCCTGCGCGGTCGCGGCGGCGGCGGCTATCCCTCCGGCCTTAAGTGGGTGACGGTCGCCAAAGCGGAAAGCGAAACCAAGTACGTGATCTGCAACGCCGACGAGGGCGATCCCGGCGCGTTCATGGATCGCAGTGTCCTTGAGAGCGATCCCCACCGGGTGATCGAAGGTATGGCGATTGCCGGTTACGCGGTCGGGGCGAACAGGGGCTATATCTACGTCCGCGCCGAATACCCGCTCGCCGTCGAGCGCCTCGAGCTGGCGATCAAGCAGGCGCGTTGGGCGGGCATTCTCGGCAGCGGTGTCTTCGGCACCACCTTCGATTTTTCCATCGAGCTTCGTCTTGGGGCAGGGGCCTTCGTCTGCGGCGAAGAAACCGCCCTGATCGCCTCGATTGAAGGCAGGCGCGGCGTGCCGCGTCCCCGGCCACCTTATCCCGCCGATTATGGCCTGTGGGGGCAGCCGACCCTGATCAACAACGTCGAGACCTTCGCCAACGTCGCCCCGATCATCCGCAACGGCGGTGACTGGTTCGCCGCAATCGGCACCGACAAGAGCAAGGGCACCAAAGTCTTTGCCCTCGCCGGTCAGATCGTCAACACCGGCCTGATCGAAGTCCCGATGGGGATCACCCTCCGCGAGATCGTCTACGACATCGGCGGCGGGCTGCCTGAAGGCCGCAAATACAAGGCCGTCCAGACCGGCGGGCCGTCCGGCGGCTGTGTGCCGGAGCAGTTCCTCGACATGCCCGTCGATTATGAATCGCTGCGCGAGGTCGGCTCCTTCATGGGTTCGGGCGGCATGATCGTCATGGACGACTCTTCCTCGATGGTCGAGGTCGCCCGCTACTTCATGGAATTCTCGATGACCGAATCCTGCGGCAAGTGCATCCCCTGCCGCGCCGGGACCCGCCAGATGTACGATCTGCTGTCCAAAGTGGCCGGGGGCGAGGCGCAGCAGTCCGATCTCGACCTGCTGGTCGAGTTGGGCGACCTGTTGCAGAACACCTGCCTGTGCGGGCTGGGCAAGGCCGCCCCGAACCCGGTGGTCAGCACGATGCAGTATTTCGAAGACGAATACCTGGAGCGCCTGGTCGATGGCGGCACTGCCGCTGATCCGGCGGGCGAAAGCTAGAGCCGGAGAAAGGTCTGATCATGGCAGTCGTACGTTCACGGATTAAAACTCTAAAGATCAACGGCCAGGATGTCGGCGCTCGTGAAGACGAGACGATCCTCGAAGTCGCCCGCGAGAACGGCATCATGATCCCCACCCTGTGCCAGCTTGATGGCCTGTCGCTGGTGGGGGCCTGTCGACTCTGTCTGGTGGAAGTTGTCGGCTGGCGAAGTCTTGTCCCGGCCTGCACCACCTACGTTGACGAAGGCATGGAGGTGATTACCAACTCCGAGCGCCTTCAGAAATACCGCCGCATGATCATCGAGCTGCTGTTCGCCGAAGGCAACCACGTCTGCGCGGTCTGCGTCTCGAATGGCAACTGCGAGCTTCAGTTCAAAGCCCAGAAGCTCGGCATGGATCATGTCCGCTTTACCAATCAAAACCCCGACCGCCGCGTCGATATGACCCACGAGCATTTTGTCGTCGATGCCAACCGCTGCATCCTCTGCACCCGCTGCGTGCGTGTCTGCGACGAGATCGAAGGTGCCCACACCTGGGATATCTTTGGCCGGGGTGAAAACTCGGAGATCATCAGCGACTTCGCCATGCCCTGGGGCGAATCGCCGACCTGTTCAAGCTGTGGCAAATGCGTCAACGTCTGCCCGACCGGGGCGCTGGTCGAGAAGGGCAAGGCAGCGGGCGAGATGATCAAGCGCACCGAATTCCTGGCCTACCTGACCAAGATGAGAGAGGTAAAGAAATGAGCAAAGTTACGCTTGCGACAACCTGGCTCGACGGCTGTTCAGGCTGCCATATGTCGCTGCTCGATATCGACGAGCGCCTGATCGATATCGCCGACAAAATCGACGTGGTTTACAGTCCCCTGGTCGATATGAAGGAATACCCGGCGCAGGTTGACGTTGCCATCGTCGAAGGGGCAATCAGCAGCGAGGAAGACCTGCACAAGATCAGGATGATCCGCGCACGTACCAGAATCCTGGTCGCGCTTGGTGACTGCGCCGTCGCGGGAAATATCCCGACCATGCGCAACAGGTTCAGCCGCGAGGAACTGCTTGATGTGGCCTATATCCGCAGCGCCACCGAAAATCCGCAGCATCCCGGTGAGGTGATCCCGCCCCTGCTGCCCAAAGCCGTCCCGATCCACGAAGTCGTGCCGGTCGATGTTTTTGTGCAGGGCTGCCCGCCTTCGGCGGATACGATCTTTTACACCATCACCGAGTTACTTGAGGGCCGCATCCCCGCCGATCTCACCGAACGCACGCGGCCAGGGGCATAGTGCAGTTGGGCTGATAGATATCTGAGAGCAGATTACCTGTTTCGCCCAACTGCTTAGGTGTTTCGCGTGTCGTCCCGCATAGCGCGTACACACGTACTGCGAAACACCAGGAGGAATCACTATGACACAACAAATCGTCATCGATCCGGTTACCCGCATCGAGGGCCACTCGAAGATCACCATCCAACTGGACGATACCGGCAGCGTCGCCGATGCCCGCTTCCACGTCACCCAGTTTCGCGGCTTCGAGAAAATCTGCGTGGGCCGACCGTTCTACGAGATGCCCGGCCTGATGGGGCGCATCTGCGGCATCTGCACGATCAGCCACATGCTGGCCTCGGCCCAGGCCTGCGAGGAAGTGATGTCCGTCCGCGTGATGGGCACCGCCCGCCGCCTGCGCGAGGTCGTCAACTACGCCTCGCTGATCCAGTCCCACGCGCTCGCTTTCTTCCACCTGTCGTCGCCCGACTTCCTGCTCGGCATGGACTCCGACCCGGCAAAGCGCAGCATCTTCGGCCTGATGGATTCCAACCCGGAGATCGCCCGCGATGGCATTCGCCTGCGCCGCTTCGGGCAGCGCGTCATCGAGCTGCTGGCCGGGAAGCGTCTCCACCCCACCTGGATCGTCGTCGGCGGGGTCGCCGAGCCGCTTTCTGAAGCGGCCCGCGAGGAAATCCTGGGCATGATCCCGGAGGCTTACGAGATTCTCCAGCGCACGCTCGGCTGGTTCAAGCGCACACTTGAAGATTTCCGCGAGGAAATCCGCATCTTCGCCAATTTCCCCTCGCTGTTCATGGGGTTGGTCGACGAGCACCAGGAGCGGCACGAGATTTACCGGGGCCGCATCCGCCTCGCCGATGTGAACGGCAGGGTCGTCGCCGAGTTCCACCGCAATCGCTACCAGGAGTTCATCGGCGAAGCGGTCGAACCCTGGACCTATTTGAAGTTCCCCTACTATCTGCCGGAAGGCTACCCGGATGGCATCTATCGAGTCGGCCCGCTGGCGCGTCTCAACATCCTCGACCGCCTGGGCACCCCGATGGCCGACCAGGAGCTTGTCGAGTTCAAGGACTTGAACCGCCTGAGTTCGTTCCACTATCACCTTGCCCGCCTGATCGAATGTCTCCACGCCGTCGAGCGCATCGAAGAGTATCTCGACGATCCCGACATTCTCGGCAGCCGGGTGCGTGCAGTGGCGAACGCCAACGTCGACTCCGGCATCGGGGTCACCGAAGCGCCGCGCGGCACGCTGATCCACCACTACACCGTCGATGAGACGGGTTTGATCACCGGCGCGAACCTCGTCGTCTCGACCACCCACAACAATCTCGCCATGAATCGCGGCGTGCTCCAGACCGCCCGCCGCTATGTCGATGGCACCAAACTCAACGAAGGAATGCTCAACCGGGTCGAGGCCGTGATCCGCAGCTTCGATCCCTGCCTGAGCTGCTCGACTCACGCCTACGACCGCCTTTCGCTCCATGTCGAGATGCGCGGACCCGAAGGCGAGCTGCTCGACGAGGTCAGGCGTTGATCTCCCCCGGAGGCCAGCCGCCCCGCGTGCTGGTCATCGGTTATGGCAACCCCTTGAGAGGCGACGACGGCTTTGGCCCAACCGTCGCCTCCCGGCTTGTTCCGCTTGTCGATCCCCGGCGTGTGGAAATCCTGATCCCCCAGCAGTTGACCCCCGACCTCGCCGAGCCGGTCAGCCGGGCGGCGCTCACCGTTTTGATCGATGCCCGTGAGGGTGATATCCCCGGCGCGATCCACGTCGAGCCGATCACCCGCCCCGCCGAATCGTCGGTCACCTACCAGCACCACGTGACACCCGGCGTGCTGATCGGCGCTGCCCAATCGCTCTACGGCTTGACCCCCCGCATGGTGCTGATTTCGGTCGAAGCCAATCAATTCGATGCGGGTGAAAGGCTCTCGCCCGCCGTCGCCGCCGCCGTCGATGAGGTTGTCGCGCTGACACTGAAGGCGATTTCTTCGTAGCATCTCTACATTAGTTTCCAAAAAGTGCCATATGCTATACTAGTTGTGAAAACAGTGTTGTCCGGGCTGGAACAGTGATCATAACCTGTCTTCTTTTACTGCCGCCGCCGATGCTGCCCGCCCCCAAAAAAGGATCATAGAGATGTCCAACTTACGTACTGCCTGCCTATCGATTCTCATACTGACTGTTGTGTTGACCGCCTGCGCCAGTCCCGGAGCCACGCCGGTCATCGAGGCTGCCAGCGCACCCACTCAGACTCTGGTGCCAACCGCAGCAGCAACTCCCTCACCAGAACCCAGCCCTGAACCCTCCGCGACTCCCATCCCGGAACCGGTCGAACCGGCCTTCTGGCCCTACCCGCGCTATAACCTTGAAAACACTGCTGCCTACGCTGTGGGCGCGTGGCAGTCACTCGAAGAACCGACTCTCCTGTGGACATTGGAAGACCCGGACGGGGCCGCCTTTATGAGTCTTTTCCCGGTAGCCGACGACCTCGACAACGACGGTCGCGCCGAGTACGTCATCGGGCGGATCGACCCCAACACGCTGGAAGGCTCGATTGTGGTCTTCAACATCGAGGATGGCAGCATACTCTGGGAAAAACCCCTCGATGCGGTGTTTTACTGGAGTACACCTGTCATCGCCGACTTGAACAATGACGGTCAGCTTGATATCGTATTTGCCTCTGCCTCCGGGAATCTCGTACAGGGGCAGCAGAACCTCACTGTTTTAAATGGGCATGACGGTTCTATCCTGTGGGAGCATCCCGCCCCAACCGGTGGAATGGGAATGACCGTCGCCGATGTCGACGCCGATGGAAACGACGAGATCATAATCACCGATTACGGCAACCCGCGATACCTGTACCTGATCGATGGGGCGACGGGTAACCAGTTATGGAAGGTTGAAACAGGCGGGAGTATGTATTCGGTTCCCACAAGCGCCGATCTGGATGGGGACGGTTTCAAGGAGATCATCACCCACCATCACGTTCACAATCCCTCCCGTGAGTTGTTGATGGTCTGGGATTACCAGGGCAATAAACTGTGGGAATATCTCAGCGGCCCAACGGAGGAACAAACCGCCAATGCGCCTCCAGAGCTTGAATATACGCCCGATTACGGCTACGACTCGGTGACCGTCGCCGACTTCAACGCCGATGGGGAATTGGAACTGGGCTGGGGAACCCGCTGTAATTACTATCTGCTGGATGTTGATGGAAACCTGATCTGGAAAACGTCTACAAACGTCGAAGGCTGGGGGATGCTGGTTCATCACATGGCGGACGGCAGTATCAACTTGGATCAGCACGGCATCGGCGGCTTTATGCGATATGCGTCTGCCGTCGGGAACATCGACGACGACCCGGCGCTTGAGATCGTCTTTCCTGTCATGCCGGAATACCGCGCCCACCAGTACTGGCCCGACGGGTATTTTGTCTACGACCGGATTGAACCTGCCAACGAAATCTGGGCTTTGGATGGCAGCGATGGTTCTCTTCAGTGGGTATTCGAAGGAACCTATGTTTCCGATTCCCAGATCGACCAGATGCACGAGCCGATCCTGGCCGATCTCACCGGGGATGGCGTGCTGGATGTCATCGCGCTCTCAGAGGATCGGAATATCTACGGCATTGATGGCCGCAGCGGGGAAAAGCTGTGGGAGCAGTTCTTTTACTTACCCGATGTCTGGCATGCCCTCCACCTGACCTTTGTGCCCGATGGTGACGCGGGGATTGTCATGTTTACGTCGCTAAGACGCGGCGCGTTCTATACCTTGAACGCCCTGCAAGTCTCAGAGCGGGTGCCTGAGCCGTAGGGAGATGGTCACCTGATCAGCCTGAAGTAGGTGCTTTCTCGTTCAAAAATAGATTCAAGCTTTGACGGGCCATACTCCATACAGGGAAAAATTCGTGTAATTCGTGTAATTCGCGTAATTAGCGTAATTAGCGGATAAATATCTGTGAAATCTGTGGATTAATAATTCTTACCCCCCGCTGCACCTACTGTCAATGTTCTTAAAAACGCTGAAAATAGTGGCTCTCGGTTCTCCGGCTGGTTATTTCGCCCAAGAAGGTCTTCCACTTCATAGTCTTCTAGTTCGACGCTGTCGACGTCAGTGGAGGTTTCTATCCATGCCGGATCAGGAACGGGTAAGCCGTGTTTCAAAAGATGCTCAATGGAGTCTAAGCGAACTTCGTCTAGATTCGCTTGAGCTTCCTCCATTGTCTCACCCTGAGCCATACAACCTTCGATTTCGGGATGCTGCGCCAAATAGATAAAATCACCATCGGTCGCCTCATCCCTGAATACAACCATGGTATATGGACGATTTGCCAACTCTCTGGCCTGTTCCGTGTAATTGGGCATAGATAGCTCCTTTATCCGTCGTTCTCTTCGGATGACTCTATCTCTTGCAGTCTGTGCAACCGATCAATTAGCTTTACTGCCTTTGCCACATAAGCTACCGCAAGCCGCCTATGGCGTGGAATGTGATCGTACAATTCTGGATGATCTGGATGCCATACTCTGTCATGTTTGGTTCTTGATTCTACTTCAAAGCCAAAACCTTTGTATAGGGCAATTAAGTCTTCTCTCTTCCGATTAGCCTTAGAGCCTCGCATGCTCTCCAGGAGCTTGGATGCTTTATCGGGCATGTTTGTCACTCCAATGGCTAAATATGTTGCACCAGTTCTATTCCGGTTTCCTCAATATACTCTCCATCAACAGAGACAACGAAACGGTAGTAGCCGGGGTGCGGGAAAACCACATCATTGAGTTCCAGAACCGCGTTGACCTGCCCTGGCATCCCGGTACCGGTTTTCGGAAACTTGATTGGTCCCGAAACCCGAACCAGCTTCATTCCATCATCATCTTCCAGGTCAACCTGTAAGATTCGCGCTTCATGATGGTCCGTCACTTCGGCTTCCAAAAGCAGGGCTAGCGACATTCGAGGGTGCCTTGCGGGAAACTGCTTTGCGCTGATTCGCTTAAATGCACCAAGTAGGTTGAGTTTGCCCGTGGACTGATCTACAGTTGCCTGATCAGCTACAATCAGCATCATAACTTTCATTTCTGGTATCCTTGTGCAAAGGTGAACATAGTATCATTATACCATTCGATACATCACGCGGGGTCTCCACCCCCGCTGCATCCACCTTCCACCGCCCCGACTCGCCCCAGCGTCTCCGCCCCGGCCTCGGCCCCCTTCAACAGCGCCGACTGTAAATCCGCGCCCGAATAATACGCCGCGATGAACGCCCCCAGGAAGGCATCGCCGCAGCCGGTCGTATCGACCACCTCGTCGACCGGCAGCGCAGGCTGGTAGACCTCCTCGCCGGGCCGCAGCGCGACGCTCCCGTCCGCGCCCAGCGTCACGATGATGAATGCCCCGTGCTTCTCGACGATCTCCCGTGCCTGTTCGAGCTGTTCCTCACCCCCGCTGATGATCCCCAGGTCGATCCGTTTTGCGTGTTCGGCCATGATCGAAAGGTTGTACATCTGGTGAATGTCGACCACCAGCTTCGTCGATGGATCGAGCCGCTCCAATGCGCCCTCGTAGTTGGGTTCGCTCTCGGTCGTCGCCAGCACGTCGAAGGTGTTGGCGAAGGCCCAGTCCGCGTCGTTCAACAGGAAATCGGCCCGGACGCCCGTATCGAACGCGCCCGGCACGAAGAACCGCTCCCCGTTCTCGTCGATGTCGATCTTGTTTGTTGATGACCGCCCGTCTGCGATGCGGTGCAGGTGACTCGTGTCGATCCCCACCCGCACAAAATACGCCTCGATCAACCTGCCCGGCCTGTCGTCGCCCACCGCGCCGATGATCGCCACCTCCTCGACTCCGCTCCGTCGGCATTGGGTCGCCACGTTGAGGCTGTTCCCGCCGATGCATTCCATGTTGTTGTAGATGAACGTGTCGACCACGCAGGTGGTCATTGCTGCGATTCTCATTGCACCTCTCTTTTATTGCCTGCCGGTTATGATCAGTCCCCTGACTATTGTGTCCATCGCAACACGAGTATAATGTTCGCAACGATTTAGACAAAGTGACCAGAACAAGATGGATACACACAGTCTGAAGTTTGCCGACAGGCTCACTCCCGGCTATCTGCTTGGTGCCTACACCCTGCTCGAGCAGATCGGCATCGGCGGGCAGGCCAATATCTGGTCGGCCTGGGATCGTGAGCGGGAGCGCGTCGTCGCCGTCAGGGCGATCCCGCTCAGTGTCGGTGCGACCGAATCGGTCGCTTACCAGGCGCTTCAAAAAGAAGCCCACCTCGTCGCCAGTCTTTCCCATCCCAATATTCTCCCCCTCTACGAATTTGGCCGCACCAAGCAGCACTATCTTTTTGTGCTGCGCTACGTTTCACGCGGGTCTATCGCCGATCTGTTGATCAGAGGCCCGCTCCCCCCGCGTGATGTGCTGCGTTTCGCCGCGCAGGTTGTCGATGCGCTTAACTATATTCACGCGCACGGCATCGTCCACCGCGATCTCAAGCCGAGCAACGTCCTGATCGATACCCTGTGGCGGGTCTATATTTCTGACTTTGGCCTGGCGCGGCTGCTCCCCGATATCACCGCCGCGCTCCATACCGGGCACGGCACCGCGCCCTATGCCCCCCCGGAGCAGCATCTCAAACAGCAGGTCACCCCACAGTCGGACATTTACTCGCTGGGCGTGATGCTCTTCGAGATGCTTACCGGCAAGCTCCCCTGGAATGGCGACACGTCGCTTGCCCTGATGCAGATCGACTCGGATGCTAAACTGCCCGATATCTGCGACCTCAATCCCAATCTGCCCGACCGGGTGACCGATGCGCTCCACAGGCTGACGGCCTACAAAGCCGCCGACCGGCCTGCCTCGGCGCTGGAGGCGCTTGACATTGTCCGCAAGGCGATTGGCGGCACCCAATCGCTGATGCCTGAGCCGATCCCGATCCTGACCGGCCCCGCCCAGGATATTCAGGAAGCCGGTGCCCTGTTGAAGTATCATGTTGCCAGCGCCGCGCCCGGCGAACCCCTGTCGATCCGGCTGACGCATTTTGTCCTGATCGATTCGGTTTACCAGCATGCCGGTCGTCTCAACCTGGCGCTGACTTCCGAGGAGAGCGCCTATATCATCCATGCTGCTCTGCTCCACGACTACCACTTCGATGCGTGGTGGCACCGGCTGGCCGGTGACCCGGAAGCCCGGATTGGTGTGGTCAAACGGGTGATGGAATCGGAGATCGACATTGTCGTCGAGCGGCTGCTCTCGCTGCTGGCCGTCGAGTCTGGCGTGGAGAAGGACTGGTTCACCCGGCCCGGCCTTGAACGGCTGGTGGATATTACCGTCGGTCACGACAGCCTCAAGGTTCGGGGCGATGCTCTTTCCGTGCTTGAGCAGATTTTCCCGCAGCAGGAGGACTGGCAGCCGGTCGCCATCAGCGAAAAAGCCGACCGGGAGCTGGCCGGGCTGGCCCTGTCCGATCACAGCCTCTCGCGCCGGGCGGCGCGGCTGCTTGGCCGCCTGGGGAGCGAGGCCGCTTTTCGCCTCCTGATGGAACGCGACCAGCGCGACCGGCGCTTCTGGGCTGCCATCCTGGAGATCAGGGACGGGATCGGCCACTGGCCGGAGGACGCAGCCCCGCAACTGCGGCTGCAAGGCTGGATTCAACGCCTGTGGCACGCCGCTCTCATGGCGCAGGTTCTCCAGACCTGGGTGCGTCTCCTGATCGGCCTCCTTGTCGGCGCGGCGGTTGCCCTGCTTGCCAACTGGCGTGTTCTGTATTCGCAGGACCTGTTTCTGAGAGACGCCCTGTTCGCGCCCTACGATGTCAGCGATATCACCACCCTGGTCGCCATCGACGACGATTCCCTGTCTGAGTATGGCCGCTGGGAGAACTGGCCCCGTTCGCTCCACGCCGATCTCATCCACCGGCTTGACGAGGCAGGCGCGAAGGTGATCGCTTTCGACGTGACCTTCGCCACCTCGACCGGCGATGACCCCGAACTGGCCGAAGCGATGGCCGAGCATGGCGCGGTCTTGCAGCCGGTGCTCGGCGAAGGCGATGCCCTGCTGCTCTCGCCCGGAATAGTCGATTTTGAGGACGCCGTCGAGCCGCAGGCGGCGCTTCGCGAATCGGGCGCGGCGCTTGGGCATACCAATATCCTGCACGATCCCGACGGCACCATTCGCACCATGCCCTCGCTGATCCAGGTCGATGATGAACGCTATCTGAGCCTGCCGCTGGCCGCCGTCAGCCTTTACCTGACCGGCAATGTGACGGTGCCTGCCAATCCCCTTGACCGGTCGCTCGACATGGCCGGGCGCTCCGTTCCGGTCGGCGCTCATGGCGAGATGATGATCGACTTTGCCGGGCCTCCCGCCAGCCAGACCGATCAGACCTTCAACATGGTCAGCTACAAAGATGTGCTTTCCGGCGATTTCGACCCGGACCTGTTCGACGGCAAGATCGCGCTCGTCGGCGTGATGGCGACCGCCGAGCCGGACAAGTACCTCACCCCGGTCAGCGATTCTGGCCGCCCGATGTTTGGCGTCGAAGTGCTTGCCAACGCCCTTGAGACGATCTGGTCGCAGCGGTTCATCCGGCTGCCTGCGCCCTGGGTGCAGATGTTGATCCTGGTCGGCCTGGGGTTGATCACCGCGCTGGTGCTCACCGCCCGCCCCTGGCTGGGACTGCTCCTGGCCGTCGGCGAGATACTGCTCTATTTCGTCCTGGCGATGCTGCTCCTCGATTCCTGGGGGATACTGTTGAGTCTTCTGTATCCCATTCTCACCATCAGCCTGGTTTTCATCCTGGTGACGATCTACCAGCTCTCGGTGGAAATCCGCGAACGCCGCGAGTTTCTGAGTCTGTTCGAGGGCCGTGTGCAGCCGCGCGTGGCGCGGGCGACTCTTCAGGCATTGCAAAATGGCGAGATCAGCCTGGAAGGGCAGGTGCAGGAAGTGACCGTCCTGGTTGCCGCCGTCCGCAATTTCGCCGAAGTCGGCGAGCGGCACCTCCCCGACAAAGCGCTTGAAGCCGTCAACGATGTGCTGGCGAAGATCGCCGGTATGATTGTCGACTCTGAAGGGATGGTCGTCCAGTCCGACGGCGATCACCTGACCGCCGTTTTCAATGCGCCGCTTGCCCAGCCCACCCATCCCAACCTGGCGTTGAAGGCCGTGCTTGAGGTCGCCCGGACGCTTGACGCTTACCGCGCCGCGCTGCCTCCCGCCGATATCCACCGTGATATCACCCTCAGCTATGGAATCTACACCGGGCGGGCGGTTGTGTCGTATTCCCGATCCGCGCAGCGCAGCGAGGTCACCGTCTTTGGCGACGCAGTCGAGATCGCTTCCCAGCTTTCCCTGCTGGCAGAGTCGGGGCAAATGCTGGCGGGCCGGGTGACCGTCGACCGGAGCGGCGAAGTCATCGCCGCCGAGCCGGTCGATCCGCTGGCGCTCCCCGGCAAGGTCGCCCCGATTGATGTGTATCGCCTGCTCCCCGCCGCCGAGCCGCTGTGAGCGTGGGCGTGAAATAAAATGTGCTGCGCGATTTTCGCGCAGCACACCGTGTTCAAATGTCTATCTGCAAAACGTCAGGATACTACTCCGCCGGGGCGACATCCGCCTCCGGCCCCGACCTGGGCCTTGCCGGTTCACCCGCGTCCTGATCCTTGCGCGGCCAGAATGCCAGCACGACCGCGCCCAACCCCATCGAACTGACCAGCAGCCCGATCAGGCCGAAGCCGGGAACCGGCGCGGCAAGCACCAGCATGAGAATCGCCAGGCCAATCGCCAGCGCCGCGACGGTCGCCTGCATTTCCTTCCCCTCGGTCGTCGTCTTGTAGATCAACCTGCCGATCAGCAGCGCGACGACGATCAGCGATACCCAGCGGGCCGCAAAGACGAACGTGGTGACCGTTCCGCCGCCGATCAGCAGCAGAGCGCCGACAAAGCGCGAGGCGATGCTCAGGCGGCTGAGGACGACCAGCGTAAAGATGAGCAGCCCGGCCAGCACGAATGCCACGAACCAGAAGGCAAAATAGGCCAGCAGCCCGACGCCTAAACTGGCCGCCCAGCGCTTGCGCAGCGTCTCGAGCGGCTTTTCGACCAGGCGCGGCGTGAACTTCGCCATCAGCCAGCCGACCAGCAGCAGGGCCAGGAACCCGCCGATGAACTGCCCGGCGAAGCGGCGGGCCAATCGCAGCATCCGCTGCTGCGGCGTCGATTCTTCTGTCACGATCTGCTCGAAGGTGATCTTCCCTTCGACCTGGTTCTCCGGCAGGTCGAGTTCGCTGTCCGATTCATAGTTCAGGTCGCCGCTGATCAGGCCGTTTTCCGCGAACGTCAGCCCGCCCGGCAGCGTCGACGTTTGCGGGACGCCCGCGCTGGAAGGCATGAACATCGCCGGGTTGAACATCGGTGCGCCGC
>DAOUES010000186.1:0-3333 GCA_034430335.1 Anaerolineae bacterium | reverse complement strand
TCTTCGGTGGCGATGTTGATCACCCCGCGCAGGGCCAGATCGCTGACTGCCGCCGTGCCGGTTTCGTCCGTCAACCCGGTTTCCTCGGCGATCTCGCGGAGCGCGGCGCTCTGAACAGATTCGCCCCGCTCGACGTGGCCGCCAATCCCGTTGTACTTCCCCGGCCAGATGCGTTTATCCGGTGCGCCTTTCAACAGCAAAACTTTATCTTTATGTGTGATGAAAATCAGTGTTCGGGGGGAAACCCGGTAGCGGCGTTTCGAATGTTCGATGCCCTGGTCTTTGACGCCCATTGCCAATCCTTGTGTGAGGGTCGAAAAGCAACCTATCAGTTATTGGGACTTTTGCAGATCATATCAGGAGACTATAATGCCGGATAGATAGACACATTTCAACAGAGAGGTGTATATGAAAGTCCGCAACAGGGCAGTATTAGCAGCGTTGTTTGTGGTCGGCGTTGTTCTGCTGTTGGCGAGCAGTCCAACTGCCGCAGCGCAGGATAAGTCGGTCAGGGCACTGAGCCGTGACACGACTATCAGGATCAACACAGACGGTTCATTTCGCGTAGAGGAAGTTTACGAGCTGGAGTTCAGCGGGGGCACGTTTACATACGGCTTTCGCAAGATTCCGCTCAATCATTTCGAGAGCCTCGACGACGTGACGGTAAGCGGGGATGGAGTCGAGTATGTGCAGGACAGCTCGGCCAACCCGGGGACTTATCAGCAAAGCTTCGACGGCAGTGAATACACGATCAACTATTACTATCCACCTGCTCAAAATGAAGTCAGGACGTTCACCGTTGGTTATACCATACATGGCGGGATCATCATCAACGAGGAATACGGTGACAGGTTGTACTGGATTGTCATTGAGGGCACACGAGGCTATGTCGTCGAAGGGGGGACTGTAACAGTAATACTGCCGGATGGCGCGGAAGCAGATACGGCGATCGAGCCGTTCTATGAAGGTGCCGGTGCAACCTACGAGGTCAGCAGTGATCGCAGCACGGTTGTTTACGATTTTGGCAGGCTTGCGGACGGCCAGACTTTCACGGTGGGAGTACGGTTTACACATGGCGTCGTTCCCCCGGTCGAACCATCATGGCAGGCCGCATTTGAACGCGAACAGGAGCAGGCTGATGCGGCGGCGGCGCGACAAAAGGCGTGGGATGAAAAATGGGGGCCGATTGCAAGCCTGGCCGTCGGCGCGATCAGTGTACTGATATTGATCGGTGGGCTGCTTGGCGTTTACCTTCTGTATGCATCGAAGGGACGCGATCCCAAAGTTTCGCTGGTGCCCGAATATCTGAGTGAGCCTCCCTCGGATTTGCCGCCGGGAGTGGTGGGGACGTTGATCGACGAGAAAGCCGATCTGAAAGATATCATCGCCACATTGGTAGACCTTGCGCGGCGCGGCGTTTTCGATATGAGGGAGGAAGAGAAAAGTATCTTTGGCATTACGAAATCCCGTGATTTTACTTTCACAAAACGTGACGATTTTAATGGGGAGTTGCGGGGTTACGAGAGCGAACTGGTGCGGAGTGTCTTTGGCCGGAAAAAAGAGGTAACGCTGGACGATTTGACAAACAAGTTTTATTCGTCCATACCCAAGATACAAGGCGAACTGTATGAGGAGGTTGTAGCGGAGGAGCTGTTCCCTAAAAGTCCAAAAGCGGTACGCGGGCGATGGATGGCAATTGGCATTGGCGGCATTGTGCTTACGTTTGTAGGCGGATTCTGTGGGATGGCTTTGGTGAGCGACTACGTGCAGTCGTTTTGCTGTTTGCCAATATCGTTAGGGCTTGTATCTCTGGCTGCGGTGATAGCCAGCCGGGCAATGCCTGCGAAGACACGAAAAGGCAGTGAAGAATCTGCGAAATGGAAGGCCTTCAGAACGTATATCAAACAGATCGACAGTTATTCAAGCCTGGAAGGGGCTGCCGATCAATTCGATCGATATCTACCGTTTGCAATTGCATTTGGGCTGGAAAACTCATGGATCAGCAAATTCTCACGAGTTGACACAACGCCGATTCCAATATGGTACTATCCAATGGGAATACCGTATGTTCCGGGCCAGCGGCATGGGGTAGGAGAAGGCCAGGTGATGGGCGGTCTCCAGGGGCCGTCATTGCAGCGGATGAGCGACGGGTTTGCCGGTGGGCTGCAAAGTATGTCGGATGGATTGGTTTCGATGCTGAACACCACGTCATCGGTGCTGAGAAGTATGCCCTCGTCCGATTCTGGATCGAGTGGTGGGGGAGGTTTCAGCAGCGGCGGCTTCAGCGGTGGCGGCGGCGGTGGCGGCAGTTCGGGATTCGGATAAAATCCGGAATAGGGATAGGAGACATGCATGAATAAAACCGTAGGAATCATACTGATCGTCGCTGCCATTGGCGTTTTGCTGCTGGGGAGTGTGCTGCTGGGTGCATACTATGTCGAGGGAAGCCTGACAATCAGCGCCGCATTGCTGGGCTTTGTCATCCTCAGTATTGTGCTGGTTATCCCGTTGTTGGCTGGTGGTATTTTGTTGCTGTCGAGGGCAAAGCGGGAAGCTGTCGACGATGCCGAATCGAAAGACCTGCGAATGATCCTGGACGCCGTAAAGACAAAGGGTCAGGTTGAGATATCCCAACTGGTGATCGACCTGCAATCGGATAGAGAAACGGTGAGAGATCAGATTTACCGGCTGGTCGGTATGGGCATCTTTGAAGGTTATGTCAACTGGGATGAAGGTGTGCTCTATTCGGAGGATGCTGCTGAACTCAGGAATCTGGAGGAGTGCAAACATTGTAACGGAAAGTTGAAGTTGGTAGGAAAAGGAACCGTTGCCTGCCCATTCTGTGGGACGGAATATTTTTTGCCGTAGCCAACACGAGATAAGTCTTTGAAAGGGGAACGAAATGGCTGACTTTTATCAAAAGATTACTGAAGGCCAGGGTGCAGTAGAAGACCTCATTCGCAAGATACCGGGATTCAAGGGGTACTTTGAAAAGCAGGATCGGCGGGCGGCGGATCGGATTCTGCGTGAGCACCTTGTGCGGGTGTTCGAGGACCAGCAGCGGGAATTCAACCGGATTCAGCAGTCGGTCATACAATCCGGGGCCATCGACAAGATGGAACAGATTCAGCGGATCGATACGATGATGCGCACGTTCATCGACAGGATCGAGAGCGCCGCCGGTGGATATTCGGGCGTGTTTGATGCAGTGAAAGTCGACGAAGACGCGCTGGCACGTGTCTATGCGTTCGACAATGCGCTGCTTACCTACCAGGGTCAGTTTGCGGCTGGCCTGGAGCAGCTCGAGCAGGCAATCGGAACAGAGACACTCGG
>DAOUES010000185.1:0-6092 GCA_034430335.1 Anaerolineae bacterium | reverse complement strand
ATTCAGGATCGTCGCTGACGCCCAGCTTCCGCCAGCGGATGCCCTCGGCGAGCGACCGGCCATCGGCATCACCCCGGCGGTAGACGGTGTAAATCAGCAGCCCGGCGGCGATGAAGAACAGCATCGCAATCGCCAGCGACACGTCCAGGATGTTTTCCTCGATGACGTAGACCGTCAGGCCGATCAGCGCCCCGATCCATTCGAGAATGGTCAGGATCAGCCAGACGATCCCCTCTTTGTTGAGGTGGAATGAATAGGCAATCCCACCCAGCAGACCAAAGAGAAGCGATATTGCCAGCGCGACATCGACATAAATCTCCTCGATGAGAAAGACCGTCAACCCGATCAGGCCGCCCAACAGCAATACATAGATCAGAACCAACACCCAGTTGAACTTCTTTCGTGGTTTTTGTTCCATTGCGATCACTCCTTCACACAGGGTCTACCAATCTTTACGCACGATGCCGGTTCCGGTTGCAGTGGTTTTACCGGTCAGTCGGCGTCAAGGTAGGCGTTGACCGCGCCGCCGCATTTCTCACAGGTGCGATCCAGCCAGGCGACCTGTTCATTGCAGGACGGGCAGCGCCAGTACGCATCCTGCTGTTCGATCCAGGCGGCGAGGCCCTCGGCTTTGATCGCCCTCATGTTGGTCTCGGCCTGCTTGTGATAGGGCCAGTCGGGAGCGTCGTGGAAATTGATCCAGTCCTGGCAGGGGAACTCGCCGCAGTCGAGGCAGTAGTCGAGGCCCTTTTCGCGGGCGCAGGCCCGGATCGAGCACTGCCGACACCACCCGGCAACTATGTCGGTTTTACAGCCGGTGCAGGTGACATCTTCGAGCGGCCTCCCCATTTTTTCGGCGAGCTCCTCAGTTCGACCCTGCTGGGTGGCCTGAAACAGGCCGCACCCGCCACAGTACAACCCGCAGTACGCATCAAATACGAAATCCATCTCCCAACCTCGCAGTCTGTTTGATCAATTGGATCAGGTGGTTTTTCAACACTGGCACACAGGATAAATCGGGTGGGCTATGCTGGCAAGCGCACAGTTCACACCCGCATTGTATACTATCGACAGATTAGAAGACCAACCCCCTCTGACCGGCTTCGTCGGCCATCTCCCCCAACCTTGGGGGCGATCAGGGCATTGTGTGCGTTAAGCGTGATGGAGCACCCCCTCTGTCGCTGCGCGACATCTCCCCCACAGGGGGCGATCAGGGTTGGCTTTGTTCGATAAGGTAGATTGGATGGCAGCGGTATGAGTCCAATGATCGAACAACCGCCGGAACACGTCGGGCGGATCGGGATGATTGCGCGGTGGCGGCCCGTGCATCGCGGGCACACGCCGGTGCTGCGGGCATTATGCACACGCGCCGACCACGCGCTGATCGGGATCGGGAGCGCGAATCGTTACAACCTGCGGAACCCGTTCACACTCGACGAAACGCTCGATATGCTGCGGCTGGCGCTGGCGGATCACGACAACTATACGCTGATCCCGCTCGACGACCGGGACGATATCCCACGCTGGCGGGCGATAGTTATCGAGAGGTTTGGCCCGCTCGACCTGTTCGTGACGGACAACCCCTATGTCACCCATCTGCTGGGCGACGAGTACCCGATCACCCGCCCGGTGGCGCTCGTCCCGGAAGAAGAACGGATCTCCGTCGACGGGACGATGGTGCGTAAGGCAATGGCGCAGGGTGATGGCTGGGTCGAACTGGTGCCAAAATCAATCGGCGACTATATTAAGGCAGGGCGGATCGACGAACGGTTCCGCCGTGAGTTCGGATTACAGACGCTGGCCTTAGAAACGCTTGTATGAGGAGGAACGATGTATTCATGGGACGGAGACACCAGCGGTTGGTACGGTGATGCAGCCTACAGCTACGGCCCCGGCGGGGCTTCACGGCGGGAGGCGGCAGCCAGACGGGCGAGCGCCTACGGGCCGCGCACCTACGAAAAGAAAAGCGGGCCGATTAAAAATGTCGTCGATCCAAAGAAGCACATCAAAACCGAATCGACCACCCCGCTGATCGTCGCCATCGACGTGACCGGGTCAATGGCAAGCTGGCCTTTCGAGATTTTCGACCGGCTGCCGCTGCTTTTCAACACGCTGTCACAATACCGGGAAGACCTGGCGATCTGTTTCGCCGCCATCGGCGATGCGCGGGTAGACCGCTGGCCGCTGCAAGTAACCGACTTCGCCCAGGGCTTCGACCTGGAGCAGCTTCTCGGCTCGCTGTACGGCGAAGGCGGCGGCGGCGACGCCGCCGAGAGCTACGGCCTGTTCGCCCACTGGGTCAATACCCACGTCGAGATTCCGAACGCCAGCGACGTCCCCTTTCTGATCGTCTTTGGCGATGCCCCCATGCACCCTGAAGTCTACAAAAAGCAGATCAGCGGAGTGCTTGGCGACCGGGTCGGCGCGGATGTCAGCACCTATCAGGCATGGCAGCAGGTCGCCGAGACGTGGAACACATGGTTCCTGCGCCGCCCAACCGGCAGGCAAGGCGACACGGTCGACGTGCATTGGGGGAAAGCAATCGGCAAGCAAAAAATATTCCACATTGAAGACGAGCAGCGAGCGGTCGACTACGCGATGGGGTTGGTCGCCCGCGCCTGGGGGCATTTCGACGACTTCCAGAACAACATGCGCGCCCGCCAGAACGAGGAGAAGGTCGCCCGCGTCAGCAGGCTGATCGAAATGAAGTGCCCGCGCTGCGGCGCGCCGATCCCGGTCGACGCGATGGGGATGTTTAGCTGCGAGTTCTGCGGCACGACGCTTAATTTGACGTAACAAGTAATGAAGGGTCTTAACAAAACACCCGATTGAGATGGCGATGTTTTCACCCCCACCCCGGCCCTCCCCCTCAAGGTGGAGGGAGCGGATCACGGGTTTTTGGTTTGCCTGAAAACATCCCATTACTGCGTAAACAAGTATTGTCACTGGATAATTGTTCCCTGTGAAACTATCTGCAATTGTCACCGCGCCGCCATACGCCGACTTTCTTGGCGAAGTGGCGGCGCATCCACTGGTATGCGGGCTGCGGCTGAACACCGTCATGCCTTTGAAGGGCGATCCCATCGACGCGCTGAGGCGGCTGGCGGCGTTTGGGCCGCCGCTGTGGGTCGATCTCAAGGGGCGGCAGCTACGGGTGGTCGGCGCGGCGATTCCACCGTACGCCGAAATACGCATCAGCCACCCGGTTCGCGTCAGGACGCCGGTCGAGGCTTTCCTCTCGGACGGCAGAGAACGAATACGGATCGCGGCGGTGGACGGCGACCGGCTGATCCTGATGGAGGGGCCGCGCCGCCTGATCGGGCCGGGCGAGTCGATCAACATCGTCGACGGCTCGCTGGAGATCGACGGGACGCTGACTGAGGTCGACCGGACCTATCTCGCGGCGATGGGCGAACTCGGCTTGAAACGGGTGATGCTCTCCTACGTCGAGAGCCTGTCTGACGTGGAGGAAGTACGGTCGCTGCTGCCCGGTGCGGAAATCATGCTCAAGATCGAAACGCGGCGCGGGCTGGCCTTCGCCGAAAAGCACGGAGCGGCATACGGAAGACTGTGCGCCGCGCGGGGCGATCTGTACGTGGAAGTGCGCGAGCCGCACCGGATCATCGGGGCAATGCGCACGATCATCGACGCCGACCCGGACGCGGTGGTCGGAAGCCGGTTGTGCGAATCGCTGGTCGGGCACCCCGTCCCGGACAGTGCAGACATCTCGGATATTGCGTTCCTGCTGGGGCTGGGCTATCGAACGTTCATGCTGGGGGATATGGTCTGCCTGAGACGGGATACGGTGATCGAGGCGCTGAACCTGCTCGACGCGGCGGCAGGGCAGCTATGATCCCGATCACCCGGCGGTAAAAAGGGATCGATCCACAGATTACACAGATGCCACAGATTAGGGATTGGGATTTGAGCGTGAGTGTTGGAGGATAGGCTTGGGGCAGGGATTCGATCCGCGAATTGCGCCAATTACGCCAATTTTTGGTTTTGAGGGGATCGGTGGCGGATAGGCGTGGGCGGATCGGGTGGGTGAGGGAAGGATTCGATCCACAGATTTCACAGATGCCACAGATGGGGGATCGGGGGTTGGAGCGCGTGCGAGGGCTGACAGGCTTGGAGTAGGGATTCGATCCGCGAATTGCGCCAATTACGCCAATTTTTGGTTTTGAGGGGATCGGTGGCGGATAGGCGTGGGCGGATCGGGTGGAAGCCAGAATTTTCTTCCATTAAATGTGCTATGATCGAGATATCGAATCACCGGCTTTAGTTTTCCGGAGAGGTCAAACCAGTGGGCAAAACAATCGGGATTTTGACGGCGGGCGGCGACAGCCCCGGCCTGAACGCGGCGATCCGCGCGGTGGGAAAATCGGCGATCTGGACGTATGACATGCAGGTGGTCGGGTTCAAGGATGGGTTCCGGGGCCTGATGGAAAACCGCGTGGTGTGGCTGGACAGCGATGCCCTGTCGGGCATCCTGACGGTCGGCGGGACAATCCTCGGCACCAGCCGCGACAAACCGCACAGGATGCCAATCGGCGGGCAGGAACTCGACATGACCGACGTGATCGTCGAGAATTACCACAAGCACCAACTCGACGCGCTGGTCTGCCTGGGCGGGGGCGGCACACACAAGAACGCCTACCACCTGATGAAAGCCGGGCTGAATATCGTCACGCTGCCCAAGACCATCGACAACGACGTGGCAAAAACGGATATCTCGTTTGGCTTCGACACGGCAATGACCATCGCCACCGAAGCCATCGACCGGCTGCACTCGACTGCCCACAGCCACCACCGGATCATCGTGGTCGAGATCATGGGGCACAACAGCGGCTGGCTGTCGCTTGGCGCGGGGCTGGCTGGCGGCGCGGATGTGATCCTCATCCCCGAAATTCCCTACCAGATCGAACACGTTGCGGAGGCGATCCGGCAGCGCAGCCGGGGCGGGAAGGGTTTTTCCATCGTCGCCGTCGCCGAAGGGTCGATGTCGGTCGATACAGCCGGGGCGCTGAAGGCGGCAAGAAAAGCAGCGAAGCAGGCCAAGAAATCAAAGGATAAGAAAGCATATAAAGAGGCCCGCAAGGAACTGGAGGAATTAGAAGCCAGGCATACCGGCAATACGCTGCGGCTGACCCGTGAACTGGAACGGCTGACGACGCTCGAATCGCGGCTGACAATCCTGGGACACCTTCAGCGGGGCGGCACGCCGACTCCCTACGACCGGCTGCTGGCGACCCGCCTGGGCACGGCCTGCACCCGGTGCATCGACGAGGGGATCGGCGGGGTGATGATCGCCGCGCGGGGTGAAAAGGCGGTCCCGGTGCCGCTCGAAAAGGTGGCCGGGAAGTGCAAGGTCGTGCCGCCGGATCATCCCTGGGTGCAGACCGCGCGTGACCTGGGGTTGTGCCTGGGAGACTGTTGAGAGCGTGTTTTAAAAGTCAAAATCAAGTGCCAGTCGCGGAGCGACGAGCCAGACGGCGCAACATAAGATGGAACATGGTATAGCCGTTCAGATAATGTTTTGGACAGATCATACAGAATTCATGCGTAAAACTGTCCCCTGAGTGCTCTGTAAACCTGATCCCTGGAATCCAATATACAGATCGCCCCGATCTCCCCCGGAGCAGTCCGGAGGGTTCGCGTTTTGATTCTGCACCGATCTTGATGTATCTTTGGCCCGTAATCCCATTATCTTTAAGACGGCAGAACCAACGACCAATGACTACTTCACACCTCACCATTCGGACCGCTGTTCCCACCGATGCCGCGCCGCTGCATCGCACCTGCTGGCCGGAATTGACCGTCGAGTTTGTCGAGCTGCGTCTCAAAGACATGCTCCGTCGGAATGCGCGTGGACTGGCCTGGGGCGCGGTTGTCGAGATCGACGATGAGCCGGTTGCCTACGGCCAGTTAGATCGATGGAGCGAGCGCGGCGAAATCTGCAACCTGGTTGTCTCCGAGGATTACCGGGGGCACGGGATCGGCACGGCCCTGATCGACCACTTCACGGACATCGCCGCCGGGAACGGCATCCGCCTGTTGGAGATCGGTGCGGCGGTATCGAACCCGCGTGCGCT
>DAOUES010000184.1:0-9844 GCA_034430335.1 Anaerolineae bacterium | reverse complement strand
GTGGCGGCCTGATACGCATCGGCGCTCCAACCCTGGCCGCGCGGCATCGCCTGCCGCCAGATCGACTTGAGCATTTGCTCGTCGAAGTCGTCGACCGGTGGGCGGTAGCGGTAGCCGGGCTGGCTGCCGTTCAGATGGTATTCGATCACCAGGTGGCGGATCACTGGGTTTCTTGCTTCTCGCCGGTTATGCGTGACCTGGGCCGGATCGCGTCGAAGAACTCGACCATCGCCTCGCGCACGCCGACGCCGGTTTTCAGGCTGGTATGGTAGATGCGGTACTCGTAGCCCAATCGCTCCGACTGGGACTTGAGCCGCCGGATTTCGTTGCGGAAATTGTCGAGCAGCGCGTCGACGTTGGTATCATCGCACCACAGGTCTTCCTTGTTGACCAGCAGCGTGAACATCTTGACGTAGCGGCGGGCCAGCGGCTCGTCGTCGAGCATTTGCAGGACGAAGTTCAGCGCGTCTTTGTGCTGGTAGGCGTTCTCGTGGTCGATCAGGAAAATGATCCCGCGCGGGCGCGTCTCGTAGAACAACTCGACCCAGTCGGTGTCCCACATCGAATACTCGCCGCCGACATCACGCTTGGGCCGCAGGCGCATCCCGCCGCCGTCGGCGCTCATCTTCGTCGTGAACGCGGGGACGGCATCGCCGCCCGCAGCGGTCGGCTCCGGGGCGAACTGTTCGAGCAGTTCGGTGTCATGCCGCAGCCATTCGAGCAGGGTCGTCTTACCGGTCTGGCGATAGCCAAGCACGATGAACGGCAGGCCGAAGACCCGCGCGTAGGCAAAGTCGATCACCGTGTCCAGGCTGTCGCCGACCCTGCGGGTGAAAGCTGCGATGGATTTCAATATTCCCGATACAACGCGCCCAAATGAATTACCGGTCTGGCTCATAACACTCACCTTTGCGAACCCATCCTGCACTATGCCCTGGATAGGGATTATACCGAATCGACGTGCTGTTGTATGTATCTACGCAGAACGGGGAGATTCGTTGCTTGAGCCGAGTTAAGAGTAGAAAGTCAACACCGCTTGCATCAGATTACTTTTATCTTTCATCTTTCACCTTTATACTCTGTCTCCCACGCTCGATTTTGGGCTTTTTGCAAAGATCACTACAATGAATACCAGGTCGATCTTGCCTGCCTTGAATACCGAATAAGGGGGAAAGATAATGCCCGGAGATGACTGTTCTGAACTGAGGATTAACGGTGATCGCCTGCTGGCCGAGATGACAGCCCTGGCGGCTGTCGGTGGAACGCCTGACGGCGGCGTCAATCGCCCGGCGTTCTCCGAGGCCGATCTTGAGGCACGGCGCTGGTTCCGCGCCAGCGCCGAAAAAGCCGGGTTGGAATTCCGGCAGGACGGGGCGGGCAATCTTAGCGCCGTACTCCCTGCCGCCAACCCCGAATCAGGCCCACAGACGATCCTGTGCGGCTCGCATCTCGACAGCGTTCCGAAGGGCGGGCGCTATGATGGGGCACTGGGGGTGGTGACCGCATTGGAAATCGTGCGGACGTTGAAAGAAGCGGGGATCGGGCTGCCGGTCAACGTCGAAGCGATGGATTTCTCCGACGAGGAAGGCACGTGGATATCGCTGTTTGGCAGCCGGGCGGTCACCGGGATGCTGAACGAGGAGACCCTCAACAACCCGAAAGGCGGGTCGCAGGCATTCGAGGCGCGGCTGGCCGCCGCCGGGCTGACTAAAGCCGGGGCGCTGGCCTCCACCCGCGACTCGTCGATGATCAAGGCGTGGGTCGAGTGCCACATCGAGCAGGGCACGCGGCTCGAAGAAAGCGGCAGCGCGATCGGGATCGTATCGGGCGTCGTCGGGATCGCGATGTACTGGCTGAACTTCATCGGGCGGGCCGACCACGCCGGAACGACGCCGATGGACAGGCGGCTCGACGCGCTGCGCGGGGTGGCGGCGTTCGTCGGGCAGGCCCGCGAGCTGGTGATCAACCGTTTTCCGCAGGGCGTCTGCAACTGCGGCACGGTCGAGGTCGAGCCGGGGGCGCACAATATCGTCCCGGAGCGGGCGCGGCTGGCGCTGGAGTTCCGCCACAGCGATCCGGGGGTGATCGATGCGATGCGCGAGGCGCTGATCAACCTGGCGCTCCACGTCGTCGAGGTCGAAGGGCTGCGCCTGGAGGTCGAGCAGATCGGCCTGCACGAACCGGCGCTGACCGACCGCGAGGTGACGGCGGCAATCGAGTCCGCCTGTAAGAAGCTGGGACTGTCGAACATACATATGCCCTCCTTTGCCGGTCACGATACGCAGAACATGGCGGCGATCACCCAGGCGGGGATGTTCTTCGTGCCGTCGGTCGAAGGGGCAAGCCACTCGCCGCGCGAGTTCACGCCGGACGAGGACTGCATCAATGCGGGGAACGTGCTGCTGCATACGGTGCTGGGATTGGCGCTGGCGGGGTGAGCGGAGAATCGGGGGCAGGGTTTGTACAGCTTCAGGTTGAATGAAGCGGCGCTCGCTGCACATCAGGTCGCAAGCTGGACGCGGAAAAACCCCTGCGGTGTGATTTCGGCAGCCCAGGCAGCGGCGCTGTTCCGCGATGAACCGGCTGCGGCGGACGAGATCGAGGAGAAGATCGGGTTTGCCAACCACTGGACGGCGCTCCACGCGCTGATCGTCTTCCCGGCGCTGCCGGTGCTGATGGTCACCGGCGCGGTGCGGCGGGTGTTCCCCGGCTGGGCGACCACGCCCCGCATGTCGGCGGGGTTGATCCGGCGGTTTGGCCGCGATCAGGGCCGCAGGCTGTGGACGAAGGTCAGATCGGGGACGGCGGACGACCTGAGGCAGGCCATCGCCGCGCCGCGAACGGCGGCGCTGGTGACCGTCGGCTGGAACAGGGCAATGGCCGACCTCATCCGGATGGATCATCCCAAAAGGGGGCTGCTCCCGTTGAGCAAACTCGCGGTGACGGCGTGGCCGTTCACCGCCCACACGATGATCGCCGCCGCCTACGACCCCGATCACACGTCGACCGGGCCTGACGGCGAGGTCGTCTCGACGCCCTGGGGATTCATCAACTCGTGGACGAACCCGGTCGATAAGCTGTTCTGGATGGCCGAAGACGATTTCGCCGCGATATGGGGATTCCGGGCGGTGGTCGTGCCGCGCCGCCGGATGCTGATCGTGACCGAAGAGAAATAAGTAATCTATCCGTAAATTCGCTGCGCTCGTTTCGGATAGATGGAGTGCTTTCCCCAGGGTTCATCACCTCATCTATTTAACTTCGTGTTTCTATTTTGCTATCCTCACTACTGCAACTCGACAGGTTTATATCACGTATAAAGCTATAGATACCCGCCCTGCCGACCGGTATCCCCGGAAAGTAGGGACAATCCCCGTCCGTCGACTGATCCGGGCGACCGGATCGACCACTTTCAACCCATACTGGAGTAATGAATGTCGTATAAAACAGACACACGTTTACAATCGTTTACAAAAGGCGAACGGATCGCCAACAGCGTATCGCACGGGATTGGAGTCGGGTTGAGCATTGCCGGGCTGGTGCTGCTGATCGTCCGCGCGGCGCGGCTGGGCACCGCGTGGCACGTGGTCAGCTTCTCGATCTTCGGCGGCACGCTGATCTTTCTCTACCTTGCCTCGACTTTGTATCACAGCCTGTCGGAGCGGCCTATAAAAGCCTTCTTGCAGCGGATGGATCATATCGCCATCTACTTTTTGATCGCCGGGACCTATACGCCCTTCCTGCTGACCGAACTCAAAAGCCCGCTGGGATGGACGATCTTTGGCATTGTTTGGGGGCTGGCCCTGACCGGGCTTATCCTGAAACTGAGTATGACCTCGCGGTTTCAAAACCCATCGGTGTGGCTGTATCTGGCGATGGGCTGGCTGATCGTGATACTGCTCAGGCGCGTCATCCACTCATTCGACCTCACCACGCTGCTGATGATCGCAGTCGGCGGCGCATTCTACACTTCGGGAATCCTCTTTTACCGGGCCAGGAAACTATCGTACAGCCATGCCATCTGGCATATATTTGTGCTGGCCGGGAGCGTGTTCCACTTCTTCGGGGTGATGGGTATCCTGTGAACCGGGCTGGCCGATCCCCCCATTTATGGGGTGGACGGCACGTCGAAATTTAAGCACAATGATAGATATTGTAAACCCGACCTTGCCGGGACGGCTTACAAATTGTGACTTATCATATACAGGAAATTGGGAGCTGTTCAACATGGAACAATCTACTGAGGATATCACCGATTCAAGCTGGCGGACGCTGACCCGCATGGGCGGCATTGCCTCCTTTTTGCAATTGGGCTGCACGCTGGCGATCTTCATCGTCGTCTTTACGCTGGGAATGAGGCCGGCCAGCGCCGAAGAAGCCTTCACCCTCTTTCAGAGCGGCAGGCTGGCAGGCATCGTGCAGAACGAACTGTTCAGCCTGCTCATCATCGGGCTGTACCTGTTCTCGTTCACCGGGGTGTATGCCGCATTCAGGCGAAGCAGAGACGAAGGGTTTGCAGTTCTGCTGACGGCCTTCGTTTTCATCACGGTTATCATCACTTTTGCCAACCAATCGACTTTCTCGCTGCTTCACCTCAGCGACCGGTATGCAGCCGCCACCACCGAGGCCGAACGTGTCCAACTGCTGGCAGCAGGGGAAGCGGTGCTCGCTTCGGACATCTGGAACAGCACCGGCGGCTACGTGACCGGAATCCTTTTGCAGGGGGCGGGAGTAGTGATCTCGCTGCTGATGCTGCGGCATGATGGTTTCAGGAATATAACCGCTTATGCGGGGTTGGGGGCAAATGCCCTCGACCTGATCCAACACCTGATACGCCCACTCACAGCCGTCTCGACGATCCCCGACACGATCCTGATGATCGCCGGGCCGTTCTACATTGTATGGTATATCATGCTGGGTCTTGACCTGCTCAGGCTGGGGCGGAAAGAGGCGGTTGAATAACCGGAAAGGGCGAAATGGATATGGACGATAACACAGGCTGGAGAAAATTCTACACAGTTGGTGCGTGGGCGGCCCTGTTTGGCGTGCTGGTCGGGGTAGTCGAGTCAGGCATCCAGTTTTTCCCCGGTGCGTCAGGCGAAGGCGTGGTCACCGCTGCCGACTGGTTCGCCCTGATTCAGGATCACTGGTTCATGGGGCTGCGCAACCTGGGGCTGCTTAATATCCTGTTCGCCATTTCCGGCATTCCATTCATGATCGCCCTCTACGGTGCTCACCGTAAAAGTCAGCCGACGTTTGCATTACAGGCGATGATCGTTTCGATGATCGGCGCGGCGGTTTTCCTGGCTACGAACCGGGCCTTCGCCATGCTCGATCTCAGCCAGCAGTACGCGGCAGCGTCGACCGATGCCCAGCGTGCGGCGCTGATCGCTGCGGGCCAGTCGATGCTGTCGGTGGGGCAGAGCCACACACCCGGAACCTTTCTGGCGTTTCTATTTACGGAAGGTGCCGGTCTGCTCATGTCGATTGTGATGCTGCGAGGCGGCATTTTCAGCAGGGGCAATGCCATCGCCGGTATCGTGGCCTTCAGCCTGCTGCTCTTATACGATATCAGCTATTCATTCGTGCCCGCACTGCAAACTCTGGCGATGATCTTCGTATTTCTTGCCGGTGCAGCCAGCATCGCCTGGCAGATCGCGGCTGCGCTGAAGTTATTCCAGTTGGGGAAAGTCGATGTGACGTAATCCGCAGGTTTGGTGTTTACCGGTATAGAAGTCTTATTTGGGCTGATTGTTCATAAAAAGGAGCTGAAAATGAAAAAGGTATTGATTGCGGTTCTATTAGTCATTGTGCTGATCCTGGCGACCGGCTGTGCGGCAGGCCCCAATGAACTGGCCGATCCTGGAAACCCGGAGCAGGCAGGCTTCTGGCTGGGACTGTGGCACGGGTTCATCTCGCCCTTCACCTTCATCATCTCGCTGTTCAACCACAATATCGGTATCTACGAAGTCAACAACAACGGCGGCTGGTATAACTTCGGGTTTATGTTCGGCGTCAGCATCATCTTCGGCGGGGGCGGCGGCGGCGCGGGCAGCCGGGCGTGCCGCAAAGGATAGGCCGACAAACGTCTCTCCCGGCAAGGGTTAAACGATAAGTCGCCCCTCATCCCTATGACACAAATACAAAAACGGCTCACCCGGCAGCGGTGCTGCCGGGTGAGCCGTCAATCGACGATTGACCGGCTGCTACTCGATGGTATAGGTCACACTGACCGATACACTGACGGTCATCTCGCCTTCGCTGATTGGCGGGGCAACAGAAGCCGCCTCCATCATATCAAACGCATATGCCTGGCGATACATCGGCGAACCGCTGCTGTAGGAGTCGCTGACGGAGAGCGGCTCGCCAAGCGTCACGCCCAGGCCGTCGGCCAACTGCTCGGCGCGATCTTTCGCATCGGCGACGGCAGCAGCGCGCGCTTCGGCTTCCAGTTCGCTCGTATCTTCGATGCCGAAGCTGAGACTCTGCACTTCGTTAGCCCCGGCATCCAGCCCTGCGCCGATCACGTCCCCTGCCTTGCCGATCTCATGGACGGTAATCCGCAGCATGTTGTCGACATGATACATCCGCTGGCCGGTCGGCTCGCCCCGGTCATTGTATGGCTCCTCGATCCAGACGTTGAAATTCTGCGTCTGGATGTCCTTCTCCTCGATGTCGAGATCGGCCATCGCCGATTGAATGTCTTCCATGATCCCGTTGGCTTCGTCGACCGCGTTTTGCAGGTCGCCGGAACTGGTCTCAATTCCCAGCGAGACATAGGCGACATCCGGGGCGGCGGTCGCCTCCCCCTGCCCTGAGACGCTGATCACGTGTTCCTGTTCACAGCAGGTGTTCGACGGCGACGCGGCAGGCAGGCAGCCGGACACGGCCAGCGCCGCCAGCGCGATGACACTCACAAATATGATTGTTTTCATCCCTGACTTCTGATTCATTTTTTCCTCCCAGAATAGTCGTTTTGATAAACCGGTTACGGTTTTATCATATTCTCACAGGTAGAGACGAGCAATCACGGCGAAAGGTTCCCACGATCTTGACTCAAATGGGAATCTGGTTTATATTACGTATAACGATATATCGTAATGCGTAGCACGGAGCGGTTATGAGCAAAGACAAAGATGATCTCGGTCGATATCACAGCCCGGTCTTGCTGATCCTGGTCAGCCTGGCGAACGGCAGCAAACACGGCTATGCCATGATGGAAGACATCGAAGATATATCGGGGGTAAAGCTCGGCCCCGGCACACTCTATGGAGCGATCTCCCGGCTCGAATCGCGTGGGCTGATCGTTCCACTGGATGCCGATACGCGGCGGCGTCCGTACGCCCTTACCGGTGAGGGCCGACGATTCTTGCAAACGGAACTGGATCGGATGCAAAGCTGGAGCGCCAAAGGACTGCAAAGGTTGGCGAACGTATGAACCTAATTGCAAGGATACTGGTAAACCTATATCCCCCGGACTGGCAAGATCGATACCAGGACGAATTCCTCGCCGTACTGGAGCAGAAGCCAACCGATCTGTATGACGTCGTCGATATCATCGCGGGCATCTTTGATGCCTATCTGAATCCACAAAAAGGATGGGAAATGAACATCACACCGGAACGAAAGCCTGTAACGTATTTCGCGCTGGGGAGCATCCCATTAGTCAGCACCATTTTGTTCCTGCTGGGAATTCTATCTATACAGAGTGACGCAGTCGCTTCGATCCTGTTTGTACTGGCAGCGCTGCCCTATTTCATTCTGCCCTTTGTTCTGGCCGCCAATAAACGGCGGCGGATCGCCATTGCATGGCAGGCTCCAGGTATCGCGGTTGTCATCGATCTCCTGCTGCTGCTTCTCACCGGGCCGATCTCGCTGACCCGGTGGCCGGTCGCACTGGTGCTCCAGACGATCTATGCAGCGGTTGGCATCGCGCTGATCCTGGCGAATCTCAAAGACAATGGACTTCCACGCCCGCTGTCCATTCTGGGGATCGTGCTGGGGGCAGTCTGGATTTTCTATCACTATGGCCTGATGATGGACTTTCACTCACCATATGTGGTCGACGCGCTGTCACCGATGCTCGGTTTGCTGGCCGCCCTGATGTTGGCTTTCCAGTTTACCTGGATGCTGGGAATTTTCATCTGGCTGATCATCCGAAAGCGTACGCTGCCGACAATCGAGCAGGCTTGAGACCCATTTTGAATACGGAAGGCCGGGCGATTGGCCGGCCTTTTTTGATTCTAGGGCCGTATCGACTACCTCTGTCCTGACCTAACAAACGAAAATTGAAAGATAATGATACGAACAGATTGCACGAAAAAGTAGGGGAAAACGGGCCGGTGGGCGGGTATCATACGGAAACTGGGCACAAAACTGAGCAATCTAATTGAGGCAAGGCGCTATACCCTACTTTTTCGTGCTAACGGTTCCACGATTGCTATTGAATCGACGCTGTTTCTATAGTATCATTGCCCCCGTCACTACGCCGATCACACCATTTCCCGGTCGGGTATCACTCCAACTTCTATCAAAACAGCCATTGCACCGATCTATTCACCGGTCATTTCTTGATGCAGCCAGTTTTGGGAATCGTGACCATGATTCATGAGCGAGCAGGGAACACTGCAGCATGACGGAAACAACGGGGAAAACCACAGGCATCAGGGAAATTGTCACTGCGCTCGTCGTGCCGATGCTGGCAGCGGCGCTGGTCGAGGTCGTATTCGGCAGAGCGGATTCCTGCCTGTCGCGCCGGTTTTTCCTGGTTATCGGCTCTTTAAGCGCGATCATTTTCCTGTGCTCGGTAATCTGGCCGGGGCCGGTAAAGAACCAGTTGAAAATCAAATCGACGCGGTCCCTGAACATAGCGCTGGTCAGCCTGTTGGTCGCCAGCATCGCCCTGTATATCTGGCAGCCTTACTGCGACCTGGTGGCAGTCGATCTGGTCGTCGAAGATATCCCGGCCAGCGGCAGAGTGGTCACAGTCAGGGGAGGAGAAACAATCAAAGTCGATGCGCAGGACTTCTGTCCAAGAAGCCCGGCGGAGCTGTCCTGTGAGTGGGCTTACATTGGGGATGGAAGGACGGTGCGAAAGGCGGACTGCACGATTGAAGTTCAAACCGGCGGCGATCATGCCAATGATTTACTGACCGTGATCACCAGCCAGAAATGCTGCTCCGGGCAGATCGTAGAGACACTGATCATTGTTCCCGAATCAGAATAAAGGAGAGCGTGATGCTCAAACGTTTGACTGTTGGTTTAATTATCATCGCCGCGTGTGTTGGCTTACTTTCGGAGTGTGGGAAAAGCCAGCCGCCCGTGATCGAAATCGCAGCGGCAATGCCCTGCGAAATCGAGTCGGGCGGTACGACTTCATTCAGCGTCACCGGCAATATATCAGCCGGGGCTGAAGTGCATTGGGAAGCTCCGCAGGGCGCATTTGCCAATCCATCCGCGCTGGCATCCAGCTATACTGCTCCTGAAGTCGACAGGGACACAGACGTAGTCATCACCGTCAACGTTATCGACGGCGACAATGCATATCCTCGCACGTTGATCTGTAAGATCATCGCCCCGACTCCCGCCCCGCTTCCCACCCCAGAGCCTACTCCAATTGAAGTGGTCGAACAGCCGGAGGAACCGGTCGAAGAACCCGAAGAACCGACCGCAGAACTTACCGAGGAGCCAGCCGAGGAACTCGCAGAGGAACCCACAATCGAACCCACCGAGGAACCGACAGTTGAGCCAACCATCGAACCCACCGTCGAACCCATAATCGAACCTATAATCGAACCGACCGTCGAACCCACCGCCGCAAATCCCTGGGTGGGTATCAGTTTCCCAG
>DAOUES010000183.1:0-3707 GCA_034430335.1 Anaerolineae bacterium | reverse complement strand
CATCAGTTCTGGATGGTACGGGTGATTGAATAGTGGCGTCCTGATCGCGATCACGCGGCATGGAAAGAATATATTGATATCTACAGGGAGTAACGATAATTATGGCACTCAGCAACAGGGAACGGGTCGGGCGTGTGCTGGACGCCCTGGTCGAAGGATTGGCCCCATACGTCGTGCGTGAATATCGCATGGTTTACAAGAACGATTTCGCCCGCGAGATCGACGCGGCGCTCACCAGTGATCGCTTCGAACTGCCGCGCGAGGCCTTCGCCGATGTCGAGACGCTGCTTACTTATCTCGATGCGCAGAACACGCTCAACCTGATGTTCCGTCGCTGGAACGAAGTATTCCAGGAGAAGCTCGGACATCCGGGGCGCAACTACACCGGCGAGATGATGACCGCCCGCATCGACTGGGCGCATCAGAAAGCGTTCACCAACGATGAGGCATACCGGGTAGCAGATACAGCCGCACGGCTGCTCAAGATGGTCAGCGCTGCCGAGCAAGCCGCGTATGTCGAAGAGATTGGCCGCGAGCTGCTTCGGCTGCGTTTCGAATCGGAAGCAAAGAAGGCCAAGAAATCGACCGGTGAGCTGGTCGAGAAGAAGATATCCACGCCGGTGGGCCTCAAGCCCTGGCGGGAGATCGTGCAGCCCCATCCAGATGTTGCCAGCGGGCGCTATCTGCAGGCGGAGTTCGCCGCCGACCTCGCCCAGGTGCTGGCCGGTACCGCCGAGGTCGAATACCAGGACCCGGTCGAGTTCTTCCGGCGAACCTACCTGACCGAAGGGCTGCTGGCAATGCTGGTCACCGGTGTGAAACGTCTTACGGCTCAGGGTGGTGACCCGGTTGTGCAGCTTCAAACAGCATTTGGTGGCGGCAAGACGCACTCGATGCTGGCGCTGTATCACCTGGCCGGGCCGAACTTCAACATGGGCGATTTCCCCGGCGGCGAGCGCCTGGCCGAGGAGATCGGGAACGTCGACCTGCCCGAGCCCAACCGGGCGGTACTCGTAGGGACTGGCTTTAGTGCTTCCAATCCCACCCAAAAAGCAGATGCCACCACTCATACCCTGTGGGGTGAAATGGCATACCAGATCGGAGGATTGGAAGGCTACAAGATAGTAGAGGAAGCTGATCTAAGAGGAGTTAATCCGGGATCGGATGTCCTATACGAAGTTCTTGAGAAATACGGACCCTGTCTGATCATTATTGACGAGTTGGTCGCTTATGCCCGAAATATATACGGTGTAGAAGGATTGCCAGCTGGCTCATATGATGCCGTGATGAGTTTCGTGCAATCGATAACTGAGGCTGTTCGACGTTCTTCAGACTCGCTTCTACTTGTCTCACTGCCTGCTTCCAAAATTGAAGTGGGAGGAGATGCGGGACAGGCCACGCTCGAAACGCTGTCTCACATCATGGGGCGGATTGAATCAGTATGGAAGCCGGTCACGGCTACCGAGAGCTTCGAGATTGTACGCCGGCGGCTGTTCGCCAGCGAGATCGATTATGCTGCCCGCGATGCGGTCATCGATGCGTTTGGCAGCATGTATCGCAATGCTTCCGGTGCGTTTCCATCAGGTGTTGCCGAGCGTGATTATCTAGAGCGGATGCGTTCAGCTTATCCCATTCATCCTGAGTTGTTCGACCGGCTCTATCAAGACTGGTCGACATTGGAGCGTTTTCAGCGTACACGCGGTGTGCTGCGCCTGATGGCAGCCGTTATCCACCAACTGTGGACGCGCGGTGACCAATCGCTGATGATCATGCCCGGCACCGTTCCCCTGGACGAGGCTCCGGTACGCAACGAGCTGCTCCGCTACCTGCCGGAAACCTGGACTGCGGTGTTCGACAAGGATGTCGACGGAGTCGACTCGCTGCCGCTTCAAATCGATGGCAGCGTGCCTGCTCTGGGTCGCTATGCAGCCACGCGCCGCGTTGCCCGTACCGTATTCATTGGGAGCGCGCCCTCGGTTGCCGAGCAGGCAGTGCGCGGATTGGAAGAAATCCGCGTGCGTCTAGGATGTGCGCAACCGGAAGAGCCAACAGCGGTATTCGGCGATGCGCTGCGTCGCATGAGCAGTCAGTTGACATACCTATACACCGATGGCAGCCGCTACTGGTATGATACCCGGCCTACCGTAAACCGCCTGGCACGAGATCGCGCCCAGGGGTTCATGGACGAAGAGGTCAGTCAGGTTATCATCCAGCGATTGGGGAAAGTGGGCAAGAATCGAGACTTTTCTGCTTTCCATGTGGCTCCTCCATCCACGGGCGACGTCGCCGATGAGGATAGAACAAGGGTGGTTGTCCTTCATCCGGAAGCCACGCACAAGCGTGGAAACGGCAGCACGAACGCAATGCAGGCTGCGTACTTGTTTCTTGAAAGCCGAGGAAATGCCCAGCGCCTGTACAAGAACATGCTCGTTTTCATTGCTGCCGATGAGACCGGCGCAGAAGCGCTCCGTGACGCAGTCCGCGATTTCATGGCCTGGCGCTCAATAGCGAATGAGGAGGAACAGCTCAATCTGGACGCGCAGCAGCGTCGGCAGGTCGGTGACAGTCTGACCAAGGCAGACGAAACCGTCGATCTGCGGTTGAGAGAGGCCTACAGCTGGTTGTTGGTGCCCATTCAGCCAGACCCACTCGGTAATATCGAGCTCCAGGCGAACCGGATCAGCGGTGATGATAATTTCTATGATCGGGCAGCGCGCAAGCTGCGTCAGGATGGCCTGCTGATTGATGAGTGGTCGCCGGACATTCTCAGGATGGAACTCGACCGCTACATGTGGGGGGAGGATAAAGGCTGGGAGATTGGCCTGCAGCAGTTGTGGGAATACCTGGCTCAATACTGCTACCTTCCAAGATTGACTGACCACGAAGTGCTGCTGGGGGCCGTTCGTGATGGTGCCTGTCGATTAGATGCGCCATTTGGGTATGCGACCGGTGTAAGTGACGATGGGTATCACACCGGCCTGGTATTCGGTAGTACAGGCAAAGTTTACTTCGATGAGCAGAGCATCCTGATCCACCCCAATCATGTTATCGAGCCACCACTCCCGCCAATACCTGTCCCTCCTGAACTAATCCCTCCTGGCGTTGGAGGTGAGGGGCCAGAACCTCCTGAGCCTCCCTCTCCAGAAGTGACAACAACCAGGTATTACGGACGTGCAAAGATCGATCCGCAGCGCGTCAACAAAGATATGGGATTGATCGTCGAAGAGGTCGTCGAACGTCTGACAAGCCTGGTCGGTTGTGATGTGGAGATCAGTGTCGAGATCAATGCTCACCTGACTGAAGGGTTTGACGAAGGCACAATTAGAACAATCAGCGAGAACAGCCGGACGCTCAAGTTTGACCACTTTGATTTCGAGAATGAATAGAGACTTCAAACTCGCGATTGAGTTGTGATACCAATCTCCTCGATGCCCGGAAGCGAACCACTTTCCGGGCATCGATTTCGTATTGACATTGTTCGTCGGGCAGGTTGCTTGACACCCGTCGGGCTGGCAGTTCCTTGACCCATACCCTACCCAGGCTGTTCGAATGCAGTTCTTCACCGGCGGCGAGGGCCTCGATCAGGGTCTGGATGCACATCTGCATCACCTCCTCGACCTGGGCCTGGGTGTAATGATGGATACGCTCCGCTGCCGGGCGTTCCTTGAGTGCCAGGTAGGTGGCACGGGCCCATTCGCGCATCTTCA
>DAOUES010000182.1:0-5028 GCA_034430335.1 Anaerolineae bacterium | reverse complement strand
ACGAACTCAGGCTGACGCGGGCCGTCGCCGACGCGGTCAACATCCCGGTGATCGCCTCTGGCGGCGCGGGGACGATGGAACATTTCTACGAAGCGCTGACCGAGGGTCACGCCGATGCCGCGTTAGCGGCCAGCCTGTTCCACTTCCGGGAGATGACCATCAGCGATTTGCGACACTATTTAAGAGAAAGAGGCGTGATCGTTAGATTGCCGGAGGAGGCAGACCTTGATTGAGATCGACCAGGTGCGTTGGGATGACCGGGGATTATGCCCGGCAATTGTTCAGGACGAGGCCAGCGGGCAGGTATTGATGATGGCCTACATGAACGCCGAATCGCTGCGTATGACGCTCGAAATGGGCGAGACGGTGTTCTGGAGCCGCAGCCGCCAGGAACTCTGGCACAAGGGTGCAACAAGCGGCAACACCCAGACGGTAACCGGCATCTGGATCGACTGTGACGAGGATACGATCCTGGTGAAAGTCAACCCCGCCGGGCCAGCCTGCCACACCAACGAGTTTAGCTGCTTCTTCAGGACAATCAAAGCGCCGGAGGATTGATCAAAATCGTAACGGGGATTTCGTGACTATTTCCGGTCGGCGGCGATGTAACAAAATGGGGGATTGTGGGACACATAATCGTTACGTTTTTCGCCCGGAACATCCCTATCGTTACGGCGGGCCGTCGATCAGAAAAATATGGCAGTTGATTTGTGTAAAAAGGGCGACCGGACGGTCGTCTTTCCACGGACGCAGGAGGGCCGATGGCCGACATGATCGAAAAAGTCTTTGCGATCATCGAAGATCGCAAGGCAAACCCCAAAGAGGGGTCATATACCAACCGGCTCTTCGAAGCCGGGGAAGACGAGATCGTCAAAAAGGTGGGCGAAGAAGCCATCGAGGTGATCGTCGCGGCAAAGGGGCAGGGAGACGAACGGCTGATCAGCGAGGTGGCCGACCTGACCTATCACTGCCTGGTGCTGCTCGCCTCACGCGGGCTTTCCCCCGCCGACATTTCCCAGGAACTCGAAAGGAGATATGACAGGTGACCGCACGCAGGGCATTGTTGAGCGTTTATGACAAGACGGGTTTGATCGAGTTTGCACGGGGATTATCCGGGGCAGGCGTCGAGATGGTATCGAGCGGCGGAACTGGACGGGCGCTGCGCGAGGCCGGGCTGGAGGTGGCAACCGTCGAGGATTTGACCGGGCTGCCGAGCGTGCTGGGCGGACGCGTCAAGACGCTGCACCCGGCGATACACGGGGGAATCCTGGCGCAGGATACCGCCGAAGATGCCGCAACGCTCGAAGAATCGGGCTGGGGCTGGATCGACCTGGTGGTAGTGAACCTCTACCCGTTCGTGGAGACGATCTCGAAAGCCGGGGTGACCGAAGCCGAAGCCATCGAGCAGATCGACATCGGCGGGGTAGCGCTGATCCGGGCGGCGGCCAAGAATTTCAAACGGGTGACGGTGATCACCACCCCGGCGGATTACACGGCGGTGCTGGAAGAGATCGAGGCGGAGGGCGATACATCGCTCGAAACGCGCCGCAGACTGGCCGAAAAAGCGTTCGCGGTAACGGCGGCCTACGATACGACCATCGCCGGGTATTTTGCGGGGCAGTCTGACGAAGTGCTGCCCGCCGCGCTGTCGATCACGCTGCCGCAGGAAATGGTATTACGCTACGGCGAGAACCCGCACCAGCAGGCGGCGCTCTACACCCCGACCGGCGTCGGGCCGCTGGGGGCCGATCAATTGCAGGGGAAGCCGCTTTCTTATAACAACCTGCTCGATATCGACGCGGCGTGGACAGCCGTGGGCGACTTCGACGACCCGGCCATCGTGATCGTGAAGCACCTCAGCCCGTGCGGGATCGCCGTCGGCGAGGACCTGCCGGAGACCTTTGAGGCGGCGCTGGCTTCTGACCCGGTATCGGCCTACGGGAGCGTGATCGCCTGCAACCGGCCTTTCGACGGGCCGACGGCGGCGGCAATTGGCAAGCTGTTCGTCGAAGCCATCGCCGCGCCCGATTTCACCGGGGAGGCGCTCGAAGCACTGAAAGGGCGTAAGAACTGCCGCCTGCTAAAAATGAAACCGCTCGATGATCAGGCGGTGATGATGCGCTCCGTCCGGGCCGGGATGCTGATCCAGACGATGGATCGGTCAGAGGATACCGACTGGAAAATTGTCACCGAGAAGCAGCCGACCGATCAGGAGATGGCGGCGCTGCGCTTCGCGTGGAAGGCGGTCAGGCATGTCAAGAGCAACGCAATCGTGATTGCGAACGAATCGGCCACACTCGGCATCGGCGGGGGACAGCCCAGCCGCGTCGACGCGGTGAAGATCGCCGTCGAGAAGGCGGGAGATCGGGTCAAGGGGGCGGTGCTGGCCTCGGATGCCTTCTTCCCATTCCCCGATGGCCCGGAAGTGGCAGCCCAGGCGGGTGTGACCGCCATCGTGCAGCCGGGTGGATCGATCCGGGATGAGGTGGTGATCGAAGCGGCCAACAAGCTGGGGATCGCGATGGTGTTCACCGGCATGAGACATTTCAGGCACTAGCACCCGGCTTGAGCAGGCAGCAAGGAATGCTCTGTGACGGCTTTACATTTTGCTCACCTGACCGACATTCACATCACGCATCAGCAAACCTGGTGGGGATCGATGGGAGAACTGCCTGAGCGCCTGCTGGTCGAAACCATCGCCCGGTTGAACGCGATCCCCGATCTCGACTTCGTGCTGATCACCGGCGACGTGGTCGACGGATCGACGGAGGCGGAGATCGACCATTTCAACGACCTGCTTGCCCGGCTCGAAAAGCCCTGGCATTTCGTCCCCGGCAACCACGACGGTTTCATCGACCCGGATCACCCCGATGCGCTTCCCCCGGCGGAGGCGGTCGCCCGGATCGACCGGCGCTTCGCGCCGGAGACAGCCGGAATCCAGCAGGCATATTTCAGCCGCGAAGTCGGCGCGGGCGTTCGCCTGATCGGGCTGGATACCCGCCGCAGCGAAGACTGGAGCGGGGAGATCGGCCCGGCGCAGTTTGAATGGCTCGAATCGGAACTCGATGCCAGCGTCGACGATTGTGTGATCATCGCCCCCCACCACCCGCTGTATAACCTCTCGCCGATCAACGCCCACGGTTGGTGGGCAAATTTTATCTGCAACAACGGCGCGGAGGTCGAGGCGCTGCTGGATCGTTATCCACAGGTCAAACTGGTGATCAGCGGACACCACCATGCCCAGCAGTTGAGGCGGCGCGGGGGACGGCTCCACGTCTGCACCGCTGCCCTGACCGGCTACCCGTGCGTCTACCGGCTGATACGTGTGTCGGCGGCGGATGATGGCTGCCACGTGGCGATCAGCACATATTCGCCCGCCGACGAGGAGGCGCTCAAGATCAGTTACGATCTGATGCTTGAGGCCGAAATTTCACCTCGTTTCAATCCCGATGACCGGATGGCCTGGGCGCGGTTCGTCGCCGGTAAGGACGCGGATCAATCGTTCGAGGGCGTGTTGTAAGACCGCGGTCGCGTGAACGACCTGGCAGAGTTGAGGAAGCCCGGGGCTGAAGCCGCCGGGCTAAACTTCCTGCTCTTCTACAGGGGGACGAATTGCCAAAAAGCGTTATAATCGCCGCGATTTGAACCTTAGCCATACGGAAAGACACGCATGACCGAATACGAACCCGTGATCGGACTCGAAGTCCACGCCGAACTGCTCACCCATTCGAAGATGTTCTGCGCCTGCCCGGTCGTCGACAGCACCCAGGCGGAGCCGAACACCACCGTCTGCCCGGTCTGCACGGCCCAACCGGGTACGCTGCCGGTGATCAACCGGCAGGCGGTCGAATACGGGATCAAGGTCGGGCTGGCGCTGAACTGCACGATCAACGAGTTCAACGTCTTTGCCCGTAAATCCTACTTCTACCCTGACCTGCCCAAAGGCTACCAGATCAGCCAGTACGAGTATCCACTCGCCAGCGATGGCTATCTCGACATCGAGATCGACGGCGAGACGCGGCGGATCGGGATCACCCGCGCGCATCTCGAAGAAGACGCCGGGAAAAACACCCATATGGGCAGCTACAGCCTGGTCGACCTGAACCGGGCGGGCGTGCCGCTGCTGGAGATCGTCTCCGAGCCGGACATGCGCTCGGTCGACGAGGCCGAAGCCTACTCCCGCAAGCTGCGGGCGATCCTGGTTTACCTGGGAGTCAATCACGGCGATATGAGCAAGGGCGTGCTGCGCTTCGAAGCGAATATCTCGGTGCGCCCGGTCGGCAGCGATGAACTGCGGACGCGGACCGAGATCAAGAACCTGAACTCGATCCGGGCGATGGTTCGCGCCACCCAGTACGAGATCGAGCGCCAGATCAAGGTGTGGGAATCCGGCGGCGAAGTCCGCCAGCAGACGATGGGTTTCAACGAGGAAACCGGCCAGACCTACACCCAGCGCCTCAAAGAGGACTCAGACGACTACCGCTACTTCCCCGATCCCGACCTGCCGCCGCTCTACATCGAGCGGGCATGGGTCGATGAGGTCGAGGCATCGCTGCCCGAACTCCCCGACGCGAAGCGCGAGCGGTTCATCGCCGAATTCGGGATCGGCCCGCAGGACGCGATGATCCTCACCGCCGACAAAGCCATCGCCGAATATTACGAGGCGGCGCTCGGCGCGGGCGGCGATCCGCAGGCGGCGGCGAACTGGGTAACCGGCGAACTGTTCAAGCTGATGAACCAGGCCGAAGTCGCCGTCGAAGATGTGAAGATCACCCCTGCCGCGCTGGTCGAACTGATCGAACTGGTCGATGCCGGGACGATCAGCTCGACGACGGCCAAAGAGGTTTTCGGCGCGATGTTCGAATCGGGGGAGGGGGCGAAGGCGATTGTCGAGGCGCGCGGGCTGGCCCAGATCAGCGACACGGGCGAACTCGAAGCGCTGGTCGAGAGGATCATCGCCGCCAACCCGGGCGAGGTCACCCGGTATTTGGATGGCAAAGAGGGGCTGATGAGCTTCTTCGTCGGGCA
>DAOUES010000181.1:0-1596 GCA_034430335.1 Anaerolineae bacterium | reverse complement strand
CAGGTCTACCGGAAGGATGGCCGGTTGGTAGTGGTGTTTTCCTGCCTGGGGCAGTTCTGCTTCGACGAGACGACAGGCGGGCAGGGTGGACTGCACGCGGCAGCCGGGCCGCCGGTGGGGGAGATCGAGGCGGGGTTTGATGCACCGGCGCGGGTGCTGCTGCCCGAATCGGAAAGGCTCTACGCCGCGCGGGTGATCCCCGAACTGGGCGGCGACATCGTGGGTTTCGATCTCAGGCTGGGCGGGCTGCGCCGGGTTGCGGCGCGGACGGGGTATCGGCACGTCGACCGGGATTTTTCAGGGGTAGGGATCGGGGGATAAATCTCGGGGGCCTTTCGGGAAACCCCCGGCTACAAATGATACGTCGACCTCCGGTCGCGTCGTCGCCTGCGGCGACTATTGGGCGGGGACAAGCCCCGCCCCTACCGCCGATTTCTTTATTTATTGCGTACTCATCAGGCATCAGCCTGGGGAATAATCCAGAAAAACCTATACAGAGGACAGAGTATGAAAGAAGTGACAAACGCAGCGATCTTGGGCGCGGGCGCGCTCGGCGCGATGTACGCCGCCCATTTTCACGATGCAGGAATGCCGGTCGGGTTCATTGCACGGGGCGAGCGGTACGAGCGTCTCAAAGCCGGTGGCCTGCTGATCAACGGCCAGCCCTATTCGATCCCCGTCTACGATCCCGATCATGCACCCGGCCCCGCCGACCTGATCGTCGTGGCGCTGAAAGATCAACACCTGCGCGGGGCGGTCGGCGATCTCGTCCCGTTTGTCGGCGCGGAGACGCAGGTCATCTCGGTGATGAACGGGCTGGGCAGCGAGGAGGTGATCGGCGAGGCGGTTGGCTTCGACAGGGTGCTGTACTGCATCGCGCTGGGGATGGACGCGGTGCGGGAGGGCCGCGAGATCAACTACGCGCATGTCGGCAAGCTGGTATTCGGCGAAGCCCGGAACGACTCGATCAGCGGGCGGGTGCGGCGCGTCCAGGCGATCCTCGACCGGGCGGGGCTGGTATATGAGACACCGGTCGACATGGTCAGGATGGTGTGGTGGAAGTTCATGATCAACGTGGGGGTGAATCAACTGACCGGGGCGCTCGGCGCGACCTACGGCGTCGTGCAGACTTCGCCCGATGCCCAGGCATTGATGGAGGCGCTGATGGGCGAGGTGATCGCACTGGCGCGGGCGGCGGGAGTCGATCTCGGCGAGCGGGATATCCAGAACTGGTACCCGGTGATGAACAGTCTCTCCCCCGAAGGCAAGACCTCGCTGCTGCAAGATATCGAGGCGGGGCGCAAGACCGAGGTCGAGATTTTCGGCGGCAGGGTGCTCGAACTGGGCCGTGAATACGGGATCGATACGCCAGTCAACGAGACGTTCTACAGGATCGTGAGGGTGCTGGAAGGCAGGTAATGCGACGATCTGAGTAAGCGGCGGTGGCGGGCGCAGCCCGCTGCGCCCGAAATTGCTACCACACACAGGCAGTATGGCGATATAGCAAAAGGATCACTGTCAGCAATTATCCGTGCATACAAGTCGTCGGTAACGAAGCGAATCAATGAAACACGTGGAACGGCAGGCGTACGGGTC
>DAOUES010000180.1:0-21728 GCA_034430335.1 Anaerolineae bacterium | reverse complement strand
CCCGGCGCTGGTCTTCACCGGGAAGATGGACTACCGTCCGAACGTCGACGCAGCATTGTGGTTCGCCGACAGCGTGCTCCCGCTGATTCAGGAAGCGGTTCCCGGCGCGCATTTCACCGTCGTCGGGCAGAAGCCGCACAGCCGCCTCGATCAACTGCGCGGGCGTGCCGACATCACCCTGACCGGCTGGGTCGATTCGGTCAGGCCCTATGTCCGTGCCGCCGACGTATTCGTGATCCCAATGCGAATGGGCAGCGGCACCCGTTTGAAGCTGCTCGAAGCGATGGCGATGCGGCGGGCGATAGTCAGCACCCGGCTTGGGGCAGAAGGAGTCGCCGGGGAAGGGGTCGATTTCCTGCTGCTAGCCGACGATTCACAGGCATTCGCCGCTGTGGTGATCGAGCTTCTCAATGATTCGGAAGGCCGCCGGTCATTGGGGGAAAAAGCCGCCGCCACTGTCAAACAGCATTATGACTGGCCGGTGATCATCCCCCGGATAGAAAGCCTCTACCGCTGAGTTTCACAATCAATCGTGGGGCGCAATTCGTAGGGTTCGCTCGTTCTTGTAGTTGACCATCCCCGGTCGTCCCCCTTTGATCGGCCTCACATAGCGCCGCTCGGTGACATCCACCTCGACCGCCGAGTCCTCTCTCCCCGATGAATAATACGCGGCGAGTTCCGCCGCCCGCCGGACAACCTCCTCCGGGATCGGGCGGCCATCGTTCTTGACGATCACATGGCTGCCGGGAATGCCCCGCGCGTGGAGCCACAGGTCGTGGCTGGCGGATCTCTCGGTGACCAGCACGTGGTTTTGTTCGGCGTTGCGGCCCACTAGGATTACGAAGCCGTCCCCTTCTGTGAACCGCCGGATGCCGGGCTTGCCCCCGCGCGGGCCGCGAGCTTTTGTTCCCCGCCAGTAACCGGCATCCTGCAACGCCTCGCGGACGATGTCGATGTCTGGCCAGCTTTCCGCCATTTGAAGGTCGGCGGCCAGTTGATCGAGGTAGGCGATCTCCTGCCGGGTTTCCGCGATCAGCCGGGGGACACCCCTGACGGCTCGCTTGGCCTTGTCGTACCGCTCGAATAACTTTTGGGCGTTCTCGACATGTGTCAGGCTTGGATCGAGCGGGATGTCGAGCATCGGGCCGTCGGGATCGTATTGAGCCTGGAAAGAGGTTTGCCCCGGTTTGAATGTAGGCCCATAGGCGAGGATCAGTTCCGCCTGCTGGCGCAACCGTTCGATCTCCTCGTCGCTGCTCGATTCGCGTTCGAGGGATTCGAGTTTATGATGCACACGCGCCAGCGCCTCATCGATCTGATCCTGGACAGGCTGCTTGCCTGCCGTGTACGCATCCTGCCCGACCGGTGCGCCGAAGTACAGGTGCATCGCCTCAAAAATGCTGTCGACCGGTTTCCAACCCAGGTGATTCAACTGGTAGGCGGCGAAAGCCAGGTAGCCGGGTCGATCCTGTGCCGGGGCGACACACGGGAAATAGCGTTCTTCCAGCACCTCGCTGATGAGTTGTGAGAACACCTCGTGGATAATCCGCGCGGCCACGTCGAAGGCGGGAGCTTCGGGATCGCCGCAGGCGCGGTGGACGATCTCCCGCGCGAGCAGCGGGCTGATCCCCGATATGTATTGAACCAGCACCCGCCAGGTCGGTTGATCGGGGTCTTGAGCCAGGTATGACTCGATCTGCCGCAGGCTGACTTCGTCGGGGAGGGCTTTGCTCTGGGGCGGCGGTGGCACATAGGGCTTGCCGGGTAGTATCTGCCGGTAGCGGTTTTGACCGGCCCCGACCCGCTTCAGGCATTCGAGGATATGTCCATCGACGGTCAGGATCAGGTTGCTGCGTTTGTCCATTGTCTCCGCGATCAGGCGCGTGCTGCCTTCGTTGCCGGAAAACTCGAACTGTAGCAGGCGTTCCCAGGGAGGCTGGGTCACCGATTCCAATCGCGCGCCTTCGATGTATTTCTTCATCAGCAGAACGAGCGGTGATGGGCGCGCCGCACCCCGCCGGAGTTTGCCTTCCACCAGTTGGCAGCGGGCCTCTTTCGGATGGATCGACAGCAGGAGATAATGGCGCTGCTGCCGGGCATAGATTTCCAGGCCAACCGATTGATCGTCGACTGCAATGACGGCCTGAACACGCCCATCAATGATCGTTTCGTTTAACGCGCTTGCAACTGCCGCAGTCGTCACGGCATCGACATACATAGAGCCTCCACCATTCGCTGGTCTGTGCTGATGATACGTGGGTTGTACCACACTCGGCGTTGGGCTACAATCGCCTGCGACCCGTTAACAGGTAAAGTGACTTGACGATATGCAAGAGCCTGCTGTACAAATCGACGGCGAACGCCAGCAAAAAGCCAGAGAATATTCCCGCATTCAACGCCGGTTGATGCTGGTCGATCTGGCGCTTGGCGGCGGCTATCTCATCGTCGTACTGGCTGCCGGATGGCACACCGTTTTAAGGGATGCCATCGCGGCCCGTATTGCCAGCCCATTTTTGAACGTGCTGATTTTTGCGCTGGCGCTCGGTCTGCCCTATTCACTGCTCGATCTGCCGCTCTCTTTTTACAGCGGCTACGTTCTCCCTCACCGGTTCGAGCAGAGTAGCCAGACCCTCGGAAGCTGGATCGTCGATCTGATCAAGAGCCTGGCGCTCTCAGGGATTCTGGGCGGCATTTTACTGTCGATTGTCTACTGGCTGCTCCGCGCGGCTCCCGGCCTGTGGTGGCTGTATGCCGGTGGGGTGATGCTCTTTTTTACCGTCATCCTCTCCGCCCTCAGCCCGGTGTTGATCGCCCCGCTGTTTTACAAATTCACCCCGTTGGAAGATGACGAACTGGCCCGGCGATTGACCGTGCTGGCCGAACAGTCAGGCATCGAGGTGACCGGCGTTTACCGCTTCGATATGAGCACACGAACAAAGAGCGCCAATGCTGCCGTGATCGGGTTGGGCGCAACGCGGCGGATCATATTAGGCGATACACTGCTCGAATCGTTTACCTATGACGAGATCGAGACGGTGCTGGCTCACGAATTTGCCCACATCGTTCACAAAGATATGCCGCTGGCGCTGGCGATCAATTCGGCGCTGACGCTGATCAGCCTGTGGGCCGTGCATCTGGTATTGAGTTGGTGCGTTGGGGCTTTCGATCTGACCGGTATCGCCGACCCGGCAGGGATGCCTGTCTTCGCATTGACGGTCGGGGTGATCAGCCTGATCGCCATGCCGCTTGGCAATGCTTTCTCCCGCTGGCGAGAACGGATGGCCGATCACTATGCATTGGAGCATACCGGCAAACCGCAGTCATTTGCCGATGCGATGGTTCGCCTTGCCAATCAAAACCTGGGCGAGATCGATCCGGAGCGCTGGGTGGTCGTTTTGCTGCACAGCCACCCCCCAATCGCCGAGCGGATCGCCCTGGCCGAAGCCTACCGGCCCACCGAGGAATAAAATGCAGCGAGTATTATTAGTTTTTGGCACCCGTCCCGAAGCGATCAAGATGGCTCCGCTGGTGCGGGTGTTGGGTGAACACCCCGAATTTGAAGCAGTCACCTGTGTGACCGCCCAGCACCGCGAAATGCTCGATCAGGTGTTGGATTGGTTTCACATCCAGCCGGATTTCGATCTCGACCTGATGCAGCCCAACCAGACTCTTGCCGGGCTGACAGCCAGGGCACTAAACGGCGTTACAGAAGTCATCGAACAGGTGCAGCCGGATGTCGTGCTGGTGCAGGGTGACACGACGACGGCGATGGCGGCGACGATGGCATCGTTCTACCAGCGTATTCCGGTCGGGCATGTGGAGGCCGGGCTGCGCACTTATGACAGGTACAACCCGTTTCCCGAAGAAGTGAATCGACACCTGGTCGGCGTGATGGCGAGCTACCATTTCGCGCCAACCCAGACGGCGCGCGAGGCGCTGCTGGCGGAAGGCGTCGCCGCAGAATCAATTGTCGTTACGGGCAACACGGTGATCGATGCCTTGCAGTGGACGGTATCACAGCCCTACAAGTTAAATATAAACGTGCCGCTCGACCGGCCCGGCGAACGTTTGATTCTAGTCACCGCCCATCGACGCGAGAGCTTTGGTCCCGATTTCGAGGCGATCTGCTGCGCCCTTCGCCAGATCGCCGAACGCAATGCCGATGTCCGGCTGGTCTACCCGGTTCACCTCAACCCCAACGTACAGGAACCCGTCTACCGCATCTTGAGGGGTATCGACCGGGTGCATCTGATCGACCCGCTTCCCTATCCTGATTTTGCGCACCTGATGAACAGGTCATCACTGGTGATCACCGATTCGGGAGGTTTACAGGAAGAAGCCCCGGCGCTGGGCAAGCCCGTGCTGGTCATGCGGCGGACGACAGAACGCCCGGAGGCAGTGGAAGCGGGTACTGCGCGGCTGGTGGGAACGGACGGTGATGTCATTCTCAAAGAGGCGGAAACGCTGCTGCGCGATCCGGCGGCCTATGAAGCAATGGCTAATGCCGTCTCGCCGTTTGGCGATGGGCACGCCGCCGAGCGAATCGCACGGCACCTTGCAGCGTCATAGAAAAACCGTCACTCGATGTGACGGCGGCTGTTCCGCTGGGCGGCCAGATGGGTATAAGAATCGTTCGGCTGCGCAACAGTCATGGTAAGCAGCACCAACAACAGGGAGACGCCAACAACCAGCAGGATTAAGGGGTTGTTCTGGATAAAAAAGACTACAGTATCGGCCAATATTCTCACCACTTCTCAACTGCCCGAACGTTGGTTAAAACACCCGCGAAGTTATACCTGAGTTTATCGAAACGATCAAAAAGACATCGCCGGGAAGTCAGTCATGGAAAACGCATGGGAAGGCTTCGCTCAACCTGTGAAGCAGCCCCTTCGCTAGCGGCCCCCCGGCGGTGAATGCCAGCTCGCGGCTGGCCTCCCCCTGATCCGTGATGGCGATCCACAACCGGTCGGCGGGCAGCACTTCTAAAACATGCTCCGGCCACTCTATCGCCAGGATTCCCCGCGCGTCCAGAATATCGTCCAGCCCGGTCGACAGGGCATCCGCTGCCCCGGAAAGGCGATAACCATCCATGTGATAGAACCGCAGTTGATCGTCGGCCCGCCGGTATTCATTGATCAGCGTGAATGTTGGGCTGGTGGCCTGTCCGAGGGTGCCCCAGCCGCGGGCCATCCCCCGTACCAGGCAGGTTTTCCCCGCGCCGAGGTTCCCGGCCAGGCAGACGATATCTCCTGAATCGAGCAAGGCACCAATTTGTTCGCCCAAATACTCGGTTTCTTCAGGAGATTCGGTTCGATAAACGAATGCTGCATTTTCAAAAATTGTCATGACGTTACGCATTCTATCACACAAAATGTAGGTGCCTAACTGCTTTTTGACCAATTATAGACCTGTTGGCTATACTCTCTTAACCCGTGTTCGCAAACTAATCAGGCACGTCACATCCAACTCAATAGGAGGCTCAGTCACCACCCCCGGGATTTGCCGGTGGGGGTGACCACGCATATCTAACTGTCAATCATCACAATATGACCAGTGACCAGAGGGGGAAACGTACATGAGCAGCAAACCAGAAGCACCGAGCGCCGATACCGGCTTGGAAGGCATTGTTGTCGCCAGGACTCAGAAAAGTAAAGTCGACGGGCTGATAGGCAAGCTCCAGTATCATGGCTACAATGTCTTCGACTTAGCGCCAAAGGCATCTTTTGAAGAAGTTGCCTACCTTCTATGGCATAACAAACTGCCGAATCAATCCGAACTTGATGGTTTGAAGGCCTCTCTGCGATTAGACCGTCAGTTACGACCGGAAATTATCGAGCTTATGAAAGTGCTGCCCCGGACGGCGCACCCAATGGCCGTGCTGCGAACTGCCGTGTCGGCGTTGAGCGCCTTCGACCCCGATGCGGACGATAACAGTCCTGAAGCAAACCTGAAGAAGGCTTACCGGCTGACGGCGGTCATCCCAACGATTATAGCAACCTGGGAACGCATTCGCATTGATAAGCCGATCTTGTTCCCACAGAAAACTCTCGATCATACCGAGAACTTCTTATTTATGATCAATGGTGCTGAACCTGATGAGACAGCGGTTAAGGCCCTGGAATCATATCTCGTATTATTGGCCGATCACGGGATGAATGCCTCCACGTTTTCAGCCCGTGTGACAACCAGCACGTTATCTGATATGTATTCGGCGGTTACGACCGCAATTGGTACGCTCAAAGGCCCTGCGCATGGTGGCGCGAACCAGAAAGCGATGGAAACATTCCGCGAGATCGGCAGCCCGGAAAACGTCGATCAGTGGTTCGAGGAGGCGATGAGAAACAAGCGCCGCATTGCGGGAATCGGCCACCGGGTCTACAAGACGGTAGACCCGCGTGCGACCGTTCTGCGTGAAGACGCGAAGTCCCTGGTAACTACGAATGGCGGCAGCAAGTGGTTCGATATTGCCGAACAGCTTGAGCAGAAAACACGTGAGCACCCATTCTTTGTTGAGCGCAATCTATACCCCAACGTCGATTATTTCTCGGCGATTGTGCTCTACGAACTCGGCATCCCTGACGATCAGTTCACGCCGCTGTTTGCCATGTCCCGTGTTATTGGCTGGACTGCCCATATCATGGAGCAGTGGGAAAATAACCGCCTGATCCGCCCGCGTGCAGAATACGTTGGCCCGCAAGATCAACCCTGGCTGCCCCTGGAAGAACGAGACTGATACAGTCTCCCCTCTGTGATGTCTATTGAGCGCCCGTGAAATACCGGGCGCTTTTTACATTTCCGGTTCAGCATGATATATTGTCAAAATCCTTTGGGAGCGGAGGGATCGAGTCCATGAATCAATGGCTGGAAAATCATCGTACGCTTGTGCTTTCGGTAATTGGGATTCTGCTGGTTGGAGGGCTGGCGATGATGCTCATTCGCTGGCAGCCCGCAGCGCCGATCACAATCGAAGCGCCCCGACCAACGGCAACTCCCTCTCCAACCGAAACCCCAGGGCCGATTCAAGTCTATGTCAGCGGCGCGGTTGCCCAGGCAAACGTCTATTCGCTCCCGGCGGGGGCCATCGCACGTGACGCAATTGACGCTGCCGGTGGTGTGACTGCTGACGCGGACCTCAATCGTATCAACCTGGCGCTGCCGCTCGAAGATGGAACGCATGTACACGTTCCCAGTATCGGCGATGCGCCAACCCCGGAACCGGGCGTCGTCGCGACGCCTACCCCGCCCTGGCCGGTCAATATCAATACCGCGTCCCAGGCCGATCTTGAAACGCTGCCGGGGATCGGCCCGGCTACTGCGGAGAAGATCATTGCGTACCGGGAAATCAACGGCCCATTCAATACGATTGAAGAGATACAGAACGTCTCTGGCATCGGCCCGGCGACCTTCGAAGAGATATGCGAGATCATCGTTGTCGAATAGTCTCCGGTTTGTGCTGGCAAAATCGATACAATACGATAAACTTCTGTACAATTTGCCAGAACACAACCCTTGAAGTGGAGTAGACAGCCAATGAACAACGCCCAGGACCACCCTGCCGAATCTACCAACGTGGGGTCGGCGATTCTCGACCGGAAGGCCATCGAGCAAACCGACCCTGAAGTCTTTGCTGCCCTGTTCGCCGAGACGGAGCGGCAGCATTACGGATTGGAGTTGATCCCATCCGAAAACTACGTCAGCCGCGCAGTGCTGACCGCCATCGGATCGGTTTTTACGAACAAGTATTCCGAGGGCTACGCCCATAAACGCTACTATGGCGGTAATGAGAACGTCGATACGATTGAGACTATCGCCATCGAACGCGCTAAGGCGCTCTTCGGGGCCGAACATGCCAACGTGCAGCCTTATTCGGGTTCCCCGGCGAACCTGGCCGTGTATTATGCGCTTCTGGAGCCTGGCGAAACGGTGATGGGGATGGCCCTGCCTGCGGGCGGTCACCTGACACATGGCTGGAAGGTCAATTTCTCTGCTCACTTTTTCTCGTCGGTGCAGTACCCTGTCGATCCAGAGACGGGCTTTATCGATTACGACGTGGTGTGGGAACTGGCGAAGGAGCACCGTCCCAAACTGATCTGGGCCGGGGCAACTGCCTACCCGCGCGTCTTCGAATTCGACAAATTCGCCCAGATCGCGGAAGACGTTGGCGCGCGTTTCGCCGCCGATATTGCCCACGTTTCCGGGCTGGTCGCCACCGGCCTCCACCCTGACCCGGTTCCCTATGCCGATGTCGTTACCATGACTACCCACAAGCTGCTGCGCGGTCCTCGCGGCGCGATGATCCTCACGACAGAGGAGCATGCCCGCAGCATCGACCGGGCTGTTTTCCCCGGTTTGCAGGGCGGCCCGCACGATCACATTACAGCGGCGATTGGTGTTTGCCTGCAAGAAGCCGCCGATCCCTCCTATACCGTGTACTGCAAGCAGGTCGTGGCTAATGCGAAAGCTTTGGCCGAAGAACTCGTCAAGCGGGGGATCGATGTCGTCACCGGTGGGACGGACAATCACCTCGTCCTGGCCGATCTGACCAGCACGGGCGTTCCCGGCAAGGTCGCCCAGCAAACCCTGGATCGGGCCAACATCACCTGTAACGCCAACATGGTGCCCGGCGACAAACGTTCGGCCTTCGATCCCTCTGGCATCCGGCTGGGATCACCGGCGCTCACCACGCGCGGCTTCAAAGAGGCCGAAATGCAGATGGTCGCCAACTGGCTTGCCGATGTCGTCGAGAACGTGGAAGACGAGGCGACCGTCGAGCGCGTACGGAACGAAGTTATCGAACTCTGCAAGCAATACCCATTGTGGTACTGAGTTCTCTCTTCAAGGTCATTGTACAAGGCTGCTCTTGGAGCAGCCTTTTTCTTATCAGCGGTGTCTTCAAATACATGGTTTGTTCCGCTCCCGGCTCACATGCATCACAGAAAGGAAATTTCAGCACAATCCGGCAATCAGGGCTATAATGCAGATCGACGTAACAGGTCTGTAATAAATCTGTAACTCTGTTTTTTCGATTCTGGCCCTAGACTATAAGATAGTCTTGGCTGTCCAAATCTACAGACCGCTGCGTACGTAAGATGGGGTATAGAGACTGCAAGGATAGGATGGAACCGGTTTCCAAACGAGTGCAAAAACGAATACAACAGATCGAAAAATTGGGGTGGGATGGGGATCAAAACACCATTCCTTCACTTGTCCGAGAGCTGTCGCATGATAATCCACAGGTAAGGCTTGTTGCGGTAAAAGCGCTCGGGCGATTGGGCGATCCCGCCGCTATCCCATATCTTTTTCAAGCCGTCACCGACCCCGACCACGAGGTGCAGCTTTCGGCGATTCAGGCCCTGGGCTGGATCGGAAACGCAGACGCCGTCCCCGGTTTGCTGGAACTGCTGAGAAGCCCTGACAACGAAATCCGCCTCTATACGGTGATGTCCTTGAGCTGGATCGACGATCTCCGCACCATCCCCGGTATTTTGGAAGCCCTCGTCGATGAGGATCGCAACGTTCGAAAAGCGGCAGCGGGCATTCTCTCACAGAGTGAGAAGGCCGCGATCCCCGAGTTGATGGAGGCTCTCCACAGTTCTAATCGCAGCATCCGCTGGGCGGCCACCAATGTTCTGAAGAATATGGGAGAAGTCGTAATCCCCGGCCTCGTGGATGCCTTGTGTGGCAGCGATGAAGAATCCCAGATGGCCGCTTACCGGATATTATGCAACATGGAAGAGTCAGCCGTCCCCGGCTTGATATCCATCCTTGCCAGCCGGGAACATCTCCACTGCCACCCGATTGCCAGCAAAGCGCTGGTGCAGATCGGCGAGGCTGCCGTCCCGCCGCTGCTCGACATCCTGCAATCGCAAGAGCAAAAACCCGATACGAACGAAATTGTCCTCCAGACCCTCGTCGAAATCGGCGGCAGAACGGTTATGTCCACCCTTCGCCAGGTTGTCCTCGACGACGCTCAAGGCGATCTCCGGGAGATGGCGGCCCATGCCCTGGCCGACATAGGGCCAGAAGCGATAGTCGGTCTGATTGAAGACCTGCGCCATGCCAGCCCGCCTGCCAGAAAGATCATTACCGGTATATTCAACCAGATGGGTGAGGCGGCGGTGCCCAGTCTGTTAGAGGGTCTGGCAAGCGAGGATCGGACGATCTACTTGCCGATGGCCTGGGCGCTGGGGGTGATCGGCAATACTGCTGCCATGCTCGGCCTGTTGCGTGCGCTGCGCAGCGAAGACTGGATGAAACGCTGGGCAGCAGCGCGTTCGTTGGGTGTGATCGGCAGTCCCGATGCCGTCCATGGCCTGTTGAAAAATCTCAAAGACGAAGACAACGGCGTCAGGATCGCAACGGCGGAGGCGCTTGCCGCCATTGGCGAAGAGGCGCTGCCGGGATTGATCGTTGCGCTCCGGAGTTCAGAACCTCATGTCCGCTGGGCGGCGGCAATCGGGCTGGTAGCAATGAGCGAACAGGACGTTCCAATCCTGGTCGACTACTGGCGCGGCCAGGAATACGATACCAGATGGGCCGTCGCCAGGGCAGTTGACAAAGTCCGTTCCACCCGCGCCATCGATCCGGTTTCTCCCCTGCTGCTGAATGAGGTCACCCGCGTATTCGACAGCGCCAATGTTTCACAACGATCGGTATGACCCACCGGCTGGATAGCGAAAGAATCAAAAAGGGACGGCTATCAGCTACCAGACCAGCTTTTTGTGGGATCCTACAGAGGTTGTCCCTTGCCGGACCTCATCCTTTGACCAAGCGCCACATCTGATCCACCCCCAAAAGCATCAGTACTGCCAATAGCACCAGGATCCCGAAGGGGAGCTGAAAACTAACCAGTTGGCCGATGATGGCCACCAGCAGCCCTGAACCCAGTGCCAATGCCAGGTATGTATAATGTCTCCATTCAAAACGAGCAACTGTCTCGGCGGGTAGACCGTCTGCCACAAAGTCCTCCCAGTTTGCCAGATCCCAACTGGCCAAGGCCAACGTCGCACCCAAAATCATCAGGATTGGCCAAGCTCCTACACATACACCCACCGTTGCCAAGCCAACTAACACTACAAACACCACCATAGACCATCCAGCAGCCAACATACCTGCCAGCCAAACCAAACCAGCAACTGCAAGAAGCCCCCACTGTCCGACCAGACCATAGCCGGTAGCCAAACAAACAACCCCGGTTGTCAAGGTCCCCCACTTCAAAAATCTTTGCAATGTCATCGAGTGCCCTCTAACGCTTTGATTGAATATGCGTCTGGGCCAACGCCTGATGCACCAGCGGCGACAGGGGTTGGCTCACCGACCAATCGATTACTGGGATCCACAACTGCCTGATCTTAGAGATTTCCAGTTGGCGTTCCAGTCGGACCAGTCGGCTGGCCAGTCGACTGGTCCGATCGACAGGCAATCTTGATTGGGCATAATCTAAGGGGTCCGGGCTAATCAGCAACACCTGATATCCATACGCACGCAGGCGAGGAAAGATCTGCCAGTCATTGGCCGCCAGCGGGCTAATAACCAGAATAAGTGAATGACTTGAAAACATCTGGATGGGCACAAAGTGGAAATTACTGAGACTGCTATTAGAACTAGGGGTAACCTGCGCCAGGGCACAGAGAATCCGGTTAAGCTGCACTTTCCCATAACCGGGGAACAGACTCACCATAGGGTCTCCCCAGATGAGCAAGCTCACTCGATTGCTCTGTCGCAAAAATACTTCAGCCAGCGAGGCAGCCGCGCGCGCCGAATGTTCGAATAAGCTGTCTTCACCCTGCTGTAAGTTGGTTTTTTCCCGGGCATCCAAAATCAAGCCGATATCCGCTATCGCCTCTAATTCAAATTCCTTGGTGAAGAACTGGCGTGGGTGCCGTGCAGTCAGCCGCCAGTCCAGCCGTCGCAATGGGTCGCCTGGATGATATTCTCGTATGCCCCAGAAATCTGTGCCGCTGCCTCCCCGGCGCGCCGGGATGGAACCAGCCGATGTCAAAGTACGTTGGGTTCGCAGTAGAAATGGCCGAATCTTTCTAAGCTCTGGCGGCACCTGCACCGCAGCCGCGGCGGGCAGCGACAACCGCATTTCGATCAAACCAAAGGGATCGCTGGCCGCTACCTGAAATGTCTCCCAGGCAAAACTTCCTCGCTCGGTTCGGAAGGTGTAATGAAGCTCCGCCGCCTCGCCCGACCGCAGTGCCGCCGATTGCTGGAGCCGGCCATCTACAAGCTGCACCCCAGGTCGGGGGTCATCAAACATTGAGAAGCGCTCCAATGCCACCCCCTGGTTGCCGAGGGTAATATTAACCGAAATCGCCATTCTTTCCTGCTCACGGCGAGTCTCCACCGTACGCATGGCGTGCAAACGGACTTTGCCCGCGGTCGGCGCTTGCAAGATTCCCACACCCAGGTAAGCCAGGAACGGCAGTGTCATCCAGGCCAAATCACCCTGGTGCAATAGTAGCGCCCCCAGGAGCAGACCAAAGATCACCGCCACCAGTGTCAGTGCCCTGCTATTCATGCGCCGCCTGAATCACCGGTACAGAAGTGGCAGCCATCACTTCCGCGATGATGGTATTTTCGGAGCGCGGCTTGCCCCACAGGCTGGGCTCCAGTACCAGGCGATGCATCAGGGCCAACGGGGTGAAGTGCTTGATATCATCGGGAACTACAAAATCCCGGCCCTGAATGGCGGCCCAGGCACGCGCCAATTTAAGCAAAGCCAGCGAACCGCGCGGGCTGGCACCCACGACCACCTGGCGATGCTGCCGACTAGCCGCTACCATATCCACAATGTAACGCCGCACATCGGGGTCCACATACACTTCTTCGACGACTGCCCGCATCGCCAGGAAGGTTTCGGGCGTAATTACCGCCTGCAAGTCAACGTCATCGTGCTTGCGCTCTGCCCGGCGTTTGAGTATCTCCACCTCTTCGTCCCGCAAGGGATAACCGATGGAAAGCTTGATCATGAACCGGTCGAGCTGCGCCTCGGGTAGTGGGAAAGTCCCCTCATACTCGATGGGATTCTGAGTAGCAATCACAATGAAAGGATCGGGCAAGGCCTGACTTTCCCCTTCCATGGTGACCTGGTACTCCTGCATGGCTTCCAGCAGGGCCGATTGGGTCTTGGGGGAAGCCCGGTTGATCTCATCAGCCAGCACAATATTGGCAAATACTGGGCCTTGACGTAGTTGAAACTGGTTCTGGCTGCTGTTGAAAACATATCCGCCCGTGATGTCACCGGGCAATAGATCGGGTGTGAACTGGATGCGGCTGAATTCAAGACCCAGCGCCGTTGCAAAGCTGTTGGCAATCAGGGTCTTTGCCAGGCCAGGATAGTCTTCCAGTAGAATGTGGCCGCCCGACGAGAGAAAAGCTGCCATCATCTGGTTAAGCACCTCGTGCTTGCCAATGACCGCTTTTTCCACTTCTTGTACCACGCGTGCGGAGTAATCGGCTACTTGTTCAATGGTCAGAGGGGGCGAAATAGTCGTCGCCATGCTTGATCTCCATTAATGCTTCCATAAAAGTGATGGTTTCTTCCACCGCCTGGTAATATTCCACTTTATCGCGGCCAGTCCAGTGGCGGAGCCATTTGCCCGGCTTATCCGCTAACCGCTGCAGTCGTTGTCTCCAAGGCAGATTCGTCTCTTGCGCCTCATTGCTGAACAAAAAGCTATAGACCGTATCGGGGAGGGGCAGTTGGCGTAACCGAAGAGCTTCATAAATAGTGAAAGGCTCCGCCTCGGGCTGTTTCATAGCGTACATCGTCACGAGCTTATGGCGCAGTTCGTGCTTCAGGCTGGTGGCACTCGGGCCTTCATCACTGGCCAGTTGGAGCAAAAGTCGCCAATAGTCGACAACCTTCAGAGCAGAATCAGTGGCTGGTGCGGACTGCTCTTCCTCGTGTCCCGCCACCTGAACCAGGCGATAGAAAGCCAGCCCCACGGCTAACCCAATTACCAGCCCCCAGTAAACCGCCTGGTGGATGCTTAATAGCAAGCGCCAAAACAGCAGCAACAGCATGGCGATGGGGGTAACAACATTAGCTACTATAAAAGCCCGGAATAGAATGCCCAGGAAAAGACCCACGCCTAAGAAGAGCAACAGCCAGGCAGCACGCCGAGAGAGTTTCATGTCGAATGCTATCTACGGTCTCGTCGCTCGGCTATATTGCACAATGGCTGTCAAGGCATCGATTGCCTGGCGTTCGTCTTCGGCGGAGGTTGCCCGGTGGCCATAACGGGCCGTCTCGAAGAGTTGAGTCAATTGATGCACCGGCAGATGAGGCACACCTCGGTCCTCCAGCAGGCGTTCAAACTCCCGGACCGTCATGGCCGTCTTCATTTCAATCCCCTGCTCCTCTTGAAGCACTTGTCCCATCTGCCAGTAACACCGGACAATCACATTCTTGAGATCAAGCCCCATCTTCAGCGCCTGCAAAGCCCACTCCGCTTGGAGCGTCAGCCGATCAGCGCTGGCGCGACCTGCCGGGCGGAAAATAATCCACAATCCCACTCCCACCAGGATAGCCGCCAGTCCCAGGCCCGAAAGCCATATAAGATGCAAGGGCAAGGGGCCTAACGGCGGCCCTGTTTGCTCCGCAACGGGTGGAGGTAGTGTTTCCGCAGCGGGTCCAGATGCAGGGCCTGTACCTGATAATAGTATCCAAAGAATACAAGCAACAATTAAGAATAGTACAATGATATTGGCAAGCGATTTTACGGCATCCCGCCAGTCCCAGGTAGCACTACGAAGCAGCCGGTAGCCAGCATAGATGATAACCACCAGAAGAAAGAGGCTCACGACTGCTTTCCAGAAATCGCTGATGGGAATTGGCAATTCCGACAGCCCCTGTTTCGGCTGTGATTGCACAACCTCGTTGGCCGGAGCCGGGAGCGGCACGCCGGGCTTGAGTTCCAGGCGTTGCAAAGCCATTGCAATTATCACAGTGAGAATCGCTATGCCCACCAAGCAGGCCAGAATTTTGCGTTTCGTGTCAGATGTCATAGCAATACTATTTTATGGCCGATGACCAGGATGAACTTATTCGTAGTTGATAATTTGTGGCTGCCAAGGTGTGGTATTAGCCTGTCAACCTGCGGCATTGGGTAGACAAATTGCATTGGGATAAATATCCTCGCAGGCGCTTTCAATCCTCACCGCTGTCCGGTTCTCCTGCTACAGTGTCTCCATTCGATGCCACTATTGCCGCCATTATACATGCTTGCTCTGGCGTTACCGCCTCCCGGTGTCTTTTTCGGAATTTTATACATTACGGAAATTTTTCACAAATAAGTGGTAGTGCGGCTGGAAGTGATGGATAACTCCAGCGGGCCGTCGGCGGCAAGAAATTGAAGCAAAGAGCGGCCAGATACGAGGACAAATAGAAGATTGATTTTGTTGGCTTCTTCCGGTTTTCCCATCGGTATACTTGCCAACCTCTTGTAGTCCTAGAGATTAACTATACCTGATGGCAATTTTGACATAATATGTGGTGGGAAACGCCATTTATTATGTCCCGGCCCACAAAACCGCCCGACAAATAGATGTCGGGCGGCTGTTTTCTAAGGCGGAGGGGGTGGGATTCGAACCCACGGTGAGCCGAAGCCCACAACGGTTTTCGAGACCGCCCCGATCGTCCACTCTGGCACCCCTCCGAAAGCAACTATTCAATTGTCAAAATGGCCCGTTATTTCTTGCCCTGGGCGCGCAGGCCCTCGAAAAACGCCCTGATCTGTGCCTGGGCTTCTTCGGCCAGAACGCCCTTAACCACTTCAACCCGGTGATTGAGCTGATCATGGCCGAGCAGGTCGAGCACCGATCCCCCGGCACCCGCTTTGGGATCGTCCGCCGCCCACACCAGGCGCGGCAACCGCGCCTGGATCATCGCCCCGGCGCACATCGCGCAGGGTTCAAGCGTACAGTAAAGCGTCACGCCGACCAACCGCCAGCCGCCGAGCGTTTTCGCCGCTTCACGCATGGCGATCATTTCCGCGTGGGCCGTCGGATCGTGGGCATACTCTTTACAGTTATACCCCCGCCCGACAATCTCACCATCCCGGACGGCCACCGCCCCGATCGGCACGTCGCCAACTGCCGATGCCTTTTCCGCTTCGGCAAGTGCACAGCGCATCCAGTCGATATGCTCATCCATCATGGCGGCTCGATTATATCAAGCCCGGTAAGGTCAGGCCAACTAAAAAGTGACCTGGCTTTGTGAGCCAGGCCACCTACTCCACCGGCTGGATTCGAACCAGCAACCCTCCGGTTAACAGCCGGATGCTCTGCCGTTGAGCTACGGTGGAAAGACTTGCGGAATTATAGCGCGTCGATTCCGCTCAGTCAACCTCGATTCGGATTATCTACGCACCGTTCCCCGGCCTGTCACCTATCCGGTTTTCTTCGAGCCAGGCTTTCACATACCGGTGCTGCTCTACCGAAATACGTTTCAGGTTGAGCAGCGAATCGAGGATTTCGTCCATCGTCAGGAGATGGTGAAGTGTGTAACCCTTTTTCTTGAGCACAGCGGCCCCGCCCATCTGCCGGTCGACGATCACCATCAGGTCGGTAACCTTCAAGGAAACGGATTCCAGGAGTTCTATCGTTTCCAGTTTGCTGTCCGCATAGGAGATCAGATCGTCTATGACCAGCACCGTCTCACCGGAATTATAAGTCCCCTCGATGTAACGTCCCGTGCCGTGCTGCTTGGCCTGGAGGCGAGGATAGATCAGCGGGATGTCGGCTGCCAGGCTGAAGGCAACGCCAATCGGCAGACCGGCAAGCGGGATCGCCGCCACGCGGTCGAAGGCCAGCTTCGCGGCCAGCGGCTGCATCATACAGGCCACATGGTGCAGCGTGGCCGGTTGGCTGACAAGCAGGCGCAGGTCGAGGTAGATCGGTGAAACCACCCTGGATTTGAGGGTGAATTCGCCAAACTGAACCGCGCCTAATTCATGCAGACTGACAATCAAAGACTCTTTATCGATCACAGGGTCGTCCTTACCCGGTCGTGGTGGAAACCTGGTTGATAGCATCCCTCAATTGTAACGCAGCCTGCCGCGCCGCGTCAGTATAGTCGGATTCCCCGGAAGCATATAATACGCCACGAGAGACATTGATCACCGGCCCAATACCATCGACCGTTGGCCCAAACTTCACGGTGGCTTCGAGGCTGCCCCCCTGCGCCCCGATCCCCGGAACCAGGAAGGGGAGCACTGGCGCGGCTGATCGTAGTTCCTCAAGCTCCGATTCGGCAGTGGCCCCAACGACCAATCCCAGCGTATTCCCCGGATAGGCTTCCGACCAGCCCACAACCGCCTGAACGACCTTCTCGTAAAGCAGCGTCCCCTCTCCCGGATGATTCTGAAAACGCGGGGCGTCGGGGTTGCTGGTTCGGGCCAGCACGAACAACCCGCAGCCGGGATAGGCTTCCAACAGGGGGATGACGGCATCTTCACCCACATAAGGGCTGATGGTCATCGCGTCGACGTTCAACGCGCCGAAAGCCGCTTCACCGTATCGACGCTGTGAATTCCCGATATCCCCGGCTTTTGCATCGAGGATCACCGGGATTTCAGGCGGAATGGCAGCCAGCGTCTCTTCGAGGGCGGCGATCCCTTTCGAGCCATGCGCAAGGAAAAAGCCCAGATTCGGCTTGTAAGCGCAAACCAGGTCGCCGGTCGCCTCGACGATTGACTTGCAGAACACTGCCAACCCTTCCGGCCCGGCCAGCGACGGGAGTCCTGGCATGCGGGCCGGGTCGGGATCGAGGCCAACACACAGCCATGATTGATTCTTTCGCTGTGTCGCTTTCAGTTTTTCGATGAATGAAGCCATCAGGCACGCCCCAACACTGCTGCCAGCAGCGCCATACGGGTGTAGATACCGTTCTGCACCTGGCGGAAATACGCCGCACGCGGGTCCTGATCGACTTCGTAGGCGATCTCGCCCACACGTGGCAGCGGATGCATGATCACCATCCTGTCTTTGGCGCTCTTGAGCACCTCCGGCGTGATCACATAGGCATCCTTGACCCGCTCGTAGTCGGCCAGATCGGTGAAGCGCTCTTTCTGCACGCGGGTCACATATAGCACATCGACCTCGCCGAGGATTTCCATCACGTCTTCATGCTCGGAGAACGTATCACCTGCCTCGGTGACTTCGGCGCGGATTTCATCAGGCATTCGCAAAAGGCTGGGCGATACGAAGCGGAAGGTCACATCCCGGTTGAGCAGCAGGCGGGTCAGCGAATGGACGGTGCGGCCAAACCGCAGATCACCCAGCATGCCAACCGTCAGGTTTTCCATGCGCCCAAGTTCGCGCTGGATGGTGTAGGCGTCGAGCAGCGCCTGGGTCGGATGTTCGCCGACGCCATCCCCGGCATTGATGATCGGCTTGGTCGCCCAGTGTGCCGCTTCCGCCGCCGCGCCAACTTCATAATGGCGCAGGACGATCACGTCGGCGTAGCTTTCCAGCGTGCGCACCGTATCGGCCAGCGATTCACCCTTGCTTACCGACGAATACTTCACCGAGTTGATCGGGATCACCTGCCCACCCAATCGCTGCATGGCGGCCATAAACGACGAACTGGTGCGGGTGCTGGGTTCATAGAACAGGTTGACCATGATCTTTCCCTGGAGTAGATCGGCTGATCCAAACCGCTCGACGAGTGTTCGCATTTCGTCGGCGACTCCAAAGACATAATCGACCAGCTCGGGGGTAAACTGGCGCACCGTCAGAATATCCTGGTTATAGAGGCCATTCGTTACGTTATCTGCCGGTCTGGGTTTAGAAGTAACCATATATGCTAATTTCTCCTCGTGTCTTCTTCGATAAGCAAAAAAAATGCCTTTGGAATGCTCCAAAGGCTGTTAAACAACAATACGCCCCGATAAACCTGTCTTCGGGATAATGAGTCGAATTCTTATCCTGCATCCGCCGATCGGCATCAGCTATTCCCCCCGTGATTATCGCAAAACCTGCGAAAGTATATATGGTTGCATCCACTTATGCAAACTATTGTGTTAAAACTATTTTATCTGCCAGTCTGGGGGGTGATTTTGTGCCCGCCAGCACACGCCAACCGGGTACCCCACCATTTTTGCTAGGTCACCGGCGACAATGATCACCGGAACCAGTAGAACAGATGCCACCTTTTCCCTCGCCGACAGATACCGCCACTGATCGATGAGCCGCCGGTACGGACGCCGGGTGACATACGCTCCCCCGGCGATCAAAGCCAGCAGCCACCAGGGATTGATCAACACACCGGCGGCGATGATCGACGGCAGCGCAACCAGATAGGACAGATAGCGGATCAGGTGACGGCGAAAGAACAGGTTCGCCTTGCCGTCGCCGCGCGCATATTGATAATACTGCCTGAAAAACGCCTTTAGCGATGATCGCGGCTTGAAATAGGCGACCGCATCCGGGGCAAAAGCAAACGGCCCGAACAGGGCGCTGAGTCGAAAATCGAAGATCAGGTCTTCACAGAAGTCGATCCACTCCGGGTACCCGCCGACGCGCTCAAACGCTTCCCGCCTGAAAGCTACGGATCGGCTGGAGGGCATGAATCTCACCGGGGCGATATCTTTCAGCGCCGGGAGCACCGCCGCCCCCATCGCGACTTCAAAAGCAGTCCGGGCATCGGGGAGAAAGAACCCGGCAGCCGCCATTTGATCGTGATTTTCTTCAAGGGGGGCGGCCAGGTTTTCGAGCCAGTTATCCGAAAGCCGTACACCGGCATCGGTCACGGCGATCAGACTATGCGAAGCGGCGTTGATCGCCACGTTGCGCCCTTTCGAGATATTCGCCCCAGGGCTGGCGACCACGCGCAGCGGCAGTCGATCCGTGTAGCTTTCGATGATTTCGACCGTATCGTCGGTCGATCCGCCATCGCAGATCACAACTTCATCGGGAGACCGGGTTTGGGCGGCGATTGAATCCATCAAGCGCCGGATCGAATTGCCTTCATTCAGAACGGTGACTATCAGTGAGATTTGCATAGGGGCGATTATACTCAACCCTGCCGGTCGGCGGCGAGTATTCTAAGCACTCAAGCGGGGAGGGGGATCAGATGGTGAGAGGCTCACAAGAAGCCAGCAGCGCCTTTTTTAAGTCATCGACATTTTCGTATTTCCTGTCTTTGGCGGCGACTTTCCCTATACGAAGGCCCAACCGTTCGGACTCGGCGGCACCCGTTTCCCGGTTGTTGCCGGGATAGAAGTATTTCAGCGATTCGGCAATCCGCTCGACGATCCGGCTGCGAAGCTGTTCCAGGCGAAGCGCGTGGACGATCAGGACAAAAGTAGAATCACCCAGATGCCCGCAGAAGCTGCTCTCGCCGCCGATCTCCTCGGCTGCATTCTTCAAGGTCAGGCTCGTCACCCGGAGAACATCATCACTGGCGATAAATCCGTACAGTTCACGGAAGGCATCCACCCCTTGCAGTGTGACGGCAAGCATCCCCCAATCAGTATCCGCACCGGTGGTGATCGCTTTGGTCAATACCTCCGTCACGGCTTTCCTCTCCGGCAGTCCTGTCACCGGGTTTTCCGCCCCGGCCTTTTCCGCACGGGCAAGCGTATTGCGAATCCGTAAGCGAAGCTCCTGGATATCGAAGGGCTTGGTAATGTAGTCGACCACGCCCATTTCCAAACCCTGCAATTTACTCTTTCGCTCATGACGCTCGGTCAGGAATATCACGGGGATACCACGTGTTTTGTGACTCTCACGCAGTCTGCGGCAGACCTCGAAACCGTCGATGTCGGGAAGGCGGATATCAAGAAGAATGATGTCGGGGATCTCTTTCGAAGCCACTTCGAAGGCCTTTTCTCCCCAGGCGGAAGACAGGACATCGAAACCATGTGTATTGAAATAGACCTCCAACATCTCTGCCAGCCCGAGATCGTCTTCAATGACCAGCATTTTTGTCCGCTTTTTCTTGCCCATTATCTCGGCCTTTCCACAGCCGCCCATTAGAGGCAAAAGCAACACGCATGGGCAACACACCACCCATGCGTATATTAGTCCACTCCGATCAATTACATCTACCCAAATTATGCCTGGAAAACCCGCCTGCAAGTGATCGGTAAAAGGCGATGGACAATCACTCCGCTAAAGCAAGGGGACAACCACCTGCCCTATCACCGGGCACCATCAAAGAGTTGAGAAACCAGAACAATTACCACGAGCCTAACCCATGTGGTTATGTTTGTGCAGGCCGCCAATCGGGTGGACTGCAAGCTCGCCAATGTTTTATACGAGCTTCTCTAAATCTTCGACGGCGCGCCCCATATCCAGGAAGATCAGGCCCAGCTTGGCGTCCTTACGAGCCAGCACGGTTAACACCGCTTCTTCTCCCACCGCCATAAGGATGACGTAGCCGTTCTCACCCTTGATATAGACCTGGTTCAGCGTGCCACGCCCCAGTTCCCCGGCGATACGCTCACCCAGCGAGAGCATCGCTGCCGACATTGCTGCAACACGGTCTTCTTCAACTTCGGCAGGCATCGACGAGGCCATGCTGAGGCCATCGACGCTTACCACGGCGGCTGCTTCTACTGACGGTGAACTGACCTGCAGATCGCGCAGCCGTTCTATCATTTGTTCAGTACGGGACTTGGTCAATGTCAAACTCCTAGACTGCGGTCAAATGTGCCTTATTGGTTACAACCTGTCAAGATGTTCCCTAACCGCGTGAGCCATCCGGCAATGAT
>DAOUES010000179.1:0-15312 GCA_034430335.1 Anaerolineae bacterium | reverse complement strand
GCGTGTGCCTTACTTGCTGGCGCTGAACGCTTCGACAGTCTCGTCTTCGACGAGATGGACTTCACGGTCGGAGCGGGAAACCGCCCAGAGGATGGCGGCGATACCGACGACGATGATCGCACCGGTGACCCAGTTAATGACGTTGTACTCGACGACGATGGGGGCCATGATCAGGCCGACCATGTTCATCACCTTGAGCATCGGGTTGAGCGCTGGGCCGGAGGTGTCCTTCAGCGGGTCGCCGACGATGTCGCCGACGATGGCGGCGTCGTGGTTGGCGCTGCCCTTGCCACCGTAGTGGCCGTCTTCGACGTACTTCTTGGCGTTGTCCCACGCGCCGCCTGCGTTCGCCATGAAGATGGCGAGCGAAGCGCCGCTGACGATGATGCCAGCCAGGAACGCGCCGAGGCCCTGCTCCTTGAGCAGCAGGCCGATGACAATCGGGGCGGTGACTGCGATCAGGCCGAGCGGGATCAGCTCGGTCTGGGCGGCGCGGGTGCTGATCGCAACCGCGTTCTTGTAGTCAGGCCTCTCGGTGCCTGCCCAGACGGCAGGAATGCGCAGTTGGCGGCGCACTTCGGCCATCATCTGCGAGGCAGCGCGGTTGACAGCCTTGATCAGCAGGCCGCCGAACAGCAGCGGCAGGATGCCGCCGATCAAGAGGCCGACGAACACGGTCGGGTTGGTCAGGTTGACGACTTCTGTAAACACGCCGCGGTCGGCGGGCCAGACGCGCTTGATGTCGGTGAAGAACGCGCCGTAGAGCGACAGCGTCGCGATGACGGCTGAACCAATCGCCACACCCTTGGTGATCGCTTTGGTGGTGTTTCCGGCGGCGTCGAGCGCGGACATGATCCGGCGCTGCTCTTCTTCCATCCCGGCTACTTCACCGATGCCGTTGGCGTTGTCGGCGATGGGGCCGAAGGTGTCCATCGAGACGTTGTTGCCGGTGTGTGAGAGCATGCCGACGCCGATCATGCTGACGCCGAACAGGATATAGGTGAAGGAGTTGTTGGGAACGGGCTGCATCTCGTAGAGGAAGAAGCCCAGCACCAGCGTCCACATCATGAGGATCAGGCCGTCGATCCAGGACTTTTTACGCACCCACTGGAAGATGCCGCCGATGACCGCCGCTGCAATCGCCACGTAGAGCACAATCGGGCGGATGGCGTCGGGCAGGCCAACCGAGTAGATCAGGATCGAAGAGGCGATGCCGAGGATAATCACCGACATGGACCACACGCTGGAAAGATAACCCAGGCTCAAACCTTCGAGGATGACCAGCGCCGGGCCGAAGCGGGTTGCTGCCGCGATGTGCTGGACGCGCTTGCTTTCCCACGAAGTGGCGAGCGCAGTCAGCGGGTTGAAGGCTACTGCCAGCGCCACGCCGACGGCGTTGAGGACGCCCATGCGCAGGTCGCCGGCGTAGAAGTAGGAGATCAGGAACGCCGAGGTGATCGTAATCGCGCTCGACAGTTCGTAGCTCTTGAACATCGCGTCTTCTGCGTCGATATTCTTCCAGAGCGATACCGCGTAAGTCCCGATGATCGAACTGATCACCCCCACGCCGCGAATCAGCAGTGGGATGATGATCCAGACCAGCTCCCCGGTGATGGCATTCAGCGCCAGGCCGAGGATCAGGCTGGAGACAACGGTTACCTCGTAGCTTTCGAAGATGTCGGCGGCCATGCCTGCGCAGTCGCCAACATTGTCGCCAACCAGGTCGGCGATGACGGCGGCGTTGCGGGGGTCGTCTTCTTCCATACCGGCTTCGACCTTACCAACCAGGTCGGCACCGACATCGGCGGCCTTCGTGAAAATGCCGCCGCCCACGCGCATGAACAGCGCGATCAGCGTACCGCCGAAGCCGAAGCCCAGCAGCACGTCAGGGGCGGCCTCGCCGAAGATGATGAAAATCAGGGTGCCGCCGAGCAGCCCCAGGCCGTCGGTGAGCATCCCGGTGATGGTGCCGGAGCGGTAAGCGATCTTCAGGGCTTCGGTGTAGCTGACGCGGGAAGCTTCGGCCACGCGGACGTTGCCCTGCACTGCCATATTCATACCCAGGAAACCAACCGTTGCCGAGAAGGTCGAACCCATGAAGAAGGCGGCGGCGCGCGCAATCGCGATGATTGTGCGGGCATTGTCGCCGAACAAGCGCTGGGCCTCCGGCGTTGGCCGGACCAGCGACACGCTCAGGTACATCAGCACGGTCAGGACGACGATCAGAATGGCGATCGTTTTGAACTGTGTACCCAGGTAGGCATTCGCGCCATCCTTGATGTCGCGCCAGACTTCCTGCATTTTTTCCGAACCTTTGGAGTAGCTCAGAATCTGGCGGGCCAGCAGGCCAGCGTAGATGAGGGCGAGGATGGCGGTGCCGAAAACGGCCCACACCATCGCGCTCTCGAATGGTTGTACATCCATATAATGCATACTTACTTCTCCCTTAAGGTATCAGTGAATATAGGATTGAAGGACGATATTGTGATTGGTGATGGCGTGCGGACCGCACGCTCCCAACAATCGTACCTGTCGTCGACAGTGTCGAGCGCGACACTTGAACATGCAGACACCTGACGCAAATTTATTGCCAACAAAAAAGCCAGCGTCTCCACCATCAAGCAGATAGTTGGACCCTGGCCCCACAAATATAACACAGATGACACGTGGTGGGTTGCGTAATTGGCCTGTAAGTTCGGCTCTTTCGCACCCTGGAACAATCGCTTCCCATTGGAATTTATCTATCCATCGGTTGCTCTGGTAAAAATCGAAAAATCCTGCGGCGCGTGCGCTGTAATTTTTACCGTCCAGCCACCCGATCAGAATCGGATGGGCTGCATCGTTGGCAGTTATACTATGCTTCGATCCGTTCGATCCCCACACGCTGTGGGGTTTGCCAGGTCGCCGGTTCGGCGGGCGACCGGTAGTTTCAACCGCGCTATTGTATCCTGCCTGCCAAAAATTGCCAGAATTGGTGTACCGTTCAACAAAAAACCACCCGTTCGGGTGGCTTTGGGTTTCACTGATTGATCCGGCTGTCCGGCTACGGAATCGGGGTGGTTTCCCCGGTCGGTGTGGCTTCGGCGGGGGCTTCCTCCTCGACCGGGGCGGCGGGCGTCTCTGCGCCGTTGACATCCTGCGCGCAGCGGAACCCCACCCACGATGCGCCCGTGTCTTCCGGCACGTCGTAGCGGTGGCCCGACCTGGCGAACGGTGAAAGCGACTGGAAGCTGCCGCCGCGCACCACGCGGAACGGCTCGTCGAAGGGCTGGTCGCCGATCCGCACCGGGTCGAGCGTTCCCAGGCCATCGTAGGAGCCGAAATACCAGTCCTGTACCCATTCGCTGGCGTTTCCGGCCATGCCCAGCACGCCGGTCGGGCTGAGATCGCGCGCGAAGGCTTCGACCGCGCTCAGGCCGCCCAGCCCGGCGGAGAGGGTGTTGGCGCGGCCCTCTTCGAACTCGTTGCCCCAGGGATACCAGTACGACGCACCCGTCGCCGGGTCGTAACGGGCGGCCTTTTCCCACTCGGCTTCGGTGGGTAGGCGCTTGCCGAGCCACCCGCAGTAGGTGACCGCCTGTTCGTAGGTCACATAGACGACGGGGTGGTGGGCGAAAGCCACGTCGACGAAGAACTCGGTGTCCGAGGGCGGCGTGCAGGTTTCAGACAGCACGCAGTCAGCGTAGGCTTCGTTGGTCACCTCGGTAATGTCGATATAGAACTCGCGCAGTGTCACATCCTCGACCGGCGTGGCATCGGCGAAATACTCCGGGTAGCAAATCGTGTTGTCTTCCGCTTCGTCGATGCAGGCGAGCGTCGCCTTCGTTGCCTCTTCTTCGGTCACCCCGCGTGTGAACGATCCGCCCGGCACCAGCACCATGTTGGGCGGCGCGGGCGCGGTGGTCGGAACCGGTTCCGCTGTCGGCTCTTCGGCGTCAGGGGGTTCTGTTGCCGGGATCGGCGTCGGCACGGTGATCTCCGTCGGCGTGACATCGACCGGGGCGGCTTCGCCGACCGGGGTTTCGTCCCCGCCGCCGAGGAACGGCACCTGCCAGTCGAATGGGTTGGTCAGCAGCAGCACCATCAGCAGGACGATCACCACCGTCCCCGCGCCGATGGCGGCGAAGGTGCCGATGGTCATCCCGCCGCCGCGCCGGGGTGTGCGGAGTGAAGGCTGCGAAGGCGGCTGGTAGACGCGCGGCTGGTACCCGGCGGGCTGCCCGATCTGCTGGGGCGGTGCCTGGACGGGCACCGGCGGCAGGCCCGTTTCCGGGTCGATGGCGTAGCCGGGGGGCACGGTCATCGGCTTGGGCATGGTCGCCGCCGAGGGCTGCGTGGGCGGCATCGACGTCGGTGCCTGCTCCGGTGCCGGTGGCGCGGTGGCCGGGGCGTCCGGCACGACCGTCTCGCCCTGGTAGGTCGGCGCGGGCTTGACCTCCGGCTGGTAGGTCGGCGCGGACGCGGTTTTGACCCCGTTCGCAGGCGCTTCGACACGCCTGGTCTGGATGGTTTTGTCTACCGCTTCCCTGGCCTCTGATCGAGATACGGCCATCGTCGGCTGCTCGTCGAAGGAGGGGATTCCACCGTCCCAGGTATGGGGCAGTTCGCTGACCACCGGCGGCGCGCCGTCTCTAATCAGCGCGGTGATCACCGTAATATTGTCTTTGCCGCCCCGGTCGGTGGCTTTCTGAACGAGCATCTCGGCGGCGTTGCGCGGCGACAGGTTGACGACGACATTGGCGATCTCGTCGTCATGCATCACGCTGCTCAGGCCGTCGGTGCAGATCACCAGCGCGTCGTCGGGATTCAGGCGCAGGTCGAAAACGTCGATGGAGATCGCCTCTTCGGTGCCCAGCGTGCGCAGAATCACCTCGCGCCGGGGGTGATCGTCGGCCTCCTCCGCCGATATCGCCCCCTCGTCGAGAAGCTGCTGGACAAGTGTATGGTCGCGGGTCACCCGTTCGATTGCGCCGTCACGGATCAGGTAGGCGCGGCAGCCGCCCACCGAGGCGACGTGGCACTGCTCGCCGCGAACCGCCGCCGCGACGACCGTCGCTCCCAGCTTGACCAGTTCGGGGCGCTGCTTGGTGTAGGCGAACAGGTCGGCGTTGGCCGCCCCGACCGCTTCGCGCAGGCGCAGGCCCAGGTCAGGCTCGTCGCTCGTATAGTAGGTGTGCATGATCTTCTGCGCCGCGTAGCGGGAGGCCATCCGGCCCCGTTCTCCGCCGCCCTGTCCATCGGCGACCACGTACAGGCTCCCCGAAAAGCGCCGCTCGGCCTCGCCGGTCGGCTGGTGGATCAGGACGAAATCTTCGTTATCATCGGCAAGCCCAGAATCGGTCACCGGCCAGGCTTCCACCGTCATTTTTGAAGGACTCATAAATTGCCATCCAAACTATTTGCCCTCACCCGGTCGACACCAGGCGAAATGAGAGGGGGTGAGGGTAGTCGAATCAGAATTATCGAAGCGTACCGGTAGTGTTCAGTGAGTGTAAACCCGATCTTACAAAAGCCAACACATCAATGCTAGATTGTATCAACCGGGCATTGTTAAGCCAAATCGACCGGGGGCGGTTATCCGACCCCCGGTCGGTGATTCTCGGACTGTATTCCTATGATCGGGCCGTATCTCGCACCGCGAGCTTACGATTGCCTACTCTTCCTGATCATGTCTCTGCGCGGCGCGGCGTGCCCGCCTGCGGCGGGTGAGGGCGCGAATACCGAGCACGATCAAGATAAAGATGACAATGTACGGGCCGAGGACGAGCAGAAGCCAGGTGATCGCTTCGAGCAGGAAGTGAAACAGCCCCGTCTGCGCGCGGGCTGCCGATTTGACCGTTGTGGTCAGTGTCCAGGGGGTGGGTGTTGGCGTCAGGGTGGGCGTCGGCGTCGGGGTGACGATCTCCGGTTCTTCGAGGTTCACGCTGATCGTCGAGTAAGCCGACCGCCCTTCCAGGTATTTCATCCGGCCTTTGACCTGTTCGATCTCTTCCTCGATCCGGGAAAGCTCCTGGTTGACCTCCAGCGCCTCCTCGACGGTTGTCGCTTCATCGAGGAAGGTGCGCAGCCGGTCACGGGTCGCCTCGAGGTTCGTCAGCCGCGATTCGAGATCGACGTACTCAGAGGTGACATCCTGCCCGGACGAGGTTTCGCTGATCACCTCGATTGCCAGGTCGCCGATTCGGCGCATCGCCGCTTCGAAGTTCTCGGCGCGCACGGCGATGGTCATCGAGGCGGCCTTGCCGACCCCGTACTGCCAGGACTGGCTGCTCAGGACGTAACCGCCGTTGTCGACCGAGATCTGGGCGATCTGGTCGAGGGCGGCGTCGGCGCTCTGGACGATCAGGTACATGTCGCCGCTCTTGACGATCATCCGGTCGCTGCCCTGCTGCACGTCGGGGATCGTGTACCCGTTCGAGGCGACGGCACCGGTATCGACATCGGCCATTGGCTGCTCGGCTTCGGCGGCGGGGGCTGCCTCCACCATTGGCTCCTCGGCGTAGGCCCAATCGCCGGATTCTTCGGCGGCGGGTTCCTCGGCGTACTCATATCTGGCGGCTGGAGCCGCACACCCAACGGCGATCAGGCCGAGCAGCAGCACTGCACTTACTATTATCAACCATCCATGTTTGCGGTAAACCTTCTTCACCTTCTCCTCCTTGCGGTCTGTGAACGATCAACACGAATCCATTATAGAGTTTTTTTACGATTGGGAAATCGCTGTAAATATAGACGAAGGAAGAGCCGGGGAAGTTCCAGCAGGCGACGGAGCATCGAAGGCCATCAATGGTACTAATGAAATCGCACAAACCTCATTTGTTCCACGTTGTGATGTACGATGCTCCGTCACTCGCTAAGGGTATCACATTTTCGCCGGGTGTGGAAGCCATTTTGACATAAGGTCTCTCGATCCCGGTGCTTCAGCGCCGGGAGACAATCGGTATTGATCATTCACCGGTTTCTGCCGACGTTTCACCGATCCGCTTTCCGATCCGCCCCCTGACCTGCTCGATCAGCCAGTCGACTCCCAATCCCTCGACAACCGCCAGCGGCGCGATCAGCGCGATGTAGTAGCGCTGCCAGGGGAGCGGATTGGTCAGCAAGAGAATGGCCGCCGGGACGACGTACCACAGCGCGACCAGCAGGCGGCTGCCCCGGTAATCGCCCTGTGCAAAGGCGATGCCGCCCGCCGCCAGCAGCCCGATCAGCAGAATCCCCCAGGCGATGCTGCCTGCGCTGCCGTTCAACCCGGCCCGCTCGTAGGCTTCGATCTCTGCCTGGATTTCCTCGAAAGTGGGCCAGTTGATCGCTTCGTAGTATTCGGTGCGGCCAAAGAACGATTCGGCCAGCAGCTTGCCGACCCGTTCCCCGGTCGTCTGCATGGAGCCTTCTTTGCCCATCTGGATGTCCATCAGCTTGCCGCGCTCGTCGACGATGATGAAGGCCGGTTCGGTGAGGCTCGCCATCGCGCCGGGCCGGATGATCGGCGTGAGCACCATCGCCAATGCCGCCGCGCCGCGAATCACCCATGTTGACCACCGGTTCGGGAGACTGAAGGATGCCAGCAGCACCCCCGCCCCGCCGATGATCGCCACCCGCGCCCACGACCACCAGATCGGCATCAGGATGAAGAACACGGCAATCGAGATCAGCCCCGCCCCGGCCAGCAGCCAGTTTTCGGCGATGGCCTCCGGCGTCCCGATCTTCCCGGTGTCCCTCCGGCGCAGGATCGCCGCGATAAATATGGCAAGGAACGCAGCGGCGATGATCACCGCCGAGTTGTGTTTGCAGGCGGCGGCGAAGCCGCTCGCCACACCCAATCCGGCCATCCACGCGATCTTCTTCTCGTTCGTGAAGTCCTCTTTACGCAGGTTCTTGATGATCCGCAGCGCGATCCAGATCACAAGCAGCGTCGAGAATAGCATCGCCCCTTCCTGCATCGCCCGCCGCCCGTTGACGAGCACTGCCGGGTTCAGCGTGTAGATCAGGCTGGCAGCCCAGGCCGCCGGTCGGCTGGCGCTGATCTCGCGGGTGATCAGGAAAATGAGCACGATGCTCGCTGCCAGTCCCAGCGTCGAGGGGATACGGGATACCGCCAGCAGCCGATCACCCGGCCTTGCCCCGTCACGGATGTTCATTTCGTATTCATCCGTATGCCGGTAGGAATCCCAATCCCAGGGTTCGTTGAGATCGTCGACGGTCAGCCCGGTAAACTGGCGGGCCAGCCCTATCGCCAGCGGCTCGATGGAGCCGGTCAATATCCGCTGGAACTGCTCGAAGCCGTGCCAGTAGCGGGGTGGGGCGACAGGCAAAAAGCGCACCGCGTCGACATCCCCCTCGGCGAAGATCGTCTCGTAATCGCGGCTCATGTAGATCAGCGTCGATTCGTCGCCGTGAAAGGGGACGCGGATCATCCCGGCGAAGGCATAGAGACACAACAAACCGATGAAAACATAGTCTAGAATGGGCCAGAGACGTTTGGATCGTTCCACGTGTTCGTCACCTCCTCAACTGGTGCAGTGAAAAATGTCGTTTCTACCCGGAGTTGGGCAGCAGTGCCGTCCTTGTGATTGCGCAGGCGGCCCTGACAATTGATACAATTACCATGTGGAGGGCCGTCTTATGAACGATCCAATTCTACAACAGCCTGATTTTTCACGGGAACCCGGCCCGCGCTGGAAGCGCTTCATGGTCGGCAGCAGCCGCCTCGACCTGGCGGAGGCTGGCTGGCGATTTGTCAATCTGCCGGTTGGCGAAGGACAGTATACCAATGCCCAGATCGACGATTACCAGGGACTGCGCCGCCGGGACTTCTCCTGGAGGCCGCCGCTGCGATTGACCGTCCGGGCGCGCTTCTCTCACCCCTCCGGCGATCTGGTCGGCACGGCGGGGTTCGGCTTCTGGAACGATCCCTTCCTGATGACCGGCTGGCGGATTCCCACCCTGCCGCGCACGCTCTGGTTCTTCTATGCCTCGCCGCCGTCGAATATGAAGCTCGATTTGAATACGCCCGGTCATGGCTGGAAAGCCGCCGCCATTGACGTGATCCGGCTGCCCTTTTTCCTGCTCGCCCCAACCGCACCGCTCGCCGTCCCGCTGATGAACATCAGGCCGCTTTACCGGGTGCTGTGGCCCATCGGCCAGCGGGCGATTGGCGTCGGCGAGGCGCTGCTCGATGTTGATATAACCGGCTGGCATACTTATATGGTGGAGTGGCGCAAAAAACGGGCCAGCTTTTCGGTCGACAGCCGCCCGGTTCTCGACTGTGCCGCGCCGCGCGGCCCGCTTGGTTTCGTGATGTGGATCGACACCCAATCGCTGATCGCCACGCCCTGGGGCCGGTTCAAATGGCAGGCGCTCCCCCTCGATCATGAACAGTGGATGGAAATCGCCGACCTGCGGATCGACCGGCTGGGGTAAAACTGTCACCCGCCGTATTTTTTCTCTAGATGCCCTTCGTAGTCGTCTCTGGAAATATCGGGGGAGAGCAAGCCTGTGATCTGGCGAACGATGGGAGCATTCTCAAGCGGTTCTGGCTCTGCTGTGAGACCTTCGAGGTAACCGCATATCAGCGCGGTCAATGTTGTATTGTTGGCTCTGGCATATAACCTGGCATTCTCTAACGTAGTGAACGGCACCCACACCGTCAATTTTCCATCCATCAGACCTCCTTTGTCGTACATAATACAGGCATTTTGTAGGGCAGTCGAGCCATAAGGTCGCCTATGTTGAGAATTCAATGGTATCATAGAAAGTGTATCAAAGGAGTGGCACATGCCCCAGATCGTGATCGACAATCAAAGTCTGGCGCAGCAGTTGAACAACATTGCCAGACGTGAAAACAAGTCGGTAGAAGAGATTATCTCCAACTTGCTTAAAAGGTATCAATCTACCGATCAGCAAGATGACAATCAATTCGATCCAGACGAGTTAGTCAGGCGCGTGCAGTTGGCGGCTTACGAGCGCGCCCGCGAGTACTGGAAGAAAGTGGGCGATGAAGATCGCCTCGCATTGACCGATAAGGAACTGGATGAGCAGTTCTGGCTTTTTGATCCGAATGGAGTGCCGCGCTTGAAATCAGAGATGGACAGGGTAACCATTCCCGATGACTCGCTCTACAGGCTGGGCGAGGCACTCGACCGCGCCGGGTTCAGGTCAGGCCGTTCTGATATAGCCTCGCGCAGCCGTGAAATCCTTCACGACGAGTTCGCCGATTACTTACTTGATCGCATGAACGGGCAAGAAAACGATGCCTGATAAACTGCTCATTGACAGTGGATTCCTCTACGCCCTTTTTGACCGGGATGATCGCTATCACAAGGTTGTAAAAACAGTACAAGAATTTGAGACAGGCGCAGCATTGGTGCCTGACATTGTACTGGTTGAAGCTGCTTTTCTGGCCCGTCGTGCTGGCAACGTTCCAGCAGTAGCCAGCTTTCTACGTGCCTTTGAGCAGTTCGACTTTCAGCTTCAGGCGCTCTCAGTGCAGGATTTGAGCAGGGCCAGAGAAATCCTCGAAACTTATATCGATGCGCACCTCGACTTTGTTGACTGCTGTTTAATGGCATTGGCCGAGAGGTTGAAGATTCAACGGGTTTGCACCATCGATCCAAGAGACTTCTATATCTTCCGTCCCGCCCATTGTGATCGATTGGAAATACTGCCGGTACAGCTTCCGGCGGATTATATACGGCGCTAATTCAGCGTCTCCATATTCTCGACGATCCCCTCATAGATTAACAGGTTCGTGTCGAAATCCTGGTGTGAATAATCAGACGCGAAGACCAGAATGGCCTGGTTCTGCTGCATTACCACTGCAATGAACTCGCCTTCACCGAATTCGTCGTCGTAACCGTAGGCGCAGATCGCGTCGCCAGCGGCGGATTGCTGCGGCCTGGTTTCGTATGGGATGTCGTAGAGCACATACGACAGATCGGCGATGATGTCTTCGAGAAGCCGGGTTTTGCTCATACCGGGGGTGAACGTCATCTCCCAGTATTCGGCGGCGGTGGTCTCGTCGAACAGGTATATCTCGATATAGCCTTCGCCGTCTATCTCGAAAATGTCGAAATTGTCGTATTCATACCAGCTTATCTCCCACCCGTAGGGCCGGTAAACGCTGATCCCCATATCCCCGTTGTCGTAGCGCAGCCAGCCGCCGGGCGCACTCTCTGGTGATGCTGCACTGCTGTCCAGGCCGGGGACGCTGCATGCCAGCGTCGATATGATCAGGGCTGCCAGCCCGACGATCCATAACTGCCGGTTATTCACTATTGATCTCCCTGTTTCTGTATCGCGTCCCCGTCGAAGAGCGTCCACGAGGCATCGGCGGCCAGGGCGATCTCATACTTCTCCCAGACCAGGGTTTCGTCGCAGTTGACCGCCTGCATGTCCCATTTGCCGCTGGCAATCGCAACGGCGAACTGCCCGCCGGTCGTGATCACCTGGCCGTCCTCCATTTGATTGATCGCCCAGACGGTATCATCCGGCGAAGAGATAAAGAACTTGCAGATGTTGTAGCTGGTCCCGTTTTCGAGCGTAAACGTCAGGTTCTTGTCCCGGATCACCCAACTGAACCAGGAATCATCGAAAATGACCCCGGCGTGAACGTCGAGGGTATTGCCGTTGCAATCCTCGGCTATGTAATCGTATTTGCCGTAGGGAATATCGGTCAGTGTGTAGGACGCTCCGGCGCTGATCACATCCGAGCCAAGCCGATTGTCTCCCCATTGATCGTCGGTATTGAGTGAGACCTGCACCGAGCAGATCGTCACACTGCCCTGGTTGACGATCTCCAGCGAGGTCATCCCCTGCCCTGATCCCTGCACGACCTCCGGGGTATTGGTCGGATGAGGGCGAGGAGTGGAGGTCGGTTCCGGCACCGGCGTGTCGGTCGGGGCCGGGGTTGGCGTCGTGTCGAATACCCCGCTTGCCCCCATGATGAAGAACCCGCCGACACAAACCGCCATCAGGATGAAAACCCCGCCAATCGCCAGCCCGATGCCGATGCTGCACCCGCCGATGGTCACCCGCCTGCCCTTCGGCTCCGGCGCGGCGGCGGTGGGGGGCGGGGTGACCGCTTCCGGCGGCGTAGGGGCGGGCGTCGCGGGGACGGCCCCGGTCAACGGGGCGGTCAGCCCGGCGTCGAAGGCTTCGATCTCCTGGCCGCCGCCGGCTTCGACTGCCCTGCGCAGCGCCGCTGCCAGTTCGCCCGCTGTCTGGAAGCGGTCGGCGGGGTCCTTTGCCATCGCCCGGTTGACCACCGCCGCGATCTGCGGCGAGAGTTCCGGCCTGATCATCGAAACGTCGGGCACCGGCTCGTTGACGTGCGCCAGCAGCACGCTCAGGGGCGTCTCGCCGGAGAACGGGTAGCTGCCGGTAAGCATCTGGAAGAGCGTCACCCCCAGCGCGTAGATGTCGGCCTGGGGAGTCGTCTTGGCGCTGCTTGCCATCTCTGGGGCCATGTATGCCGGGGTGCCGACGATCCCCGTGCCGGTAAGCTGGATCGTCGATTCGCTGATCTTGGCGATCCCGAAGTCGGCGAGGTGGGCGTTGCCGTGTTCGTCGAGCAGGACGTTCGAGGGCTTGAAATCGCGGTGGATCACCCCCTTCAGGTGGGCGTGATCCAGCCCTTCGGCGATCTGTTCGACCATCCGCAGGATTTCGTCGAGCGGCATCGGCCCGGCGGCCATCCGGTCGGCGAGCGTGCCGCCCGACATATGGGCCATCACGATATAGGGCCGCCGGTTGTATTCGCCGTAATCGTAGACAGGCAGGACGCGCGGGTGCTGGAGCTTCGAGATCACCTGCACTTCGCGCTCGAAGCGCTGCATAAAGGTCTCGTCGTGGGTGAAGTTTGGCGGGATGACCTTGATCGCCACCGTCCGCCCGATCGATTTTTGCCGGGCCAGGTAGACGGTCGCCATGCCGCCTCTCCCCAGTTCCCGGATGATCTCGTACTGCCCGATGGTCTGCCCGATCAATTCGCCTTCGTTTGGCTGCGATTGCTCATCGGCCATTTGCATCACCTTCTCTGACTGTGGTGGAGATTCCTTCGCGTAATGTTCCTGAGTAGTTTGCACCACACGACGGGTTGGCGCAAGTGAGATCGCTGGCCGAATCCAAAAAGATGGCCCTCTGAATTTGTCCCCGGTTCAGGCTGGTGCTATAGTAAGCAAACCGGGGGTAGCTATTACCTTTCAACACAACCGATGGGAGTGAGTGGCGAATGGCTGGCGATTCGGAGCAACCGCAAAAAACTGTAACAGATCGTCTGACTGCCGAGGACCTCAAGGATATGTCCTATATCGAGCAGGAGGTCGCCTTTCGCCCGTTCCCGGATACCAGGCCGCCGGAGGCGAAAAAGGCGATCACCTGGCGGGTGCGCTTCGATCTGGCCTCCGATTCCAGCGTCCGCTTTGGCCTCGACATCAACGGCGACAGCGTCCTGGGGCGGGGCGGTGATACGTCGAGCACCATCGACCTGTCTCCCTACCGGGCTGACGAATACGGCGTGTCACGGCGGCACGCCATGCTGCGCCCGACTTCTACCGCGCTCTACATCGTCGATCTTGGCAGCACCAACGGAACGCTGCGCAACGGCCAGTCGATTGGGGTCAACACGCCTTTTTCGCTCTCGAACGGCGACACGATCACACTTGGGCGGCTCCAGTTCGTCGTCTGGATCATCGACCGGCCTTCCGGTCGAACCAGCACGCTGGAGAAAAAGGCCGACCTTGCCGACGCGCTGGCGCAGGTCGGCAAGGCGATCACCTCGCAGCTCGACCTCGACGCGGTGCTCAACCAGGTCACCGAGGCGGCAATGGCGGTCACCGATGCCGGTGAAACCGGCATCTGGCTGGTCGACGAGGAGACGGGCGAACTGTTCCTCGAGGCGCAGCACGGCATCGAGGACGAGAAAATCCAGCGCATGCGAATCCCGATCACCGGCGATACACTGGCGGCGAAAGTGATCAAGAGCGGCAAGCCGCTCCGTGCCAGCCGCCAGCCGGGTGAAGCGCAGATCAAAATCAAAACCGGCTACCTGGTCGAGGCGCTGCTCTACGTGCCGATCACCCTGGGCGGGGTGACCTTCGGCGTGCTGGCCGCTGCTCACCGGGAGGAGACGATCGGCTTCAGCGACCGCGAAATGCGCCTGCTGGAAGCCATCGCTGATTTCGCCGCAATCGCCATCCAGAATGCGCGTACCTATCACTCGACCGACCAGGCGCTCGCCCGGCGAGTCGAGGATTTGATGGCCCTCAACGAACTATCGTTTGCCGTATCGACCTCGCTTGACATGGACTATATCCACAAGGTGCTGATCGAGAAGCTGCGGGGCCTGAAAGAGGTCGAAGACGCGGTGCTGTGGCTGGTCGACAGCGATACCAACAAGCTGGAACCCTATGATCGATCAGACCGGGTTTCTGACCTGATCCGGCGGACCGGCGAACAGATACCGGATCTCGTCAACGCGGTTGTCGGTGAAGGCGCTCCGGTCGTCGCCGGTTTCCTTGACATGGATCAGGCGTTTCAGAATGCCGACGGACAATCGACTACCACCGTCAAAGCCAAGTCGCTGGTGGGGCTGCCGCTGATGGCGAGGGAGACGACCATCGGCGCGCTGGCGCTGATCGCGCGGCGCGGCGTGGTCCAGGATCAGGACCTGGCCCGCTTGCAGGCTTTCGCCAACCCGATTGCGGTGGCGATTGAGAACGCGCGGCTGTACGCCCAGACCGAATATGCCCATGCGACCATTCGCGCCACCGCCGAAACGCTCCCCCAGCCGATGCTGATTCTCGACGACCAGGGCCGAGTGCTGATTGCCAACCAGTCGGCCAGCGCAATTCTCGACAAACATATGTCCCAGCTCTTCGACGGGATCAGCGATGGGGTCGGCAGGACGACCGAGGTCAAGATCGAAGGCAGCACTTACCTGGCGACGATTGAACACTCGTCGGCGGTAGGGACGATTGTGGTGATGCAGGATATCACCTATGTCAAAGAGCTTGAACGTGAGCAGTCCGAGATGGTGCGGGCGCTGTCACACGATCTGAAAAGCCCGCTGACATCGGTCAAGGGTTGGGCGCAGCTCCTCAAGCAGGTATCCGATCTAGATGATCGCCCGGCGGGATATATCGAGCATATCATCAATTCTGCCGACCGGATGCTGACGATGATCTCCTCCCTGCTGACGAGTTCGACGGCCAGCCGGTCGACCCAGTTCGTGCGTGCGCCATGCGTTCTCGAAGAAGAGGTCACCAGGGCCATCTCCGATCTGCGCGGCGCGGCGCTTGCCAAGTCGATCTCGGT
>DAOUES010000178.1:0-2354 GCA_034430335.1 Anaerolineae bacterium | reverse complement strand
ACTACTGGAATATTAGAGGCCATCAGTTGATCTGGCCTATTCCCCCTCCGGGTGATTGAGGCAGCACAAACGGCGCGATTCTTGATGTTTCGTCTCCCCTGATCAGGTGTCGCCGCAGGCGATATATCACCTTTAGCCCGGTGCTTCAGCGCCGGGAAATGATCCAAACTCCAACCTGACAAACCAACAGTGCTCTGTAAACCTGATCTTTCAACACTTTGCCTGACGAATCGTAACCCCCGATTCCGTCTCGTAGGGGCGACCCTCGCGGTCGCCCAGGAAGCACTGGCCCGGTCGTAACCGTCGATTCTGCACGGGGGGAAAGCCCGGTGTACAATGGGATACTGACCTCATGCTCAGGAGGGCACTATCAGATTAAGGAGCATGTGCGGCGGAGCTTCGCTGCCAACCGATGAGCAAACTGGTAAAAGCCACCGACCTTTCAGCCTATAAACGCTGTGACCGGCTGGTGTATCTCAATCACAACGGCGACCCGGCCCTGCGTGTGCCGCCGTCGGCCTATCAGAAATGGGTCCAGGACCAGGGCATCGCCTTCGAGCGGCAGGTCGTCTCGACCTTCGCCGTCGCCGAGCCGGAGTACCCGGTCGCCGATTTCGAGCAGGGTTTCGCGCTGACTCTCGACACTATGCGGAAAGGCGTCGAATATATCTTCCAGGGCGTGCTGCTGGTCGGCAGCCTGATCGGGCTGCCGGATTTGATGCAGCGGGTCGACCGCCCGTCGAAACTGGGCAGCTACCACTACCGGCCCATCGACGTGAAATCGGCGTCGACCGCCCGTCCCGAACACGAGCTTCAGGTGATGTTCTACGAAGTGCTGCTCGCCTCGATCCAGGGCGTCCGGCCAGAAGGCGGCCTCTTCCTGAAGACGCCGCCCGCCGAAGCCGGGAGCGGCGCGATTTTCACCGAGGTGCCGGTCGCCTTCAATTCGGATACGTTCGGCGAGGCGCTGGCGCAGGTGCAGGCGCTGGCTGCCGGGAATGATCCGCAGCCTTTCTATTCCTCGGTCTGCGCCGACTGCCACTGGTGCGATGTCTGTGTGCCGGAGCTTGAGGCGGCGGAGGACGCTTCGCTGATATCGGGCATCCGGCGCACGGTCTGGAAGCAGCTCCGGGCGAAGGGCTATCGAACATTCCACGACGTGGCGAAGCTGTCACCGGGGGAACTGGTCGTCTACAAGGGGGTAGGGGAGAAAACCGCCGACAAGTTGATCAACCATGCGCGGGCGCTCTCGACCGGCCAGCCGGTGGTGTTCGCCCGGCCCGATCTGCCGGAACCGACCGACCCGGAAATATACTTCGACGTGGAGAGCGTGCCGAGTGAGAACTGCTTCTACCTGATGGGCCTGCTGGTGCGGCGCGGCGATAATCTGACCTTCGAATACGATCTGGCCGAACATCCCCGCGATCAGGCGGTGATGTGGGAGCAGTTCTTGCAGCGCATCGACCGGATCGGCGGGTGGGTGTATCATTACGGTGCCTACGAGCAGATGGCGATCAACAGCCTGATGGCCCGCTTTGGCGAAGACCCGCGCGCCCTCGATCTGCTCGACCGGCTGGTCGATCTGCGGAAGGTGATCCAGGACAGCGTCACCCTGCCGCTCAAGGGCTATTCGCTGAAAGATATCGCCCCCTGGCTCGGCTTCGAATGGTCGGGGGTGACGCAGCACGCCGACGACTCGATGCTCGAATACCTGCACTGGCTGGAGACGGGTGACCGGACACATCTAGACAATATTCTGGTTTATAACAGGGACGACGTTAAAGCTACGCGCGTGGTGCGCGACTGGCTGCTGACACTTTAGAGGAGGTTCAACTGTACAAAGTGTGAGTTTGCTCCCTCTCCCTCTCCCTGAAAGGGGGAGGGCTGGGGAGGGGGAATGCTCATGCTTTCTACACAAGAGCCTTAAAGGATTGACTGATGAAGCGCTGTGTTTGCTGGTTGATTGTCATTGTTCCGATTATGCTGCTGATGGCATCCTGTTCGGTGTTGCAGGGCGCGGTATCAGAAGGGGCGGCGGACGAAGCGGCTGAGGCGCAGGCGTCTCCGACCGAAATCCCAACCGGTGTGCCGACCAAAACGCCCCTGCCGACCGAACTCCCGACGAACCCCCCCGCGCCGACCGAAACACCCGCGCCGGTCGAAGTCGAGGCGGCTGGCACCCGCGCCGTCGAGATCGAAACGCTGGAAGGCCGGTTGCTGATCGCGACGTCGGCGGACGGCCTGACCGTCGATACCATCTGGCGGATCAGTGCCGACGGCCAGCAGGCCCGAAAGCTGGTCAGCGGCGTGTCGATCATTATGCCCTGGGATGCGGAGCTGGATCAGCTTGTCTC
>DAOUES010000177.1:0-34791 GCA_034430335.1 Anaerolineae bacterium | reverse complement strand
GCATCCCGATCCCGTTCCCACATCAACTCGTCAATCTCGCGCTCGTAATTCGGCTCCGGCTTTCGCTCCCGCACCACCACCGGCTCTTCCTGCTCTTCCTCCCACGGAATGATCTCCTCCCGGTAGCCGCTCCCCGGTCGCGGCAGCCGCGAAGCAATATACCCTGCCATTGCCGCCGTCTCCCGCTCTATTTTTAGCCGCCTCCGTCTATCAATCAATGCTTGTTGTTTGCATTCACCCGAACAATATTTGATATCTTTCTTCAAATGTTTGGGCTTGAAATGCTTTCCACATACCACGCAGCGCGGGTTCTGACTTCGCCACAGTTTCTTCCGGCACCGCTCGCTGCACGTCTTGCGCTTCCGCCCCCGTGCAGGCTGCACCATCGGCCCGCCGCACACCGGGCACATGTCTTCCCTGCTCGCTTTTACCGCGCCAATTTGCCAGAGCTTGTTCCGGCATGCCACGCTGCACGTTTTACGCACACCCCCGGTCTCCGGCACCTCGATTGGCTCCCCACACACAATGCAGACTTCCCCCGCCCCTTCACTCCATTTCCAGGAAGCCCCCACCTATGGTGGGGGAGGAATGGCCGGAGCCGAAGGCTCCGCCGGGCGCAGCCCGGATGGAGTGTTTAAGCAAACCGGTTCCCGAAGGGACAAAATCCCGGAGAAGCCACTACCTCTGGTAGTGGTTAGGGATTTTGAGGTTTGCAATTCACTTCCTGCCCATATACAACACAGTGTTTAAGCGCCTGAACATCGCGGCTGTGAACAAACGCCGTTACCTGGTCATTGTGCCGGAAAACGGTATCACCGTGAGGAATGATGACTGCATCGCCTCGCCGGATTGAAACCAGAATACACTCGTCCGGAAGCGAGGGGGCAATCTCGAACAGCATCTTACCAATAAGGGGACTTTCACCGGTCAGCAGCAGCTCTATAAACTCTGTGTCGTTCAGGTTGCGAAGCTTCATCCGGGCAGCGCGATGCTGTAATTCGGCTCGGCGGGTCAGCGCGACATGATAGGCCTGGATGACATCCCGGCGGCGAATCACGCCCACCAGTTTGCCGGGGTCCTCCCGCGACACGACCGGCAGTCTGCCTAAACCCCGAATCCCCATGCGAGACAGCACTGTTCCCATCGGCTCATCCGGGTAGGCGACCAGTAGATGCTCGCGTGGGGTGGCGATTTCGGCGGCAGTCGTCTGCCTCGGCAGTTTCTTCGCAACGGCGCGGTCGAGATCGTCAAGCGTCACGACGCCCAACAACTTTCCGGCATCGTCGACGACGGCAAAACCATGATGCCGCCTCTGGCTGAATATCTCGGAAAGCTCGACGATGGTTGTGGTCATCAAAATCGAGGGCATGTCACGGGTCATGATCTCGCCTACGGTGACACTCTGCATGACGTCCACATCCCGCCCGCGCTGGAGACGAACGCCCCGCCGGGTCAGTTTGAGCGTGTAGATCGACTCGCCCTTTAAAAGACGCCCTGCCAGAAGTGTAGAGATCACGACGGTGAGCATCAAAGGAAGGATGATCCGGTAGTCGCCGGTCAGTTCAAACAGGATCAGTACCGCCGTGATCGGTGCATGGGCGCTGGCGGAGAAGACCGCCGCCATGCCGACCAGCGCATAGGCTCCTGCCGGTGCGGTGATCCCAGGGAACAGCCTTTGCATCAGCATGCCGAAGGCCGCTCCGAGCATTGCGCCCATGAACAATGATGGCGCAAATATGCCACCGGAGCCGCCCGAACCGAGGGTCAGACTGGTTGCCAGCAGTTTTAACAGGACGAGGGAGAGAACCACTGTCAGCGAAAGCTGGTTCGCCAGTGCCTGCTCGATGACTTCGTAGCCAACGTTGAACACCTGCGGGGTTGTCTCCCAGGTTACGCCAAGCACGCGGGGATAGGCCAGGGCCATTCCCCCCAACAGCGCACCGCCGAGCGCCGGTTTGATCCATTCTGGTATGCGCTTCCACCCGTCGAACAAATCCTCCGACCAGTAAAGCAGCCGGACAAAAACGACACCGACCAATCCGGCCAGTATGCCCAAAACCGGGTAAAAGGCGAACTCCCAGATGCTCTGGATGCTGTATTCCATTGGCACGCGAAAAGCCGGAACATCCCCAAATACAGCCTGGCCGACCACGCTGGCCGAAACCGCCGAGATCACAACCGTGCTGAAGTAGGCGACGCTGAACTCGCCGAGGATCACTTCGAGGGCGAAAATCACGCCCGCGATAGGCGCGTTGAACGTCGCCGCGATGCCCCCCGCAGCGCCACAGGCGACGAGATTTCGGATGCGTTCATCGGAAAGGTGCAGCAGTTGTCCAATCGACGAGCCAAGCGCAGCGCCGATCTGGACAATCGGCCCCTCGCGCCCTACCGAGCCGCCGCTGCCAATTGATATCGACGACGCGAGTGATTTCACGATTGCCACCCGGGGACGAATCCGGCCACCACGCAGCGCTACCGCTTCCATGACTTCCGGCACGCCGTGCCCTTTGGCCTCACGCGCAAAATAATAGACCAGCAGCCCGACGATTACCCCACCGACAGCGGGGACCACCACGACATATAACTTTCCCATTCCCCAGCGTGCAAACAGTCCGGGCAACCAGCCGTAGCCGATCCAGCCAACGCCCTTGATCAGGTATCTGAATGCCACCGCTCCCAACCCGGTAAGCAGCCCGATCAAGAGGGCTGTTCCGATCAAGACAGCCTCCTCCGGCGGTTGGAAGCGGTCGAGGAATTTCAGCGGTCGGTTTGTTTCATCAGTATGCACAGCCGATTCGGAGCGTGTGCCTGCTATTTCCATGGATTGTTCCATCATCTCCAGATTCTCTATCGTCATACCCACAACAATCCACGTGAGGATATTCCCCACGTGGAACGCCGGTAGTTATACCGCTGCCGGGTTTGAGATGCAAGCGGTATAATGTGCCTGATTATACTTGCAGTCGTTATCCGATGCTGATGCTCAAACAGATGAAAGGCCGCCATGAATACCGAAATCTCTTTGCAACCGGCGGAACTGCTCCAGGCATTGATCCGCTTTGATACCACCAATCCCCCCGGCAACGAGGCCGCATGCATCGCCTATATCGACCAACTGTTAGCCGGGGCCGGAATCGAAACGACCCTGCTGGCGCTCGACGACAACCGGCCCAACCTGGTCGCCCGGCTGAAGGGCGCGGGAAACGCCCCGCCCTTTCTACTTTACGGCCACGCCGACGTGGTGACGACCGAAAACCAGGACTGGACTCACCCTCCGTTTGCCGCTGAAATAGTCGACGGATACATCTGGGGACGAGGCGCGCTCGATATGAAAAGCGGGCTGGCGATGATGATCTCCGCCCTGCTTCGCCTGAAGGCCGAAGGCGTCACACCGCCCGGTGATGTCATCCTGGCGGTTGTTTCCGACGAGGAATGCCTCGGTACGTATGGGGCTGAATACCTGGTCGATCAGCATGCCCACTTATTCGAGGGGGTACGCTACGCCATCGGCGAATTCGGCGGCTTCACGCTCTACCTCGGCGGCAAGAAATTCTACCCGATCATGGTCGCTGAAAAGCAGTCCTGCTGGATGCGGGCACGTATTACAGGACAGGGTGGACACGGTTCGATGCCAGTCAGGGGCGGGGCAATGGCAAAGCTGGCCGACATGCTCGGCAGGTTCGACCGCCGCCGCCTGCCGGTGCATATCACCGAACCGGCCCGCATGATGATCGAGGGGCTGGCCGATGGTTTAGGCTTCCCAACCGGCCCGATCCTTCGCCAACTGCTCAACCCGGCCTTGACCGACCGCGTCCTCGATTTATTGGGGACACAGGGGCAGTTGTTCAACGCGTTGCTGCATAACACCGTCAGCCCAACCGGGTTGGCGGCCAGCGACAAAGTCAACGTCATACCGGGCGAAATCGCGGTCGAACTGGACGGGCGACTGCTGCCCGGCTTTTTACCGGAAGATATGATCCGGGAGGTTCACCGGCTTGTGGGTGACCATGTCGATATCGAGATAACCGATTACTCCCCCGGCCCGGAAACGGTCGACATGGGCTTCTTCGATACGCTGGCCGGTGTTCTCAAGGAGGCTGACCCGGATGGAATCCCGATCCCGATGCTGATGCCCGGCGTCACCGATGGCCGCCTATTCGCCCGGCTGGGCATCCAGACTTACGGGTTTACGCCGATGCAACTCGACCCTGATTTCGAGTTTACCGGCGGCATTCACGCCGCCGACGAACGCATCCCGGTCGAAGCGGTTGGATTTGGCGCTGAAATGATCTACCAGGCGCTGCTGCACATGGCGTAGAACGAAAGTGAGGCGATCCATGAGCAAACTGTACCAGAATCGGGTTGTGCTGCGCTGGGCGATCTTCGGGCTGACCGCCACGACCGCCGCCGCCCATCTCACCGCCGGTGTCCAGGGCCAGGCCGCCGCTGAAACAGAACGCAGCCTGCTGCTGATCCTCGGTGGAATGGGATATTTCGCACTGCTGACGGCCATCGCCCTGGGGGAACTCAAAAAGATACAGAGACAAATCTTCGTGTATTATGCGCTGGGAGCGTACACGCTCGTCGCCTTTGTCCTGTACTTCGCGTTGAACGGGTTCGCCGGTTTCGGCGTGACGGCGATAGTCAGCAAGTGCGCGGAGCTTCTATCGATCACCGTGACGGTGTTGTACATTCTTGCCCCGGAGGATCGCGTCAAAAAGAAGCCGCGAGGAAAGTAGACTTTTGATAGAAAGAACGCTCTTACTGTTCGACATCGACGGCGTGCTGATTTATCCCAACGGCTATAAAGAAGCCCTCAGAGCAGCCATCGATCATTTCGCCGGGGCAATGGGCCTCCCCTCTCAGGCGTTGACCAATGATGAGATTGCTATCTTCGAGGCGTGTGGCATTACCAACGAGTGGGACTCGGCCCCGCTGTGCGTCGGGGCGATCCTGATCGCAGCGCTGGCAGCGAAACCCGTATTACCCCGCAGCACTTTCGACGATACACTTAACGCGCTCCGGGAAGCAGATATATCAATCGACCGGCCCGATTTCGAGCAGCTCGCCCGGCAGGTGAGGGAGAAGACGGGCGACAGTGTACAACCGGCACCGGCTGTGCTCGAAATACTTGGGGAACAGGTCGACGCACAATCCAGATACCTGCTTGACGAACTGCTCGGCGATACTTACTCGATCAATACCCCAACTACGCGCATCTTCCAGCATTATGTCCTGGGTAACGACCTGTTCGAACAGACTTACCGTGTTCCGGCAGGCTTCGAAGTCGAAAGCATGCTCAAAAAGTTCGACGAGCCGCTCATCTCACCGGAGATGGCCGGGCGGCTGCTGGAATGGGTCGAGGAGCCGCCGAACGGCGCGGCGATCTACACCGCCCGGCCCAGCCTCCCGCCCCGCGATCTGTCTCACAGCGACGAAGATTTGACAGGGTACTCACCGGAAGCTGACCTGGCTGCGGAACTGCTCGGTATGGCAGATGGCATCCCGTTGATCGCCGGCGGTAGATTGGGCTGGCTGGCAAAACAGAACAATCGGCATTATGGTGAGTACATCAAGCCATCACCGGTGCAGGCGCTGGCCGCCATCGGCGCGGCGATCAGCGGGCAGGAAGCACCGGCATTGGTGTCGGCGCTGGCTTTTTATGAAACGGGCGAATTGACAGAACCGTTATCCCTGCTGGCAGAGGGTTCGACGCAGGTCATCGTTTTCGAGGACTCGACAGGCGGCATCCGCGCCACCCGGCGGGCGGTAGAAGCGTTGAGACGGGCCGGGCTGCCGGTAACGGTCGAGGGGGTAGGCATCGCCGCCGAGTCCAGCAAAAAGCAAGCCCTATCCGAGGTAACGGCGCATGTGGTAGAAACGATCGACGAGGCGGTCGAGCCATACTTGCACGGGTGAAATTGAGCCTGGCTGTAGCTGAACATAAATGGGTGTGGTATTATCAGCACACAATATTCTCTCACAGGCTGTGATGGAGACGAGTAGGTGGGGAGACGGCGCACAGCGAACCCGGAAATGGTGAAAGCCGGGCGGCCAGTTCCCATCGAAAATCACTCTGGAGCCGCGTGCCGAACGAAGCATCCAGTAAGCTGCGCCGGGCCAGCCACCCGTTACCAGGGCAAGGTCACACCATGTGGCTGATTGAGGGCCGGGATGCAGTGTATCCCGGAAGAAGAGTGGTAACGCGGGTCGCACTTGCGCTCTCGTCTCTTGGTAGGCGGGTGCGTTTTTTTATTCGGCAGAACTGGCAGGCAAACTATGACCGGGCTTCTATATCAGACAGACAGCTACCTGAAAGCATTCGATGCGGTGGTCACCGGGGTAGATACCGAGAACAATGGTGTCATCCTTGACCGCTCGGTGTTCTATCCTGGCGGAGGCGGCCAGCCCGCCGACCAGGGGCAGTTGATCGTCGATGGTATAAGCTATGCAATCAAGCGTGCAAAGTGGATCGGCGGGGAACTGATGCATCTGGTGACCAGCGGTTCACTGCCGGAGGTCGGCCAATCCGTGCATGGCGAAATCGACTGGGATTTGCGTTATAAGCTGATGCGCACCCACACCGCGATGCACATTCTGTGCGGCGTGATCTGGCGCGACTACGGCGCATCGGTGACCGGCGGCAACATGGAGCCGCTGAAGGGGCGGATGGACTTCGAGTTCGAAACCATGCGGCAGGAAATGGTTGCCGAGATTGAACAGAAGATCAACGAGGAAGTCGCAAATGGCAGGGACGTGCTGGTCAACATCCTGCCCCGCGATGTGGCGTTCCAGATTCCGGACCTGATCAGGACGAAGATCAACCTGCTGCCGGCGGGAATCACCGAAGTGCGAACCGTCGAGATTGTGGGGCTGGACCTGCAGGCAGACGGTGGAACGCACGTCCGCAATACATCCGAAGTTGGCAGCCTGAAAGTGACCGATTACAAAAGCAAGGGTAAAATAAATAAACGCATCTACGTGGAGGTGGAATCGTAGTGCGCGTCTTACATCCTGTTCACCCAACAGAAACCCTGCTGTACCGGGGAAAATATCGCTATTTGAAGAACGACATACCCACCGGAGACGTTGAAACGTGGCAGGTTACCCGGCTGGTAGATGGGACGGAGATCGTCCGCGCCGACCTGGATGGGAGCGCGGCCAGGGGCGAGAATCTCATCACACATTTCCGCCGCCATCCCGATGGTTGCCCCCACTGGCTGCGCATTCGCTACCGCACCGAAACGGTCAACGCGGCGGCTCAATATACATTCGACAAGGCCAGCGTTCGCATTGCCCGGCAGTCCGAAGGTTACGGACGCCGGATCGAAACGCTTGAGATCGCCGAGAATTACGTGATCGACTACCATTCGATGATCGCCCATGATTATGTCTGGCGAGGGTACCCGGACGATGCGGAGGGAGAACCGCGAGCGGTTCCCGTTTTCAGCCCTGACCTGTGGGAAGCCGACGACGAGGTGCTGAAAGGCCGCGCGCTGCGCTTCAATATTACGCCGCGCCGGGAGGAACCCTGTGTAACCCCAGCCGGTGTATTTGAACGGGCGGAGAGTTTCTCGATTACACTTAGCGACGGCGTAGAAGCAGTCGCCTGGTACAGCATGAAGGGAATCCCGCTGCGGTGGACATATCCCTTAAAAGGGTATGAGTTTATACTGGTAGCATTTCAATCAGGGAATGAAGTCAGCAGGGATTAACCCAAACATGTAATGGTTGTAAGCTGGCGGGGAAGAGACGAAACACCTGCTGGAAGGTGGGAGGAGATGTCGGAGATGACATCAGAAGACCTTCGACGGCAAATGGTCAGCCTGAGCAAATATGTCAGTGAATTGGAACAACGCTTGGGAGATACTGCCGGAGAACTGGCCGAACTGACATACTTGATGGAGCCTTTTTTGGTGTTATATCAGCAGCAGGTTCTCCCTTACCACGAACAGTTGGCCGCAGTACAACGCGATATTGCCGACGCCAGGGCGCTGCTGGGAGATGAAAAGGCCCGCAGCGGCGGCCAGGCCGATACGCCGCTCAGTCGATTGGTTGCGACGGAAAATTGGGTATCGGTGCAGGAACAGTATGAAAGGGTCTGGATGGGCAAAAAACATGTCCGCCCTGACTCGAAACTGGCGGAGAAACATCTCGAGCCTGCACCGCCGGAAGTCAAAAGCCTGTTCAAGGAAGTCGTCGCGAAAATCCATCCCGAACTCGCGACAAAGTTTTCTGAACGCACCCGCAGGGAACAGATACTGGAGAAGGTCAACGAAGCCTATGCCAGACGCGATATCAAGACGTTACAGGCGGTGGCCGATGCTTTCCGTGATCGCTCAAATTTACCGGCGATTGTCAATGAACAAACTCTCAAGCACCTGCACAATCAGGCGCTGCTCCTTGAATGGGTAACGGTTCAACTGGAAGGGCAGGTGTTCGAGTTTCGTCATGGCGAAATTGCTAAAATGCATGTTTATACCAAACAGGCAAACGAAGAGGGTTACGATCTGCTTGGCGAACTCAGCCAGCAGTTAAAGCAAGAACTCAGAGAGGCCCAGCGAACGCTGTCTTCATTACAGGCGCAGCTCTAGAACAGAAAGGACTGATCGAAACTTAATGAAGCTATCTATGAGGGGTGATTACCGGGCGTGGACTGGTTCTACGCCTTTATCTATTCGGTGTGTGCAGAGGATTACCACAACATCGGCTGTTTAACGCGAAATATGATATCTGACACACTTGGATAGGAGAAATAATGTTTAAACCGGTATCACCCAAGGTTGACGTTCAAACCGTAGAAGAAGAACAGCTCGCTTTCTGGCGGGAGCGTGATATTTTCCAGCGGACGATGAGCGAACGCGCCGACGGCCCGCGCTACGTCTTCTTTGAAGGCCCGCCGACGGCCAATGGCCGTCCCGGTTCGCATCACGTGCTGGCGCGGGCATTCAAGGATATGTTCCCCCGCTATAAGACGATGCGGGGCTATTACGTCCTGCGGAAGGGCGGCTGGGATACGCACGGTCTGCCGGTCGAAATCGAAGTCGAGAAAGAGCTTGGCATCGAACACAAGTGGCAGGTCGAAGAATACGGCATCGACCGCTTCAACCAGAAGTGCAAAGAAAGCGTCTTTCGCTACATCAAGGAATGGGAAGACCTGACCGAGCGGATCGCCTTCTGGGTCGATCTCGACAAGGCGTATGTCACCTTTACCCAGGATTACGTCCAATCGGTGTGGTGGATTCTGCGGCAGTACTGGGATCAGAATTTGCTGTACCAGGGATATAAGGTCGTCCCCTACTGCCCGCGCTGCGGTACGCCGCTGTCCAGCCACGAGGTCAACCAGGGTTATAAGGACGAAACGCCCGACCCGTCGATCTTCGTCCGGTTCGAAATCACCGAACCGGGGTTCGATGTCCCAACTTACTTCCTGGTCTGGACGACGACACCCTGGACTCTGCCCGGCAACGTCGCCCTGGCAGTGGGCGAAGATGTGAAGTACGTCAAAGTCGAAGGCAAGAACGAACAGGGCGAGACAGAACACCTCGTTCTGGCCGAGGCGCTACTGAAATACGCGCTTGATGAGCGCGTTGGCGAATACAAAATCATCGAACAGTTCCAGGGCAAAGATCTGATTGACTGGCAGTATGAACCGCTTTACCGTTTCCTTCCGGTCGACAAGAAATACTGCTACGTCGTCCCCGGCGATTTCGTCAGTACGGAAGAAGGTACGGGGATCGTCCACATGGCCCCCGCCTTCGGCGCGGACGACATGGACATGGGTATCAAATTTGACCTGCCGGTGCTGATGACCGTCAAGCCGGACGGCGGCTTTGTCGACGCAGTCGAACCCTGGGCCGGTGTCTGGGTCAAGGATGCCGACCCGCAGATCATCGACGAGTTGGTTGGTCGCGGGTTGATGTTCCGTCATGGGACGTATTACCACACCTACCCGTTCTGCTGGCGCTGCGATACGGCGCTGCTCTATTACGCCCGCCCGACCTGGTTCATCCGCACGACCGAACGCCGCGAGAACCTGGTCAATCTCAACAAGACCATCAACTGGGTGCCGGAGCATATCCGCGACGGGCGTTTCGGTGACTGGCTCGACGGCAATATCGACTGGGCACTGGGGCGCGAACGCTTCTGGGGGACGCCGCTGCCGGTCTGGGAGTGCGATCAATGCGGGCACCAGAGCTGCATCGGCGGGCTGGACGAACTGACCGAATTGACCGGCGAAGACCAATCCGGGCTTGATCCACATCGCCCGTATGTCGACGCGATCACCTGGGACTGTTCAGAGTGCGAAAGCGGCACGATGAAGCGTGTGCCGGAACTGATCGACGTGTGGTTCGACTCCGGCGCGATGCCGGTCGCCCAGTGGGGATATCCGTATTACAACCAGGAATTGTTCAAAGAGCAGTTCCCGGCGGATTTCATCTGCGAGGCAGTCGACCAGACACGCGGGTGGTTCTATTCGCTCCACGCGATCAGCACGCTGCTTTTCGACAGCGTGTGCTTCAAGAACGTCATCTGCCTGGGGCATATCCTCGACGGCGAAGGCCAGAAGATGTCGAAGAGCAAGGGGAACGTCGTCGAACCCTGGGACGTGTTGGACACCTATGGAGCCGACTGCTTCCGCTGGTACATGTATACCGCCGGGCCGCCAGGGGAACCCCGCCGGTTCTCGCTCGAACTTGTGGGGCAGGCTTACCGGGCGTTCTGGCTGACCCTGTGGAACACGTACAGCTTCTTTGTGACCTATGCCGCGCTCGACGAGTTCGACCCGACCTCGGTCGACGTGCCCTATGAGGAACGCAGCGCCCTGGATCGCTGGGCGCTCTCCGAATTGCATACCCTGGTGCGCGATGTATCCGAAGCATTCGAAAACTACGACGTGCCCGGCGCAACCCGCCCCATCGTCGATTTTAGCGACTCGTTGAGCAACTGGTACCTGCGTCGATCCCGGCGGCGCTTCTGGAAAAGCGAAAGCGACGCCGACAAGCAGTCGGCATACCTGACGCTCTACGAATGCCTGGTGACGGTCAGCAAGCTGCTTGCCCCGACCATGCCCTTCGTCTCAGAGGCGATCTACCGCAATCTGGTGACGACGGTCGATGAAGACGCGCCGGAAAGTGTGCACCTGGCTGTGTGGCCGGAATTCGACGAGGGTCTGATTGACCGGCAGTTGATGGACGAAATGCAGACCGTGATGCGGCTGGTCAGCCTGGGGCACGCTGCCCGTAACAGCGCACAGATCAAAGTGCGGCAGCCGCTCTCCGAAGTGGCCTTTTCGCTTCCGGCAGCACAGGCGGAAACCGTGCGTGGTTACGAGGCATTGATCGCCGACGAGTTGAACGTCAAAGCGGTGGGCGTGCTCGACGAACCGGGGGATGTGGTTACCTACAACCTGAACCCGCTGCCGAAACTGCTCGGCCCACGTTTTGGGAAGGATTTCCCCGCCATTCAGAAGCTGCTGCGCGAGGGAGGATCGCGCGGCTATGCCGAGGCTTTGCTGGTCGGGCAGACTATCAGCGTGCCCTATAACGGAAAAGAAGCCGTGATGTCCCCGGAGGAAGTCGAGGTGCAGATCAGCCCGGCAGAAGGCTTCTCCGTTGCCCAGGAAGGGGTCTACCTGGCTGCCCTGAACATCGTCATGGACGATGACCTGATCGCGGAAGGATTGGCCCGCGAGTTTATCCGGCGCGTGCAAACGCTGCGCCGCGATGCGGACTACAACGTCGACGACCGGATCGTCGTTCTCTACAAGGCCAGCGAGAAACTGGGTCAGGCCGTCAAGCAGTTCGAAGACCTGATCAAAAACGAAACGCTGGCCCTCGAACTTGATCCGGGTGAGCAAATCGCTGCCGACCAGAAAGGCGAGTATACGTTCGATGGGGAAACACTCCAGGTAGGGGTGAAGAAAGCATAGGCCACGACAGTGTAGCATCGGCGGGTGCTGCACTGTTTTTTTGCAGCCGTCATATGACCCGGTAGAATCAAGAGATCGTTACAGACAGGGGAGAATAATGTAATGGTTGCAGCATATGACAAACTCAAAATCGAACTTGAGCAGCAGCGAAACCAACTGCTGGCTGACCTGGCTGAAGACCGGTCTCAAGCCGAATCGGGAATGGGCTACGGCACACACCAGGCCGACGACGCTTCACTGGCTTACGATCAGGCCGCCGATCTTTCATTTCGCCGCAATTCCGAACGCCTGCTGTACCAGATCGAACGCGCTTTGACCAGGATGGAGGAAGGAACATACGGCATCTGTCGTCAGTGCGGTAAACCGATCGATATGGCCCGCCTGCGGGCGATCCCCCACGCGCGCTGCTGTATGACCTGCGCCAGCCGCGAAGAAGCTCAAACAGGCTGACGGGCACCATTCGTCGATATGTCTGAACAACCGGTCGAACAGGTTTTTTCCATCCAGGCCGAAACGCCCGGCCAGCGCCTGGATCACTGCATCGTCGAAGCAGTACCCGATCTGAGCCGCAGTGAAATCCAGCGGTTGATCAAAGCCGGGCAGATTTTGGTAAACGGCGCGGCCTCCAAACCGGCTTACCGGCTGGAACAGGGCGACAGTATAAAAATCAGCCTTCCCGAACCACCCCCGGATATCATCGAACCTGAAGAGATTCCACTCAACGTCATATACGAGGACAGCAACCTGATCGTGATCGACAAACCGGCGGGGATGGTCGTTCACCCGGCGTTTGGCAATCGCAGCGGCACGCTCGTCAATGCGGCGCTGGCCCGCTGGCCGGAGATGCGGGATGTTGGCGGCGATCAACGTGCCGGGGTCGTTCACCGGCTGGACAAAGACACGTCAGGGTTGATCGTGATGGCGAAAAATACAGCCGCGCTCGATGCGCTGCAAGCGCAGTTCAAGGCGCGAACGGTCTACAAATGCTACCTGGCGCTGGTCGAAGGCGTCCCCGGCAACAGCAGCGGCTTGATCGAAGCGCCGATTGGACGCGATCCAAGACAACGTAAGCGCATGGCCGTTACCCGGGATGGTCGGCCAGCCAGAACACGCTATGATTTACTCGAAGACCTGGGGACCAATGCCCTGCTTTCGCTGGTTCTCCACACCGGGCGGACTCATCAAATACGGGTGCATCTGGCCTGGCTGGGCCACCCGGTCGTGGGCGACACGGTATACGGTTTTCGTAAGCAGCGGATAAATATGAAACGGCTTTTTCTACATGCCGCCGAACTGCATATCGATTCACCCGGCACGGGGCAGCGTCTCAAATTCCAATCCTCTCTGCCCGATTCCCTGGAAAATATCCTCGACAAGCTGCGTAAAAACCTGGGCACTGTATGGGATCAACCCTGATAGCCAGCAGATGTCATTTGTTCCCCCGACAGTTCGTGATACTATAAACAAAAGGACTGTTCTTACCAACCGCTCACGTATTTGAAACCAAAAGATAGCTACCAACTGCAACCACGTCTAAACATCAACCTATCAGGAACCACAAATGGATCGAGTTTCAAAGTTAGTCGCAGCGTTGGGTATACGCAGGTACCAGCCTGTCAAGTTTATGCTGGATTTGCTGCTCTGGACATCGACGGCGCCCCTGGCATTCTTCCTCCGCCTCGATATGAAGCACCTTATTGACCTGCGCCTGTCGGCGGTGATATATACCTCGTTCAGCCTGGTCGTCAAGGCAGCGCTCATCTACTCTTTCGCGTTGCACCGCCAATCCTGGCACAAGACCGGCACCAGGGACCTGTACCATCTCATCCGGGCAACGGCGACGGGGACACTGATCCTCCTGGCTTCGGCATTCATTATCAACCCCCATGCCCCGATTCCGCGCAGTATCCCGCTCATTGATGGCGCATTGGCCCTGCTTGCGCTGGGGAGCATCCGGCTGGGCACGCGCCTGCTGTACGAGCAGGATTTACGCAGACAGTCGCAAGAGCCGGGAACCCGTGTGCTGGTCGTTGGCGCAGGCGAAGCCGGGACGCTGCTCGTGCGCGAGATGCTGCGCCATCCCGATGCCGGTATGACACCGGTTGGCTATCTTGACGATGACGAGGGCAAGCGGCAAACAAGCCTGGTTGGTGCGCCGGTAGTCGGGAAGATCGACGATCTCCCGGCTGTCGTCAAGCGGTTGGATGTTGAGGAAGTCCTGATCGCGATGCCTTCGGCCCCCGGTGAGACGATCCGCCGGGTAGTAGACCTCGCACGCCAGGCCGGGGTCAGGCACCGGATTATGCCGAGTATGTTCGACATTCTCAGCGGAAAGCTCGCGCTCTCGCAAATCCGCGAAGTGGACGTCGAAGACCTGCTGCGGCGTGCGCCGGTCAAGCTCAACCTGGATGAAATCGAACAATACCTTAAAGGGCGTATCGTCCTGATTACTGGCGGCGGCGGGTCAATCGGTTCGGAGCTTGTACGCCAGATCACACGCTTTGGCACCCGGCAGATCGTCCTGCTCGACCGCGACGAAAACAGCCTCTATCTATTCGAACGTGAATTGAAACGTGACTATCCCGATCTAAACGTCGAAATGCTGATCGCCGATATCCGGTGGAAAGAGAAACTGGAACGTATCTTTGGCCGGTATCGCCCCCAGGTTGTTTTCCATGCAGCCGCGCACAAGCATATCCCGGTGATGGAATCAAACCCTGACGAAGCGATCCTCAACAACATCGGCGGCACACGCAACCTGCTCGACGTGGCGCTCCAATACAATGTCGAGCGTTTTGTGAACATCTCGACCGACAAAGCGATCCGCCCCACGTCGATCATGGGCGCGTCCAAACGAGTCGCGGAGCAGCTTGTAAGAGCAGCGGCAAAAAAGGCCGCGGCCAACCAGTCATTCGTATCGGTGCGTTTCGGGAATGTGCTGGGAAGCCGGGGAAGTGTCGTTCCGATCTTCAAGGAGCAGATACGGCGCGGTGGGCCGATCACGCTGACGCACCCGAAGATGACACGCTACTTCATGAGCATCCCTGAGGCGACACAGCTTGTTCTACAGGCCGCCGCTTTGAGCGAAAATGGGGCGGTCTATATGCTCGATATGGGTGAGCCTGCCCGGATCGTCGACCTGGCTATGGACCTGATCCGGCTTTCCGGCCTGAAGCCATATACCGACATTGATATCGAGCTGGTCGGCCCCCGGCCAGGCGAAAAAATAACCGAGGAACTGCTGACCGCGCAGGAAGGCGCGGCACCGACCAAGCACGAAAAGATTTTCATCATACGGAACAGCAACCACGACCTGGAAACGAATTTCGAGCTGCGATTGGAAAGGCTGCTCGAAGCTGCCCAGGATGGGAATATCAACCGCATCCGCAGCCTGCTGCAAGAACTGGTTTTAACTTACGATCCTACTTCTCAGGCACAGTGACAACCCCTTCTGGCCGCCGATAGAAGCTGGCAAAAGAAGCAAAACACCCTCATAATGAAGATCGTCGTCCGGCAATCAGCCCTGTGAGACGCAAGAGAAGAAGGTCGTAGGTGAATTTGACAGGCAAAGCCAGCGGACAACAAAAGCTGCCAACTGTGTCCTCCACACGCCAGAGTCCAACCATTCGCGTTGAACGTACCACCGGCTGGAAGTCGCTGGGACTTCAGGAATTATGGGAATATCGCGACCTGCTGCGGTTTCTCGTCTGGCGAGAAATCAAGGGCCGCTACCGGCAGATGGCCTTTGGCCCCCTGTGGATCATTATCAAGCCGCTGGCCGACATGGTCATCTTCAGCCTGATTTTTGGCGGCCTGGCCGATCTACCCTCGGAAGGTTTGCCGTACCCGATATTCACCTATACGGCGCTGCTGCCCTGGACGTTGTTTGCCGGTTCGCTGTCAAGTGCAGCAGGCAGTCTGCGTTATCAAATGAACATGATTTCTAAAGTCTATTTTCCACGGCTGATCATGCCCATTTCGCAGATATTCATCAATCTGGCAGACTTCAGCATATCGTTCGTTGTCCTTCTAGGGATGATGCTCTATTTTGGTTATTTCCCAACGCTCAAGATACTGACAATTCCTCTATTTCTATTGTTTGCCTCATTGACCTCACTCACTGTTGGATTGTGGTTGGCCGGAGTGAGTGTTCGCTTTCGTGATGTTTCATATGGTGTTAATTATGGATCTGTTCTCTGGATGTGGGCGACGCCCGTAGCTTACTCGGTTGAGTTAGTAGCGGAAAAAGCTCCTCAATTATTATGGCTGTACAAACTTAATCCAATGTACTGGGTAATTCAGGGATTTCGCTGGGCGCTGCTCGACAAGGGTGAGGCCCCATCTTTGTTGATGCTTGTTCCTATCGCAGTTGTGATCCCCCTGCTGATATCGGGATTGTATATTTTTCGCCGTACTGAAAAGACGATTGTGGATTTGCAATAACACACTGTCAATTACTCCCCCCTGAAGGAGGGAGCTTGCAGGTCGGTTCAGGCGGCTGCGCAGTTGGCCGGATGGCCCTTTGCAGCCTCACCGCCCGCGTACGGCTGATTGACAGCAGCCCGGTGCGCAATATTGCACGCCGCGATGTGGTCGGCGAACCCGGAGTGTCCGCAGGCCACACAGGAAAAGGTACTTTGATCGGGACGATTGCGCTTATCGACAACCCCACATGCGGGACACGTCTGCGAAGTATAGCGCGGGTCAACGGCAGCGACCGGCACACCGGCCAGCTTCGCCTTGTACTCGATCTTCTGCCGCAGGTCGTGAAATGCCCAACTGTGCAGTTGTCTCCGGTGCGCCTTGCGAGCCGTTACCCGGCTGCGGCTGCCTGTCAGGTCTTCGACGGCGATCCCGCGTCCGGTGTCTTTGGCGCGTTGTACAAGCTGCTTGCTGATGCAGTGGTTCACGTCCGCCGCGAAGCGGGCCTCTTTCCGGCGGCGCTTCCTGAGCAGGCGTTTGGCCGAGTTCGTGCCCTTCTGTTGAAGTGCTGCCCGCAGCCGTGCGTGGCGGTGGCGCAGGCCGTTCAGGTGGGCGCTCGAATAGTTCGTCCCGTCGCTGTCGGTCGCAATGTTCGTCACGCCGGTATCGACCCCGAGATACCCGTCAACGTCTTCCGGCTTTGGGGTTTCGACCTCACAGGCAACGAACAGGTAGAAATCACCGTCGATGCAGCACAGGTCAGCCTCGCCCCGGTCGCCCTCAAGCAGGTCGCGCTGGCGGGGCCGCACAGGTAGCCCATGCACTGGCGACCTTCGATTGTCCAGATGCTCACCGTCTGCTCGCCGGTCTTGAAGCTGAGAATGCGGTCGTCGTAGGGAAAGGCACCGCGCAGGGCGAAAGTGCGCCGGGTTCTGTGGTCGAGTTTGTAAGCCTGGGTCACTTTGGCGATGGCCCGCACGGTCATCTGCGCAGACAACCCGCAGCGTTCGCGGATATCGTGGTAGACGATCCTGTGGAGGTCGAACTGGCGGAAAATCTTGCTGCTCCACGCCTGCTGACTGATGTCGTTGCAGGCTGCGTTGGCCGTCTCAAGTGTGTTGAGCAGAGTGGCGTACTGTTCAGGTGTGGGTTGCAGTTTGATTTTCGCCGTGAGTTTCATTATTTTGGAATGGTATTATCGAAAGGGGGAAAGCGCAATTCCTCCCCCGGCTAAAGCCAGGGGTCTCCTTGCGCGATTTCTATGAGCGATCTTGCCATCAAAGTTCAGGACTTGGGGAAACGCTACCGGATTGGCGTACGGGAAAAGAAAGCAGATGGCCGCATCCGGGCCTTCTTACAAACAGTCATCTCCCCGTTCAATTATCTACTGAGCAGCCTGCGGGAACCATCCGAGGACGAAGTCATTTGGGCCTTGCGCAGCATCAACTTCGAAGTGCATCATGGCGAGGTTGTTGGGATTATCGGCCATAATGGGGCGGGGAAAAGCACCCTTCTGAAAATCCTGTCTCGTATCACAGAGCCTACAGAAGGATACGCAGATATTTATGGGCGGGTCGGTTCGCTTCTCGAAATTGGAACAGGGTTTCATCCTGATCTGACAGGACGCGAAAATGTATACATGAACGGCACTATTCTTGGCATGACCAAAGTCGAAATTGATCGTAAATTTGACGAAATTGTGGATTTTGCCGGTGTAGAGAAATTTATCGATACGTCGGTCAAGTATTACTCAAGCGGTATGAATGTGCGTCTGGGTTTCGCCGTCGCTGCACACCTGGAACCCGAAATCTTGTTGGTCGACGAAGTGCTGGCTGTTGGAGATATAGAATTTCAAGAGAAGTGCCTTAGTAAAATGGATCAGGTATCGCGGACCGGTCGAACTGTATTGTTTGTCAGTCACAACATTGGGATGATCGAAAATCTCTGTGGCCGCTCCATCTTGCTTTCTCACGGCTGCCTGATGGCGGACGACGATACAAAGAATGTGACGAAGCTTTATCTTGAACAACTAAGCATATCAAACTTACATAAAGAAAGTAATAATATCTATGACTTTAAGCGGCGACATAAGCATTATGGTGAGATCGTTCGATTTTCTCACTGTCAAATTCAAAATGCTGATAGTGAGCCGACTTCTCATATTCGTCTGGGGGAGCCTTTTACCGTCGTCGTCCAGGGAGTTTCCAGGGCGGATGTAAAAAATGTGGATGTGGTCATACGCTTGCGAAGCTCTTATGGCGTCAACGTAGTTGCGGCTTCAAGTGGGGAAGCTGATATGTTGGTCCACTTCGTAAAAGGAAAAACCGTTTCTATTACCACTCAGTTCGACGGTTTAATCCTTTCCGAAGGGAAGTATTATATTGAATTGTACGCAATGAAACTTAATCGCGGGCTTGATTTGATCACAGATGCGGCAGCATTTATGGTGACTGAATCGCGGTATCCTGGCGCAGAAAAATTCCGTCCCCTGTACGGACTGGAAGGCGTGATCCGTTATCGCCCAAAGTGGAAAACATCGGTGTCAGAAAACTCAAGAGAAGCACTTTAGATACTCCAGGAGAGTGGTAAAGGCAATTATGACCGATCCGGCAGATCACAAGGCCGTGCCACCTTCACATTATTGGAATAGCTGGTACCTCTCCCCACAGCGAATGTCGTCTATTGGCTGGCAGTATTACTTATGTACCGAGATCGATGCCGCGACTTTCTTAGAGATCGGTATGGGGGCCGGGATTTTGACCTGGATGTTGCGTAAGACCGGTAAGAGTGTGATTACTTCTGACCTGGCAATGAATTTGAAGCCGGATATCATTACCGGGCTTCCTAGCCTGGCATTCAGAAATCGAATATTCGATGCCGTCACCTGTTTCCAGGTTTTAGAACACCTTCCTTTTGCCCAGTTTGCCGTCTCCTTGAAAGAAATGAAACGAGTCAGTAAGCAGTGGATAATTATCAGCTTACCGGATAAAACAAAACAACTGCCCTTGAAGGCGCAAATAGCGCGCAGGTTTTATCAAATTTTCCGGTATCCTCCTCGTTGGAAGCCAGAACCTTTGCCTGTTTCCATTGACCCTCAGCATTGCTGGGAAATTGGGAGCAGCGGCATTACCTATGACACTATTCTGAGCATTGCAAGCTCTCTTGATCTACACACTGTCGAGCATTTCCGTAATGAGTTGAATCCTTATCACTATTATTTTTTGTTGAAACGAATGGATGTTTAAGGACTCTATGTCACTCATCACCATTGGCATCACCGCCTATCGAGAAGGTGCGTGGCTCGAAGAGTGCTGGCAGTCAGTTATCGCCCAAACTGACCCGCGCTGGGAAGCCGTACTGGTGCTCGATGGCGGTGCGGACGAGGAAACACGCCAAATATTCGAACGGATCGACCACGAGAGACTGACAAAAATCACCTGCGCGGAAAACGTCGGCCCCTACCCGGCCCGCCGGATCACCATCGAAGCCGCCCAGACCGGTTGGTATGCCCACCTCGACGCCGACGACCGGCTCCCGCCGCTGGCGGTCGAGATCATTCTCGACGCCGTCGAAGCCAACCCGGAGGTTGATTTCGTCTTTGGCGAGTGCCTTTACTTTGGCGGCGGCCAGTGCAAGCTGAACCAGATCGGCTCAATCGATATCGAAGCACTGACCGATGGGCCGATCATCCCCGGTGTTTCGCCAATCCGGGTCGATCTCTTTCAACAGTTGGGTGGGTTTGCCCCGGAGCTGTCCACCGGCGGCGCGGATTGGGATTTCTGGGCAGGGGTGTTCGAAAGCGGCGCAAAGGGCGTCCGGGCAGGCGGGACCATCTACGAGCGCCGCGTTCACGGCGACAGCGTCGGCACACGGCGTGAACTTGGCCGGGTAGTGGTTGCCGAGACGATTATCAGGCGGCATCCCGTTTACTTTGCGCCGGAGGAAAGACGCCGCCGCTGCCTGGGCAAAGCCCACGAGCGCGTCGCCCTCGCGTACCGGTCGCAGAGACGGCGGAAAGAAGCGGGGTGTCATGCCCAAAAAGCGATTGAATACGGATTTGAATCGGCGAGATTGAATGAAATTGTACGTGAATCGGAAATGTCCTGGTGGCGCTACCTGCTGCGCCGCCTGAGCCGATTGATACCCAGTAGATGAACACCGGAGACGCTTCCCTTCGTGCTGCCTATATACTGACCAGCCTCAACCCCGGCGGTACCGCGACCCAGGCGCGGCATCTGGCTGCCGAACTCCGCAAGCACAATGTAGAGTGTGAGTTCATCCTCACCCTTGATCGGGGGGCAGTGGCCGATTTACTGGAACAGGAAGGATTTACCATCCACCAATGTTATTATCACGGTCGAGAGGAGTTTTCCTGGTCCTACCGGGTTGGGAAGTTGATCCGCCGATCCTATCTGCTTACCTTCCGGCATCGACTGACGAAAACGTTGAAAACCATCCGACCGGGCGTTGTCCACAGCTTCATGCATGGCGAACTGTGGCTCGACCAGATCAGTGCTGCACACCATGCCGGAGCGCCCTTTCTCCTGAACTTCGGCTCACCGAGCAGTACGTATCCACAAACCCGCCTGGCAATGCGGTTTAACCGGCGGCTGCGCCCCGGTGACCGGCTGCTGGGCGTCGGGCCGGGCATCTACGATGCATATCATGATTATCTGTCGTCCGTTCCGGCGACCTTTGTTGCCTATCCGGGGCAGGGCATTCTCAACAGCCTGCCCGATCCCGGCCCGGTGGATGCACAGTCAGGGCAGGCCATCCGGCGGCAGTTCGGCATTCCCGCCGATGCCTTTGTCGTGGGCAGCATCGGGCGCTTGATCACTCACAAGCAGGTTGACGATTTGATCAGCGCCATCCATCGGCTGTCTTCCGATCAGGCTGATATCCATATCTTGCTGGTTGGGGACGGCTCAGAACGGGCCAATCTTGAAACACTGGCGAGGGAACTCGGCCTGGCCGACCGTATCCATTTTACCGGCTTCCAAACCAATCCCACAGACTGGTTGAATGCGATGGACTGCTACGCGCTGCTGTCGTTGTTCGAAGGACTGCCGGTCGCGCTGCTGGAGGCGATGGCACGCGGCTTACCCATCGTAGCAACCGATGTTCCGGGAATCAGAGATGTCATACAGGATGATGTCAACGGCATCCTGGTGCCCCTGAACGATATCAGGACGGTTGCCAGCACAGTCGGCAGGTTGATGCAGTCCGAATCACTGCGTGATAGGCTGGGCGCTGCCGCCCGCCGGGAATTCCTGGCTCACTACCAGATCGCCGGTACTGCCTGCGCCTTCAAGGAACTGTACATGATGATGATCGCCGAGCGACGCACCGGGAGAGCCTATGTTCCATAGGACAATCAGGCGGTTGAAAAGGTTCGACGATGCCTACGTCATTGCGCGGGAGGCCGGTTTCAGCCGCCGGGAAGCGATCAAAATCGCCGCGCACCGGTCGAGCCGTGACGCATTCATCAAGCTGGCCCAGGTTCCGGGAAAGGTCGGCGGCGTGATCGTCGACGTGGGAGCGAATCGCGGGCAGTTGATCGAAATCGCCATGCAGCGCTTTCGCCCACAAATGATCGTCGGCATTGAGCCGCTCCCCGGCGCTTTTGCCGAATTGCAGGAAAAGTGGGGGAGCGATCCGGCTGTCAGGCTTTTCCGGTGCGCCGCCGGAGCGACAAACACAACCGTCGAATTGCAGGTCAGCCGCCACGATCAGGCCAGCTCGGTGCTGCCGATGCGCGCCGGTAGTGACCTGCTGTTCGACCGGCGCGATCTGAGTCTGTCGCATGTCATCCAGGTCGAGCAGCGCAAACTCGACGACATCGTCCAGGAGGCGGGAATCGGCCAGATCGATCTGCTGGTTCTCGATGTGCAGGGTTACGAGCTTGAAGTCCTGCGGGGTGCATCAGACAGCCTGAAAAATACTGAAACGATTATGCTGGAAGTCACCTTTTACCCGCAATATGAAACACAATCGTTATTCTGGGATGTTCATAGTTATTTGCACACAAGGGGCTTTGTGCTACGCTGGTTAGGAGACTATCAGACGACTTCTGACGGGGTGATCCTTCAGGCTGACGCGGTGTACGTTAACCGGGATCGTTGATCGTTTTGGGCTGGTCACCAGAAATCGCCCGTAACGCCTGGATCGAAGAGCAGGTCATGGGGTAGGGATAAAGCAGCGTGCGGGAACAACCCAGAACTACAGTCCAAAAGATTCCTGATTCGAAGCTTCTGCTGGTTGCAAGGCGCTGGGCAAAGCGCGGGAAGAACACCGACTTCGAGCACTTCTTTAGTTTCTTCCCGGGTGCGATCAAGGTCACTACCGGCGACGAGCTTCAATTCCCCTATCGCGTGCTGAAGGCGATCTCGAAACAGGCAAAACAGGACGGGTATACCAGCTACAGCGTCGGGATGGAAGCGGCAGCGATGGCCCGGATGCTGCGCCATCGCCCCCGGCTGGTACATTTCTGGTTCGCCGATCACGAATATCACCACGCCTGGATGGGGGCGCGGGCGGTCGGGGCAAAAATCGTCGGGACTTTTTTCTTCTCCGTCGAAGAGTTCGAGAACCGGATGTCCTACAAGCAGCACTTACGGCACCTTGATCTGGTCATCTCTTCCGGGCAGCGCCAGATGGATTATTTGAAGCAGTACGTCGACGAGCGCCGTCTGGCTTACCTGCCGCTGGGCGTAGACTGCTCGTTCTTCAAGCCGCCGGACGATCCCTCGCTGCGCTGGGAAAACGGTCCCCGGCTGCTTCAGGTCGGTGTGAACCGGCGTGATTTCGATACGCTGCGCAAGGTCGTCGGGCAGATCAAAGAGCACTACCCGAATCTGCGCCTGGAGATGGTCGGCTGCCGCGAAGCACAGGATCAGTTCGAGGGAGACTCGACTGTCGTCTTTCACCCGTTTCTGAGCGACGAGGAGCTTTTGCAGGTTTACCAGCAGGCAACATTGATGATCCTGCCCCTGTTGGAAGGTGGATCGAGCAATGCGTTCAACGAGGCGATGGCAGCCGGGCTGCCGGTCGTCGCCACGCAGATGCCAAACCTGGAAGACTATATCTCGAAAGACGGCGTGAGGCTCTGCCCACCCGGAGATATCGAGGCGATGGCTCAAGCCTGCCTTGAGCTTCTCGACAATCGCCGCGCATGGGAGAAGGCTTCCACCGCCGCCGTGCAGCACGTTTCCCAATACGACTGGCCGAATATCAAACGGCAGCTTCTTGAACACTACGAAGAACGCCTGGGGCTGCGAGTCATCGATTCCTGACAGGGGGAGAGTGTGCCGCTGCGAAAAACACCAACCGTATTCTACATCGCGCCCGACTACGACAAACCAAGCTGGGGAATCGGCATCTTATACCATCACGTCGACATGCTGCGCGCCGGGGGATTCGATGCGCTGATTGTCCACAACAAAGCCCCTTTTCGCCTCGAATGGCTGGATATGGACGTCCCGATCCGCTATCTCGACCAGGGCATCCGTCCTCGCAAGCGCGATATTATCGTCGTGCCGGAGATCAGCGCCGGGCGGCACGGTCTGCTGAAGATGCGCTGCCGCCATTTTGTATTTGTTCAAGGCTCCTACTTGATGCTGGCAAAGCTGGATGCATTTTCTCGGTACGATACGCTGGGATACGAACGGGCGATGACGATCATGCCGCATATCCAGAGGATCATTGAGAAACACTATGGCCTCCCGGCGGCGATCATTCCGCCGTTCGTCGCGCCATATTTCTTCATCGCGCCGGGCGATCTGCATCACCAGTCCCGCCGCAGGCAGATCGTGATCTACCCGAAGCCGGGCAGCCAGGACGATCACGATATTCTGGGCAAACTGCTCAAGCATCACCTGGAATCGCTGCCGGGCTGGGAGCTGGTCGAGTTGAGTGGATACAGCCACCGGGAAACGGCGGCGCTTCTCCAGGAATCGAGCTTCTTCGTCAGCCTGAACACCCGCGAAGCATTCAATACCAGCGTCCCTGAAGCGATGGCCGCCGGGTGCATCCCGATCTGCTATGAGGCGTTCGGCGGCCAGGATTATCTGCGCGACGGGGAAAATGCCTGTGTTTTTCCAAACAACTATATCTACCCCCTGATCGAAAAGCTGCTTGAGCTGATTGATCAATACGATACCATTCAGGATGACTTGATCCGCATGCGCGAGAATGCCTTCGAAACCGCCTCCCACTACACACAGGGCAACACGCGGGAAGCGCTGCTCGCTTTCTTCGAGGCGGTGATCAGATGAGCAGCCCCGACCTGAGCGTCGTGATCGCCGCCTGGAACCGGGTAGAACTGACCCGCCAGTGTCTCGAATCGCTGCGCGGCTGCCCTCTGACGCTCGAAGTGATCTTAATCGACAACGGCAGCGTCGATGGCACGGTAGAAATGGTCGAGCGGGAATTCCCTGGTGTTCAGATCATCCACAACCGGCGCAACCGGGGCGTGACCATCGCCTGGCGGCAGGGCCTATCGGCGGCGTCCGCGCCGATGGTTTGCATCTCGAATAACGACCTGGTTTATGAACCCGGCTGCCTGGAGCGGCTGGTCGAGCCGCTGCACGAAATAGACTGGATCGGCGTGACCTCGCCCGAAACCGTCATGCCGGAAGACGAAGTCATCCCATTTTTCATGGAGGCCGCCCGGATTCCACCGGAACCACAGAGTCAGGGGTTCCGAATCGGGTATACCGGCTGGTGCTTCGTCTTCCGTAAAGCCGATTTCCCTGAAAGCTTCGACCGGCGGTTCAGGCTCTGGTATCAGGACAAAGATTTTCTCTACACACTGCTCTTTAAACGGCGGGGGATTCCATCCTTTCGCTGGCCGGTGCCGGGCAAAGTGCCGGTCGTGGTGCCGGGGGCGCGGATCGAGCATGCTTACCATGCCAGTCACGATCAGCTAAAACCGGCCTGGATCACCCGCCGCACCCACCGGGATCGGAATCGATTCAACCGGAAATGGCGTGGATACAAAGGCAACCGCCATGTAAACGATATTGGGTGGGGCGACACAGTTTTCGACGAGACGAGCAGTTATCAGATCGTCGCAGAAAATGACGTGTCGCTAGAACAGATGCAATCCTTAGTAAGTGTCATCATCCCCTGCTACAACCGGGCCGACCTGCTGGCCGATACTCTCGAATCGGTTACCCGGCAGACCTACCCGGCGGTTGAGATCGTCCTCATCGATGACGGCTCTCAGGAAAACCTGCGTCCGGTAGTCGAACGCATACTGCGCGATCACCCCATCCGGTGGATGCTGGCCCGTCTCGCCCGCAACTCCGGGCCGGGGATCACACGGCGGGTCGGCCTGCAACTGGCGAAAGGAGCCTATCTCCAATACCTGGATTCCGACGATCTCCTGTATCCCCACAAACTGGCCGAACAGGTGGCCGTTCTCGATCAAAATCCCAACCTGATCATGACCTACGCACAAACAAACGTTATAGATGCTGATGGCAGTATCCAGGAGACTTTAGGGCGAACGGATCAGGAGTTTACACGAATCCTCCCGCACATCATGAAGCGCATGATCTGGACGACATCGAGTTGCCTGTGGCGTCGATCCCAGGCAGGCGATCCTTCTGTCTGGCAGCCGCTCTATGCCGCCGAAGACACGCTTCACGACTTCCTGATCGGCCTGCGGGATCAGCCCATCGCCAGAACGCCCACCGACGATCCGCTGATCGGCAAGCGGGTTCACTCGGAAAACCTGTCTTGCAACCTTGCCGAAGATGCCGCCTACCAGCAGGAAATCCTGAAAGCCTACGACCTGATGTGGGCGGCGCTCGAACAATCGGATCGATGCGCGGATTACCGGCGGCAGATGGCACGCCTGTATGCCAGTAAAATCATGACCTTTCTTGTCCTACGGCGATATTGGGAAGCGCAGCACTGCATCGACCGGGCGCGAGACATCGACAGGCAGGCGCTGCCGCTTGACGCCCGGATCGCAGCCGCGATCAACCGGGTATCCGGGACACAGGCCGGGTTTGCATTGTTACGCCGTTGGCGCTGGGCCGGGAAAATCGCCCGGCGGCGCATCTCTAGGTCAGGTTAGGCGATATGTGTGGTATCTGTGGTTATTTCTCGCCGGACCGGTCGGCAGGCCGGGAGGAATCCGCCCGCGCGGTTAAGATGATGACCGCCCTGATGATACAGCGCGGCCCGGACGATGAGGGCTATTGGGCCGACCCGGAGGGCCAGCTGCAATTGGGATTCAGGCGGCTGTCGATCCTCGACCTGACGACCGCCGGACGCCAGCCGATGATCTCCGCCGATGGCCGCTCGGTGCTGGTCTTCAATGGTGAACTCTACAACTTTCCCGATCTGCGCCGCGAACTTGAAGCGCATGGCTTGAATTTCCGTTCGCAATCAGACAGTGAAGTCGTGTTAGAGGCGATCAACCGCTGGGGCGTCGAGGCGCTGGATCGCTTCAACGGGATGTTTGCCCTCGTCTGCTACGACCGGCAGGAGCGGCGGCTGCTCCTTGCCCGCGACCATGCTGGGATCAAGCCGCTTTACTACGCCCTCCATCCCCAGACGAAAAGCATCGCCTTTGCCTCGCAGTTCAACTGCCTGATGCATACGCCCTGGGGAAAACCGGGATTGCTCCGCGAGGATGTGCTTCGGCTTTACCTTGAACTTCACCATATCCCGCCGCCCTATGGCCTGTTCGAGAATACCTACCAGCTTGAACCGGGCCATTGCCTGCTGATCGACCCAGACGGCTCGATCCACAAACAGGCGTGGTACACACTGCCCCCTGACCCGGAGCCGACCATCGGCGCGGACGAGGCCCCGGAAGTCCTTCAAGAGGCGCTGATCAATGCCGTGCGCCGCCACCGGATCGCCGATGTACCGCTGGGGGTTTTCCTCTCAGGGGGGATCGATTCGCCGCTGGTAGCCGCAATCGCCCGCCAGCAAACCGATCCATCGCTGAAAGCGTTCACGATCAGCAGCCCCGGCTGGTGGCAGGATGAGTCGGCGGCAGCGGCGGCCTATGCCGGTTACCTGGATGTCGATCACCGCATCCACGATGCTGGCGGTCTGGACGCGGCGGCGATGCTTTCGACGGTCGCCGAGGCACAGACCGAGCCTTTCGCCGATTTTTCGATCTTCCCGACCCTGTTGATCAGCGAAGTCTCACGGCCTGAGATCACCGTTGCCCTGAGCGGCGACGGCGGCGACGAGCTTTTCTGGGGCTACGAGAGGCCGGTTTCGCTGCTCAAGAACGGCAAAGATTTTCGCTGGCCCTGGCCGGTGCGGATCGGACTCTATGCGGCGGGTAAATACGGTATCGGCCCGCGCCGTTCGGATGTGATCGTGTTTCGATCCCCAGGCCATTATTATTACGATGTCAACAGCCGGTTGAAAACCCGCACCCTGAAACGATTGGCCCCGGCGCTGGCTCCCCTTCCCGGCGACTTCGAACTGTATGACTTTGACGGCTATCGCGGTGAACGGCACCTGGCGAACTATTCCCGCCGGGTCGAGTTCTACGGGCAGCTTCAACGCGGGCTGAAGAAGGTCGACATGGCGTCGATGCACCACAGCCTGGAAGTCCGCGTGCCGCTGCTGGATCGGGACGTGATCGCGGTCAGCGTGGGCGTCGACCCGCTGGACGCGATGCGCGGGGGTGTCCGCAAGGCGCTGCTGAGAAAGCTCCTCGCCCGTTACGTTCCGGCAGAGTCGATCCCGCAGCCCAAGCGCGGCTTTGCCGTGCCGCTCGGTGAGTGGCTGCGCGGTGGCCTGCGCCCATTTGTCGAGGATATACTGCTGGGAGACGATCTCTACCCGGCGGGGCTGTGGGATCAAAATGCGGTTTCGATATACTGGGCAGAACACCTGGACGGCACCCATAATCATAAGTGGGGCCTGTGGACCTTGATCGCGTTGCAGTTGTGGCACAGGACACATAACGTATGACGAATCCACTGGTCAGCATCGTGCTTGGAACCTATAACCGCGCCGATATCGTGTGCCAATCGCTCGACTCGCTGATCTCGCAGACCTACCGCCCCATCGAGGTGATCGTCGTCGACGATGCATCGACCGATCAGACCGGGCAGGTGCTCCGCGATTATGCGAATCGACACGGCGAGGTGCGGGTCATTTGCCTTTCGAAGAATCTTGGGCCGGGCGGGGCCAGGAATACCGGTATACGGGAAGCAAAAGGCGGCTATATCGCCATCATGGATGATGATGATCGATGCGTCGAGACGCGGCTGGCGAAGCAGGTCGAAGTCCTGGAGACGCACGGCGATATCGACCTCTGCTTCGGGCTGGTCGAGTGGATGAACGAGAGCGGGGAATCGACCGGTATCTTCCCAGGGCTGCTTTTTAACGAACGCTTCCCGGAATCCCCGCAGGATGTTTTTACGCTGATGCTGCTTGAAAGCAACAAAATCCCGGACGTGACGATCATGGCCCGCCGGGGCGTGCTGATCGACTACCCATACCCGGAGAACGTGCGGATCGGCGAGGACTGGTCGATGGTGCTGGCGATGGCCGCCGGGGATGTAAGAATGCGGGGGATTCCAGAGGTGCTGGTTTACCAGTCTCGTTATGCAGGCAGGCAGGGTTTGATGCAGAATAAGCGCGAGGCATTTCGCAGCCAGCGCGCGGTGTTGAAGGACACCACGAAACGCTGCGGGGTTTCCCGGTCTCTGACCCGGCAGGCAGCCTCGAATCAACTCACGCGGGAGGCCCGCTACTGGGGACGCTGGCGCGGCCTGTGGCTGTGCCTGCGGGCACTCGCCCTCTGGCCGAAAAATTCCGGGGCCGCTGCCACAATCCGGGAGATTGTGCAGCGCGGGCTTCAGAAAACCGGGATAAAAACATGACGAAAGAGCCAGTGAATATTCTCTTCACCATCCCCAACTTCATCACCGCCGGGTCAGGGCGGGCGCTGCTCAACATCGTCGAGCGGCTGGATCGGGACAGGTTCGCACCCGCGATCTGCGTGTTGAAGTCCGGCGGCAGGCTCGAAGACGAGATCAGGGCGCGCGGCATTCCCCTGCTGGAGCTTCCTTTTACCGTCCCGGCCAGGCCGCTGATCAGGCTGCCGGGCCTGATCCGACAGGCGGCGAAGCAGTTCAGGCCATATGGGTTTGAATTGTGGCATTCGTACCATTATGTTGATGACTACACCGAACCGCTGATCGCCCGCGCAGCCGGGGTCAAAGCCTGGATATACACCAAGAAGAACATGAGCTGGGGCGGGCGTGCCTGGAGGGTGCGAACCGCCCTTGCAAAATGGGTCGTGGTGCAAAACGAAACGATGATCGAGCAGTTCTTTGCCGGTCAGCGGCGGAAAACCCGGCTGATCCCGCGCGGTGTGGACGGCGGAAAGTTCCACCCGGACGCGCTGCCCCGGTTGAAGATACGCCGCCAGTTGGGAGTCAGGGCGGACGTTCCTCTGATCGGCTGTGTGGCGAACCTTATACCCAACAAAGAACAGGCAACTCTGATCCGGGCAGCGGCGAATGTGCCGGGAGCTTACCTGCTGCTGGCCGGGAAACCCCTCGACAGTGGCTACGCCGCACATCTCCACTGCCTATGCAGCGATCTGGGCCTCGTCGACCGGGTGCATTTTCTGGGGCCGGTCGAGGATGTTCCCGCGCTGCATGCCGAACTCGACCTGTTCGTCCTGCCATCACTCAACGAAGGCTGCCCGGTTGCCCTGCTCGAAGCGATGGCCTCCGGCCTGGCCTGCATTGCGGCCCGGAATCCGGGTTCTCAAGACATCATCGAACACAAACGGAGCGGGCTGCTCGTTCCGCCAGGGAACCCGGAGCAGCTTGCTAGGGCGATCAACACCCTGATCGATTCGCCGGGTGAACGGGCAAGGCTTGGAGCGGCGGCTCATGCCCGCTTCCGCGCCCACTACACCATCGAGCAGGAAGCCGCCCGCCATGCCGCGCTGTATCTCGAACTGCTCGGCTGATTCAGCATCTCTCTGCAATCGAAGAAAGAAAAGCGTGGTACGCCTGCGCCCGCGTCGCCCAGGTCTGCCCACTGATGGCCCACTCACGCGCCGCGCTGCCCATCGAAAGGCGCTTTTCCCGATCCAGCAGCAGCGACAGGATCGCCTGCGCGGTGACCTCCGGGTCATCCTGGGGAACCGCCAGCCCGGTTTCGCCGTCGTGGATCGCCTCGACCAGCCCCGTGTTAGCCGTCACGACCGCCGGTTTGCCGCACAGCGCCGCCTCGACGACGGCAATCCCGTAGCCTTCGACATCACCCGCCGGGGTCGCCCGGCTGGTGAGCACGAATACATCGCAGCGGTTGTAGAGATCGACCAGCGCGGCAGTATCGACCCGCCCCAGAATGTGAACGTAATCGGCGACGCCAAGCTGCGACGCCAGTTCGATCAGCGAATCCGCCCCGGTCGGCAGCCCGGCGACCGTGTAGTGTGTACCGGGCACCTGCCGCAGGATCGCGGGCAGCGCCCGGACGACCACGTCCTGCCCTTTTCGCGGCGAAATTTGTCCGACGGTCAGCAGGTTCATTCGCCCGGTGAGCGATCCTTTCTGTTCGGTAGGGCAGGGCCGGAAGAGGTTGGGATCGGCCCCATTGGGGATCACTTCGCACTGTGCCGGTCGAATCCCCGTGTCGATCATCTGCCGCCGGGTAAACTCGCTGACTGCGATCACGCCATCGGCCCGGTTGAAGGCCCACCGCGATAAAGTCCCGGCGAGGTTCACCGGTGCGCCGAACTCGGTGCCATGCCCGATGGCCGCCCAACGCTGTCTAAAAAGAATCGACAGCCCGGCGATCAGCCAGACGGTCCGCTGGCCGCTTGCCAGCAGAATGTCGGGACGCCAGCGGCGAATCGTGCGGGTGATCGCCCGAATGCGCTGGAAAAACCGGGCGATAGACCCTGGCCGGGCGGCGACCCGGATCAACCGGTAAGGCAGCCTGGCATTGAACCCGGCGATGTCCTCCCCGCTGGCGTAATCCTGCGGGGCGATCACCCGCACTTCCCAGCCCAAAGCAGCAAGCTGCCGGGCGATCTGTTCGGCCTGGGTGCCGATCCCGCCGGGGCCGGGTGGAAATTCGCTGGCGACGAATAACAGGCGCATTGTTACTCCTGTTCGGCGGGCGGACTGAGACGTGGAATCTGCGGATACGTTTGCAGCATCCGGCGGGCTTTCCGGCGGCGCAGGTGGATTCGCCACAGCGTATCGGGCAGCAGGCAGAAGCTGACCAGCGCTTTCAATACTTTTCGACCCAAACTACCCCGGATGCTGAACGTGCCGGAGACCCGCAACCACAGCATTTCACGCACCTGCCGGGGCGTGAAGTAGCGATAAGCCAGGTAAATCTCGGTGACGCCCGGCAGGTGGCGGACGGCGATGCTGCTCCGGCTGCCCCCGTAGGTGACGGCGCGCGCCTTGTGGGTTCGCAGCCCGCCGCGCGGCACATGATGGTGCAGCACCGAAATTTCCGGGTTGTAGATCATCAACTGGCCGGTGAGATAAATCCGCATACCGATGTCGCCGTCGGCCCGCGCACCGCGCTCATAGGCCAGGTCGAACAGCCCGGAGTCGAAAAGCGCCTCACGCCGGATCAGCGTGTTGCCGGCTGGGAAGACATCACTGGCGCGAATGTGGGTGAAGTCGTCCGGGGGCGGCCCTGCGCCGACCTCGTGCGCCGTGCCACATGAAACGGGCGCGTCGAACCGCAGCAGGTTTTCGAGGTGACGTTCGATCAGGTCCGGCGGTACCTCGTCGTCATCGTCGATGAACAAAATATAGTTACCGCTGGCCACCTGCAAACCCGCATTTCGTGACGAACACTGTCCGGCCTGATCCAGGATCAATAGATTCAATGGCAGGTCGGTGAAGTCAGGTTCGAGCATTGTGTCGCGCCGGTCGCCGGGCGTCTGGTCGATGACGACGATCTCGCGCGGCGGGATCGTCTGCCCGCGTAGTTGATCGAGCAGCGGGCGTAGATACGGGTAGCGGTCGATGGTCGGGATGATGACCGATACGCCCGGCACGCCTTCGACGTGAGAAAAGGTCGAGCGGACCGGGCCGACATAGGGCGGCGGATCGGCAGGGCGTTCGAATTGGCAGACTTCGCGCCACGCGCCAACCGCCTCAAATGCGTTTACAGTTCCGCTCAGGACGGCCCGCACCAGCGCCCAGCGGCCCCACATTCGCCCCATGCGGTAGTAAACAAACCGTAGTTGATCCTCAAGCGGCAGCGCCGCTGGCCGGGCCATCGGCGGCCACTCGACCAGCCAGGGGATGTGGCGCATCAGGACGCCGCGCCGGATGTATCGGTGGCCCAGTTCGAGCGCCGCGCTTTCCAGCGTCCTGAAACCGGCGTGGATGAACCCCATCTGCCGGACAACCTCGACCGGCAGCAGGCAGGCCCGCAGCGACAGCCGCCACGAAGTCGCCTCGATCTGCGGGGCGGGATCACGGTTGAGCATCCAGGTCGGCGAGACGAAATCGAACAGCGCCGGTTTTCCGCCCGTGCCGAGCAGCAGCCCGGCGTGCCAGAGATCGCCCGGCTGCGCCAGTACCTTCTCCACGACGCCGGGATCGGGATCGCCCAGTGAACCATCCCAGAACAGCCACGCCGATGCTGTAGTTGATTCCAGCGATTGGGCCACAAAACCACGAAGGGCTTCCGGCTCCGGCGGAACACAATAAACTTCCCCTAACGGCCAGAGTGGGGAACTCGCCTCACCCAACCACGCAAGGTCAACCTGTCGTTCCTCCATCAATCACCCCGCTCCAATGCTGTCAATTCATGATACAATGCCGAGAACATCTCCACCTGCCGGTTGATATCGAACCGGGTCAGCGCCCGCTCTCGCCCGGCGCGGCCCATCTGCCTGCACAGCGCCGGGTGTTCGGCCAGATGGCGTAGCTTTTCGGCGGCGGTTGCCGGATCGCGCCGGGGAACGACGTACCCGGTCACCCCATCGGCGGCGTTTTCGGACAGCCCGCCCGCATCGCTGACCACCACCGGGAGTTCCACCGCCTGCGCTTCGACCACCGCGTTACAGAACCCCTCCTCCACCGAAATATGAAGCAGCGCGTCGGCGGCCTGCAAATAGCGCGGAACGGATTCGCGGGGCACCATACCGGCAAACTCGACGATCCCTGCGCCGAGCAGCCCCCACTGCCGCGCCGCGAATACCGCCGCCTCCCGGTAATCCCCATCGCCTACAATCGTATATTTTACCGGAACCCCGGCCCGGTGAAGCATCCCCACCGCGTCGATGGCAAATTCACAGCCGTTCTTCCAGGCCAACCGCCCCACCGAGACGATCCCGAACACGTCACTGGACTGCCGGGGCGGACGTTCGACCGGGTGGAACAATTCGAGGTCGATGGCCGGTTCGATCAGCCAGGTGGGGGTCGATTCGGGCAGGCCAAGCCGCCGGGCGTTGTCGTGCAGATAGGTCGAGATGAAGTGATAGCCATCGGCATACCGGTAGAGCATCTGCGGCGCATCCGGGAATTGATCGAGGACGCTCGTTTTCTGGAAGGTGCCCCGCGAACTGAGCAGCAGCTTGCAGTTCAAATACGCTTTGAGATCGACCAATGTCAATGCCTGCGTATCGAACTCGATGTGGAGCACATTGAGCTTCTGCCCCACGAAATGCAGGCGGGTATAGATGCCTTTGAGGAAGCCGAGCGGGTTCTCTTTCCGCTGCTGCCGGTTGTGGCGAACGAAGCGTAGAAAATCGGCGGGGCGGGCGAGCGCCGTTTTCAACAGTCGGAATGCGCCGACCGTCAGCACCTTCCACAGCGGGCGGAAGGGCGGCGCAAGGTGAACCCGGCGGCGAATGTTGGGGCGATCTCTCAGAATATCGAACCGATCCCAATCATGGCTGGGCGCGTTGGCGAAAATCTGAACGTCGAACCCGGCATCGATCAGGCCGACCACTTTGGTCACGATGAACGTCTCCGAGGGCACCGGGAAGCGCATCACGACCACGCCGATCTTCAGCGGATCGCTCATCGGCTGGCCTCCTGCCCGGCCTCCACCGCCTGCCGGTAGATATACTCGAACTGTTCAACCTGCCGGTGCAGTGAAAACTCGTCGATGCACCGCCGCCGCGCCGACCGTCCCATCCGTTCGCGCAGGGACGGATCGGCCAGCAGCCGTTCGATCCTGTCAGCGAGCGCAGGAATATCCCGCACCGGCACGACGTACCCATCGACGCCGTCGCGGATCGCTTCGGCCATGCCGCCCGCATTCGTTGTCACCACCGGCAGGCCCGCCGCCATCGCTTCCAACGCGGCGTTGGCGATCCCCTCCTCGTGGCTCGACAGGACGAACAGGTCTGCTCCTCGCAGCCTTTGCAGCACTTCCGCCGGTATGATCCGCCCCACCAGTCGAACCTCTGATGACAGGCCAAGATCGTCGATAGAAAAGCGCAGTTC
>DAOUES010000176.1:0-1506 GCA_034430335.1 Anaerolineae bacterium | reverse complement strand
CCCAGGCAATCGTCACCCCGTCCGGGGCGAAGGTGTAGGTCGTTCCATACCAGCCGTAGATGCCCCCGCTCGACGCTTCGAGAAGCTGTTCCCGCTGCATGATGCCCCCCGTCGCGCTGATCTGCGCCCGCCACAGGTCGTTGTTTGCCTGCCAACCGGGGAAGCTGCTGCGCGGTTCGGCAGTCGAATACACAATCGTCCGCTCGACGCCCGGCACCCAGTCGGCAAATAAGATGTTTTCCAGGTCGAGCCGGACCGGTTCACTCTCCACGTCGGCGGTATCGAGGATCACCCACAGCGCGTTGAACGCTTCTCCATCGTCGGCGTTCTCTGTCCCTTCTTCGCCCCCGCCGTTGAACGATTTTGTGTAAACCAGCCGCCCGCCGTCCTCCGATAATTCGAAGACCTTCCCATCCAGCCCGCCGTCGACCGTCAGCGGCAGGTGATTGGCGCTGTTCTGCCGCATGATCCAGGCGTTCCCGCCGGAGATATAAGCCAGCGTCCCGGTGACCGTCACCGTCGGCAGATCAGTCTGGTTGCCGACCATGATCACTTCGTCCTGGGCAGGTTCGATCGGTATTCGCCGGATTTCACTCCGCGATACTTCCTCGCCGTTTTCATACGTGATCCGGTAGGTCACTTCCGCGATGCCGTTCACGCCCGGTTGGAGCAGGCGCGTCTCGCCTTCGGCCATGCCATCGTTGGGCACCGTCTGCCGTTGAAATGCTACCTCTTCCCGCTCGACAATCGTCTCTTCCACTACCCGCACGACGGTGATCGTCATCCCGTCGCTGGCGCGGCTGTAGCCCGGTGGGTTCACCCGGTCGAGTTCCCCCAGTAAAATCCCGGCCTGTCGCAGCACGTCGCTGACCGTCAGGTCGCTCTCGACGACCATCACCTGGGTCATCCCGTCGGCCACGACGGTGACGGTCGTATCGCCCTGCTCCGGGACGAACTGGCAGGCTGCCAGCAGACAAGCTGACAGGAATATGGACAACTCGGTAATGAATTGATTGGTTCGTTTCATAAGGCGGAATCTAACACGGGCAGGTGTGAAGGGCAACACAGCAGGGCAGTGATAACCATATTTCCCCATCCTGAGAAAAACAGCCATCCCCACTGTTCGAGAATGGCTGTTTGAATGATAAATCTGTCATGGCTACGGCATCAGCAGCACGTCACGGATGACCGGCAGCGCCCAATCGAGCGTCTCCTGGTCGATGATCAGCGGCGGCGCGAACCGGATCACATGACCGTGCGTGTCTTTCGCCAGGATACCGCGATCCTGGAGCGCCTCGCAGAAGCGCCTTGCGCCGCCCGCTTCCGGCTTCAGCACCACCCCGATCAGCAGCCCTTTCCCGCGTATGTGGTCGATGTGCGGGCTGTTGATCTCCTCCAGGTGATCGCGAAAATACTTTCCCATCTTTTCGGCGTTCTCGACCAGCCCCTCTTCGACGATCACGCGCAGCGCGGCGCGAGAAACCGCCGCCCCCAGCGGGTTGCCGC
>DAOUES010000175.1:0-9871 GCA_034430335.1 Anaerolineae bacterium | reverse complement strand
ACCTCGGCGCAGACTTTCTCGCTTCCCTCGTATGCGCGTGACCTGGACCTGTCGTCAGCCCCGCTCCCTCCCATCACACAGGGAGAAGTTGCCCAGGCCGTGAACGATCCACTGGCCCCCGCTTTCGAGGAAGTGCTGGTCTCCGAGCCGCAGGCCGATCAGGAAGTACCCTACCGGCTGGTAACGCTTGACGTCGTTTCGCCCTCGCCCTATTTGAGCGACCGCGTCGACGGCTCGTTTACCGCGCTGCGCGAAAATGTCACCCGGCTGGCCGGGTGGGATTTCCTGGGCAACCTTGACGGCGCGCTGTGGGAAATCGACCGCAATCCTGAACCCGGCCAGGACAACCGGAACTGGCACAAGGCCGGGCGCGCTTTTGACATCGTCCAGGCATACAATCTAAGCGATCCGCCGCTGATCGAACTGGTTCCCGAACAGAACGGCGCTGACCTGACCTGGCGTATGTATATCAGGTGCGCCGCGCAGGACGGCTCCCAGGGGGAGCCGATGCGCCGCCTTCCCTGGGATTTTATCGCCAGGGCGGGCACCGATGTCTCCGCTTACGAAAACGGGGGGCGCTACAAAGACTCGATCCCGGCGGGCTACTACATTGACTTTACAGCGCTGGCATCTTATTACGGCTGGCACCCGGCCCCTTCCGATGGTTCGTGGCGGAACAACTGGCCCGGCATACTGTTCTGGCAGTATGAAAATCACGGCAGCCTCGACTGGTGGTCAGCGATGCTCGAACTCTATACCCGGCAGGTTCTTGAGGACACTTTCGGTTAGCCAAAAACGATCAACCAGTTTGTAGAGCGGGACTGTACCGGTATGAAACGAATGCAGGGTGTTATTATCTTCTTCCTGATTGCGATCCTTGCCGCGCTCCTCTTTGTTATCCGCCTGCCAGACGCCAACCAGGGAACGATCAATCATGCACAGGTGGCCCTCCCCCCGCTGGCGACGCCTAAAGGCGATGACGTCTCCCAGGCCGGAATCGGCGGCAACATGCTTTCCGGTGCCGATACGGAACCCGAAGACGAGTATGTGATCGAGATCGTCCCTACCCCCATCCCGGAGGCTCCCCAGGAGGCTTTTTACGCTTCCGAACTCGAAATTTCCGGCGATTCTCAGGGAAATTCCTCCGTAGAAGCCCCTGCCGACGGCTGGAATCCCCCGCCCCTGGCTGTTCCCCTCGCCCGCCATCCCAACGATCATTACTGGTTCGTGCGGCCCGTCACTTCCAACTACGACAACGCCGGGCTTGACTGGTATCCCTACGGCTCCGACGGGCCGGACGACGATCTGCGTACCCATCACGGCATCGATATGGCAAACCCGATTGGCGTCGAGATTCACGCCGCCGGTGACGGGATTGTCATCTGGGCCGGGCGCGGGCACGTCAACGAGTACGAGAGTATCCCCTCGTATGGAAACTGCGTCGTCATTGAGCATGACCTGGGTTATCGCGGAAAGGTAATCTACACGCTCTATGCCCATCTATCGTCCACGCTGATCCAGAAAGGCGACCGCGTCGAAGCCGGGCAGGTGATCGGCTTGATCGGCGCGACCGGGCAGGTAACCGGCCCCCATGTTCACTTCGAGGTGCGCATCGACCGGGATTCCTACTACGCGGTCAGAAACCCCGACCTGTGGATCGCCCCCTATGCAGGCAGCGGGACAATCACCGGTTATCTCGCCTACGATGACGGCAGGGCGGCCAGCGATGTCGAGATCACCGTTCGCGACGTAGAGACCGGCGACGACGTTTTTCGCACCTGGACATACACCGGCTACGGCGTCAACGCCGACGACGCCTGGCACGAAAATTTTGTCATTCCCAATGTCCCGGTTGGCCGCTACCTGGTGTTTGCCAACTACGGGTCTGACCGCTGGGCAGACGAAATCAACGTCCTCGAAGGCGTCACCAACTGGGCCGATATGGAGCTTCGTTAGGACGCCTGCCGTTGTCCACAAACATTCATTGCATCGACTGTTCCACTGATTTATACTGACATACAGCAGATGGATACCTACCCACGCACCGGTTTAGTCGTTTTAGGTATGGGAATGACGATCAATACAGTTCCAACTTTTGAGGAATTTGCAAGCACGTATAACGATCTTCAAGTCCGCGACCGAACCATCCTTCAGCGTGCCTATGACCTCGCAATCAAGGCCCACCAGGGACAGAAACGCGCATCAGGCGAAGATTACGTCATTCACTGCATCGAAGTGGCCCGCGTCCTGATCGAACTGGGGCTGGATACGTCCGTCGTCGCCGCCGGGTTGCTCCACGACGTTGTCGAAGACACATCAGTCACCCTCGAAGATTTGCGTGACGAGTTCGGGGAGGAAATTGCCGGGCTGGTCAGCGGCGTGACCAGGATGGACCAACTGTCCCTCTCGACCGAAGACAAGCCGGAAGGCAAACCCCGCGACCGGGAAGCCGAGTATCTGCGGAAAACGCTCCTGGCGATGAACGACGATGTGCGGGTGATCCTGATCAAGCTGGCCGACCGCCTGCACAATATGCGCACGCTGGGACACCTTTCGTCAGAGCGGCAAATCCGCAACGCCCGTGAGACAATCGAGATTTTTGCCCCGCTTGCCAGCCGGTTGGGTATCTGGCAGCTCAAATGGGAACTGGAAGACCTGTCGTTTCGCTACCTGGAGCCTGACCGTTACAAACAAATTGCCAGGTTTATCGACGAGCGCCGTGCCGACCGTGACCATTATATGGAGCGCCTGATCGAACGCATCAAGAATATCCTGGAGCAGAACCATATCGAGGCGTCCGTAAAAGGCCGCCCCAAGCATATCTTTAGCATCTGGCGCAAGATGGAGCGCAAACAGCTTCCTTTCGACCAGATTTTCGACGTGCGCGCTATCCGGGTGCTTGTGCCTGATGTGCTGACCTGCTACCAGACGCTTGCCATCATTCACCAGACCTGGCGTCCGATTGGCGGGGAGTTTGACGACTATATCGCCGCGCCAAAAGATAATTTTTACCAGTCGCTGCACACGGCGGTCATTCTCGACGATGGCAAGACGCTGGAGGTTCAAATCCGCACGCCGGAAATGGACGAGCACGCCGAATACGGTGTCGCCGCCCACTGGCGCTACAAGGAATCAGGGAGCAGCCGCCGCAGCCCGGATGAAGCCTTCGAGCGCCGGATCAAGCACCTCCGCGACATGATGGAGGTGGATCAGAATATCTCGGATGCGAATGAATACCTGGATTTGCTGCGCAGCGATGTTTTTCAGGACCGGGTATATGTCTTTACGCCGCGCGGCGATATTATCGATCTGCCGTCCGGGGCAACCCCTATCGACTTTGCCTACCATATCCATACCGATATCGGCAACCGCTGCCGGGGCGCGAAGGTAAACGGCAAGCTCGTCCCGCTCGACTACGCGCTCCAGGTCGGCGACCGGGTCGAGATCGTGACCTCGAAGCGGGGCGGCCCCAGCCGTGACTGGCTCAATCCCAGCCTGGGATACATCCAGACCAAGCGCGCGGCGGCAAAAATCCGCCAGTGGTTCCGCCGCCAGGACCGGGATAAGATGATCACCCTGGGGCGCGAAATCCTCGACCGCGAACTGCGGCGCATGGCAATCGAAAAGATGTCACACGAGCAGGTCGCGGAGATGTTCGGAATCGAGAAGACCGACGAGCTTCTGGCCCAGATCGGCTTCGGTGACGTGCATCCCCAGCAGATCGCCACAAAAATCCTGGAACTCGAACGGGAATCGAAAAACATACTTGCCGAGGCGATGTCCAAACCGCCTGCCCCCGTGTCGACTTCGACACAGGATGTCTATGTGCAGGGCGCAGCCGGTATGCTGATCAATATGGCGGGCTGCTGCAACCCGGTTCAGGGTGATGAAATCGTCGGCTATATTACGCGGGGGCGCGGCGTGACCGTCCACCGCGCCGACTGTCACAACGTTTTGAACCTGAACAATGAACGCCTGATCAAAGTCGAGTGGGGTTCCGAGCCGGAAGCCCGCTACCGGGTTCCGGTGTTGATCAAAGCCTATGACCGCGAAGGGCTGATGCGCGATATCGGCACCGTCGTCGCCGACGAGCATATCAGCGTTAGCGATGTGAGCATCCGCATCCAGGATCACATCGCCAGGTTCAACGTCACGATGGAAGTCCAAAGCGCGGCGCAGCTCAGTGATGTGCTGTCGCGCATCACGCGCCTGCCGAATGTGATCGAGGCAAACCGGGTCAGTTCATAACCCCTACAACGGAAAGGATATTTCTATGGCGCTGGAAGGTAAAGGCTTGTACATGTGGAAAATCCACAACTGCGAGGGCGGCAGCGTCTCGGCGATTGTGCAGCGCGCCAGAGATGCCGGGTTGAGCCACGTTTTGATCAAAATCGCCGACGGCTCGAAGGCCTACAATGTCGACCTGGCAGAGGCGCTCATCGAAGCGTTGAAGGGAGCGGGGATCGCGGCCTGGGGCTGGCAGTTCGTCTACGGAAACGAGCCGTTTGGCGAAGCCGATATCGCCGTCCACCGCGTGAAAACGCTCAACCTCGACGGCTTTGTCGTCAATGCGGAGGTCGATTACAAGGGCAAGCATGCGGCAGCGACGGCCTATATGGACAGCCTGCGAACACGCATCCCCGGCGTGCCGGTTGCCCTGAGTTCTTTCCGCTTTCCACGCTACCATACCACGCTGCCCTGGACGGAATTCCTCAGCCAGTGCGATTACAATATGCCGCAGGTTTACTGGCTCCAGGCTTCCAATCCTGCCCAGCAAACCGACAACTGCATCGCGCAGTTTCAGAACGTCTACCCGATCCGCCCGATCATCGTGACCGGGTCCGCCTACGAGGAATGGGGCTGGCGTCCGACAACCGGGCAGATACAGGAATTCCTCAGCCATGCCAGAGAAATCGGGATTCCGGCAGCCAATTTCTGGAGCTGGGATTACGCAGACAGCGCGGCAGGCCGCGATCTATGGGATACAATCGCCAGATTCGACTGGCCGGTGAGCAAGCCTACCCCGGATATCGTCGAGCGGCTGGTCGCCTTGATGAACGACCGCGACCTGGATGGGCTGACGGCGCTCTACCAGCCGAACGCCGTCCTGGTGACATCCAAAACGACCATTCAGGGGCACCAGGCGATTCGCGAGTACCACAAAGACTTGCTCAAGACGCAGCTTCCCCACGCCAAAATCAAAGTCGAAACCCGCGCCGTTCAGGACAATATCCGCCAGTTCAAGTGGGATGCCACTGGCGCGACCAATGGCAAGTCGGTCAACGACGGGCAGGACACCATCGGTACGCGCCAGGGACTGATCCAGTATCACAGCAGTATCTACCAGATTCGCTGACCCCGAACTGGTATGCTGGCCCATCATCGGGCAGAAGTTTTACTTGTCTGATTCGCAAACTAGAAGGAGGAAGAGCTTTATGACTGGGAGTTACTTATGGGATTCGCCGGCTGTGATAGAGGGGATCGGCGAGGTGCACGAGAATTCCCTCCGGGAGGCCGGGATAGCAACCATCGCCGACCTTCTCAAGTACACGGCGGGCGAAATCCAGAAGATGATACCACGCACGTCCCTGCGCCAGATCGTCGAGTGGTTTGCCTCGGCTTCACTGCTCCGCGTTGAGGGTGTAACACCCGATATGGCGGAGGCGCTGATCGACGCAGGGATAGATTCGGAAGACGCTCTTGCCGAAGCCGGTCTCCAGACATTGGAAAGGGCAGTGAAGAAGGCGAAGGAAGCCAGGAAACTTAAAGGAGATGTGCCATCGCTATATGCGCTTGCAGCCATCCAGCGGGAGGCGTGGCGTATACGCGGCAGGGGAATCGTATTGGGTTCGGTCACCAACGCAAGCGCCAATACGCCGCTGTCCGGTATGACGGTCCGGGCTGCGGGCAGGACCACCCAAACCGATGCCGAGGGCCGCTTCTGTTTCATCGACCTGCCGGAAGGAGAAATCTGGCTGGCGCTGCGCTTGCGTCACGCGGAACTGACGCTGCCTGTCATCGTGAAGGCGGGCCGTGTCTCCGGGCCGGTGACCATTCGCATCGAGATGCCACCGGTTGACGAATCTGAACCGGCTGTCTACCGGGAAAGCGATGGCTATCTGGTTACGCCCACCGGCGGGGCCAGGGTTCGGTTCGAAACCGTCGAACTGGGCGAAATCGACAGTGATGCGTATCTCCAGGTGCGCTACTATAAACGCGATGGAACGGTCCGCCTGCTGAACCTCTATCGATCCCGCATCGGTCCCGAGGTCATCGCCGAGCACGTTTACGTACAGGAAGAACAACTGCCCGACAGTGCGGATGTGGGAACGATTCTGCACTATCAGGATGGCATCTTGAACCTGACGGCCCTCACGCCGCAGGATATCGCCAGGAAAAAGTTCGAAGCGGTAATGGGCAACGTCGAGTTACGTCCAATCAAGCGCCTGGTGCCGGCTCTGCCGGGCAAGAGAGGAGACAGCTAATGTCCGAAGAAAGACCAGCCGACAGCCAATCGTTGGAAAACGTCCCGACCGACATCCTTCCCGTCGACGAAAACGGCGGCGTCATCGGCGAAGATCTGTCGTCAATACTCAACGAGGTAGCCAGCGAGTTTGTTTATTACTTCGATGGTTCGGGTGGGTGCGACCTGTGCCAGTCGTATACCGGGTACTACCTGGACGAGCTTCCGCCGAGACCGCACCCCTTCTGCAACTGCCCGGTTATCGTCCTGGCAAAATCCGGCGGCAGCGGCGGAATTGTTCTCAACCAGTACGCCCCGCCCTGCTGGGATGTTTATGAGCAAATTCAATGGCCTTCATACTCTTATCCCCACACTATCCAGCGAGGGCCAGCATTCAACTACGGTCGATACCCCCTGCCGAGTGGAGGGACTGCTTCTATGCAGTTGACCAACACGCTTTCTCCCGCGCTGGAATCCGCCGCGCTCCAGGCAGGTTGGAATCCACCGTTTCCGGGCGTTATGAGCTATTCTTTCGACATCCCCGCAAGGTGTTCTGTTACCTGGGAGGAAGAAGTTACCAGGGTTCATGTCGATATCTCGGCAGTAAAAATGGAATTGTGTTCCGGCGGCGGAAAACGAAACCCCCGTCCCGTCAGCGGCGTATTCGAGATCAACATCTCCGCCGTCGTGGGAAGTAAGACCTTCAAAAAGCTATACTGATACCGGCAATGAAAAGGGGGCATCGGAAGACCCGGTGCCCCCTTCTATTTGTGATCTATATCAAGCCTTTTGCGCTCACCCTGCCAGATTTCGTGGCGACTTTGTCCCCTTCGCCTGCCTGCTACAATGCCGGTATTCCTTCCCGGATCGCCTCGATCACGTTCCCGGCGGCGGCCCGGCGAGCCTGGCGGATGGCGTTCTTGATCGCCCCACCGTTCGAGCGCCCATGTGCGACGATCACGATGCCGTTCAAACCAAGCAGAGGCGCGCCGCCGACCTCAAAAGGATCGGTGTGCTTCGAGACACGCCCGAAGGCGGGTTTTGCCAGCAGCCCCCCGACGCTGGTGATTGCTCCCGCCCTGATTTCCTTTTTGATCAGCTTGCCGACCATGCTGGCGGTCGATTCGATGCTTTTGATGAACACGTTGCCGGTAAACCCATCATGGATGACGATATCGGTTTCCCCGGCGAGCACTTCTTTGGGTTCCATATTGCCCACATAGTTGACGGCGCTCTGGCCGCGCATCAGAGGGATCGTCCCTTTGACGAGTTCGTTTCCCTTGCCCTCCTCCTCGCCATTGCTGAGGAGCGCCACGCGCGGGTTCTCGATGCCCATCGCCTGCCTTGCAAAAATACTGGTCATGAAGGCGAACTGGAGTAGGTATTCGGGCTTGCAGTCGGCGTTCGCGCCGATGTCGGCGGCCATGATCATACCGGTCAGGTTCGGGAAGATGGCCGTCAGCGCCGGGCGCTGAATCCCTTTGATCCGCTTGAGCGCACGCAGCGTCGCCACTGCCAGCACCCCGCCGGTGTTGCCCGCCGTCACATAGGCGTCGGCCTCGCCGATCTTGACCAGATTCATTCCGATGTGCATCGATGAGTCGGGTTTACCCCGCACCACGTCGGCTGGCTTGTCGGTCATCTCGATCACTTCACCGGCATGGACGACCTCGATATTCAGCCCGGAAGTATCGTGCTTTTTAAGTTCGGCCCTGATCAAATCCTCTTTGCCTACCAGGATGATCGTATCGTTCCATTCCCTGGCGGCAAGCACCGCTCCTTCGACATCTGGCGCAGGATAGGAGTCGCTTCCCATCGCATCGACGACAATACGCATCTGAGTCATTCTCCTTCTGATTCTTGACTAATTGGGTGAGAAGAAGGTCGATGTATCCTGATTCGGATAGCCCAACCTGATCATATGATCCAGCAAGACCATCTCCCGCCTGAGCAGTTCCTGCCCGGTGGCGAGCATGGTTTGCAGGTCGCTGGCTTCCAATAGTTTTTGCTTGTCTTTCGTCGAAAACGGCACCAGGATCGACAGGAAATAGGCCAGCGCCATGCCGTCATCGGGGATTTCGTCAAAAGTCTCTTCGACATCCGAGGCGGTTGCCAGCGTCGCCAGGTACTCGCTCAACATAGGCCGGAGCCGGGCGACCAGTCCGTCGACTCCCGGCCCGTCGATCCCCTCGACCGGGAAGTCCTCGATCATTGCTTCCAGGTACGGCTTCTCTTGTAGAAGGGTGTGAATCCGAAAGCGCTGGTAGCCGACTGCCTGGATGTTCATCCGGCCATCGTCGAGGCGCTCATAATGAGTGACGTAGGCCGTCGTGCCGACCTCGAAAGGCGTGGCCGGTTCGCCGACTTCGCCGCCCTCGCGGATCAGCACCACGCCGAACGGTTTGTTCTCGGCGACACAGCGCCCGATCATCAGCCGGTAGCGCGGTTCGAAGATATGAAGTGGGAGCACCATCCCGGGGAAAAGCACCGTTTCGAGTGGGAATAATGGGAGTTTATATAAGTCGCTCAATGCCTGCTTTCCTGATCATGGCCCAGGCTGTATGAAGTAAATCCGGGCGTGTCGCCCTGCCTGCTTTTCACGCGGGAATTCATTGACAGCGCCTGCCAGCATGCTATAATGGGTGGCACCTTATCGCCCCGGTGGCGGAATTGGCATACGCGGCAGGTTGAGGGCCTGTGCCCTATGGGCGTGGAGGTTCGAGTCCTCTCCGGGGCATTGATAACGCGCATAAGAAAGCGCGTTTTTCTTTTTCTTCCTGGATTTTACCACATTACTGTATGAATTGGATTATTCAGGGCGTTCGACCTGGAGCATGGCACTCAACCGGGCCACCAACCCGATCAGGTCGGCGGTGTAGGCGACGACGTAGTCCTGCGCCATCTGGTAAGCAAGATCGATCCGGCCCGCCTCGATCAGCGGTTTGACGTGCGGGCGAAAATCGCGCATGGTGACGATCAGCCGCCCGTCGTCGTCGGACATGAATCCCCAGGCGAGGGCTTTGGTGTTGCCGTCGTCTTTGGCCGTCATGAAGCGTTTCAGTGTTGAACCTTGCACCACCCGCCCCACGTTCGAGTAGACCTCGTCGCCGCGAATGATCTCGTTCAGCGCGCTGACCTGTTCGGGGATTTCCTTGAGCAGCGTCTGGAGCCAGATCGGGAGGCCGACCAGCAGGTCGATGATGGCGACCGAGAAACTTTCACCGCGAATGGCGACCGCTTTGTTGGCGTCGAGAATGTAGCTGAAGGCGCGCAGGTTGCCGACCAGCAGCGTGCGTTTGAGCACAAACTTCTGGAAGGCGGCGATCCCTTCCGGCGTGTTGGGCGGCTCGATCCGCCGGTAGACCTGGTAAGCGTCCCAGGTGTCATCCCATATCCAGACCAGGCTGT
>DAOUES010000174.1:0-3389 GCA_034430335.1 Anaerolineae bacterium | reverse complement strand
CGCACCTGGTTGACCGTGATCAGCACCAGAATAAACGCCAGCCCCAGATAAAACACGGTAAAGACCACCCAGGGCGACAGCATCGGGAGGATCGCACCGTTCGAGAGCACCTCGGTGTAATAGACAGCCGATCCCTGCTGCTGAAGAATGAGTTCGGTGCCGACCGCCGCCGACACCGGGTTGGTCGCCGCGGCCAGCGTATACAGGTACGAGACGACCGCTTCGGCAACCGGGCGGTTGTAATAACCAATTGACGACGGCGAAAACAACCCGATGATCCCCGCGCCGAGCGGCAGCGCGATGGTCACCACCAGGGCGAAGGTATAGGTCAGGATGCTGGCGACCAGCGTCCGCTTGGTGAGCGCCGAAAAGAAAATCCCGACCGCCCCATAGCCGATAGCCGTCACGATCAGAATCTCGACCGAGAGCACCACTTCCTCGACGGTGATGCCGCCCATCAGGAAGGCGAGGCTTTGCAGCGGCACGGCGACCGCCAGCAGCAGGACGATATAAGCCAGCGCCGACATCAGCTTGCCGACGACGATCCGGCGGGCGGGGAGAAGCGTGGTGCGCAGCAGGTGGAACGTCCGGCGCTCGCGCTCCCCGCTGATCGCCCCCGCCGTGAACGCCGGGGCGACGAAGCAGACCAGGAACAGCTCGATCACCACCACCCCGGCAAAAATGATCTTTCCGATCACCCCGCCGGTCGTGTTGAGCGTGATGCTCGACGAGGCGGCATAGATCAGGTAGAGGATGACCGCGAACAGGCTCATCAGGACGACGTAGACGGTCAGCACGATGAAGGCCCTCGGTCCGCGCATCCGCCCACGCAGTTCCTTCAACGCGATCGGGTTGCGCCGGATGGATCGGCCCAGGCGAGGCGGCGGTTTGATCGCCGGGGTTTGTTCGGATGTGGTTGCCATACGCGATTCCCTCAACTCACGATTCGCCAGCCGCCAGCGCCCGCGCCGAAAGCCGGTTCAGGCCAACCGACGCCCACACGATCAGCGCCGCGAATCCACCATACATGACCAGCCTGAGAATCTCCCAGACACCGCTCAGATAGGGCGTCAGCGACAGAAAGCTCCACACCGCACCGATCAGCGCGATCAGGGGCAGTTCGGCCAGCAGCGCCGCCAGCATACTCAGGCTGGCATCTTCGAGCCAGAGCGCCGCAGCCGCGCCGCTGATCGCCAGGAGCGGCAGCGACAGCCAGGGCAGCAGCCCGGCGCTGATCGCGCGCATCAGCAGCCGGAAAACCGGCACGCGGCCTTCGCCGAGATGCCAGGCCGCACGGCTGGCGTCGGTCGCGGTGCCCAGCGCCCGCGCCGATTCGCGCCAGACGATGAAATCGGCCATGTCGAGCCGCAGCACGCCGATCACCAGCGCGGGGGTAAAGGCCAGCCCGATCAGGATCGGCCAGCGCAGCCGCCACAGTACGACCAGCGCCAATCCCCAGGTGACGCTCTCCGGGGCGAGGTCGGTGAGCTGGCGCGGGTCGTTGGCGGGATCGTCCAACCGCCGCGCCGCCCATGCAGCGGCCATCACCGGGGCGATCAACACCGGGATCAGCACCACGCCCAGGCTCAACCCGGTCAGAATCGCGCCGGGAAGCCTGCCGAACGGCGTATGCCCGGCAATCCAGAAAACAATCGCCAGCCCTGCCAGCCCGCCCGCAGCCGGCAGCGCCCACTTCTGCTGCTGCTTGATCGAGAGCGGCTTCAAGCGGCGGGCATGGTGCAGCAGTGGATTGGCCCACCAGCGATCCAGGACAGGCTCGACCCGCCCCCTGACCGCCGCTGCCGATAATAACCGGCGTGTCTGTTCGCTCACTGCTGGCCGCTCCTCCTGATCCATCACCGGCTACGAAACAATTCCCTTGGTCGCCCGCATGAACACCGATTCGAGATCGCGGGTTTCCTCGGCAAAGCGGATCACCGGCACACCGGCCCGGATCAGCAGCAACAGCAGATGCGCCACTTCCTCGTCCCCGCCGGTGAAGCTGACGTGAAACTGTTCCCGCCCGTTGTCCGGCTTCAGGTCTTCGATCTCTATCACACCTTCGACTCCAAACAGGGTATCCTTTGCTAATTGACCATCCCCCAGAACGCCGACGAGAATCTCGCGGTTTGGGATCAGGCGGCGCTGCATCTCCTCGATGTCGCCTTCCATCACCAGTTCACCCGCCTCGATGATCCCCACCTGGGTGCAGACCTCCTCCACGTCGGCAAGGATGTGGGTCGAGAAGAAGATCGTCTTGCCCATGTTCGCCAGTTCGACCAGAAGCTGGCGGATTTCGACGCGGGCGCGTGGATCGAGGCCGGAGGCTGGCTCGTCGAGGATCAGCACCTGCGGATCGTGGGTGAGCGTGCGCGCCAGGCAGAGCCGCTGCTTCATCCCGCGTGAGAGACTGTCGACCATGTCGTCGGCGCGGTGGCCGAGATCGACCAGGTCGAGCAGGTCGCGGATCAGCGGCGGGCGGGTGTTCTCCGGGATATCGTAGCAGGCGGCAAAGAAGTCGAGGTACTCCCAGACTTTCATATCGTCGTAGACGCCGAAGAAGTCGGGCATATAGCCGATCACACGGCGGACATCACGCGGCTGCTTGATCGCCGAATACCCGGCGACCAGCACATCGCCGCTGGTGGGCTGGAGCAGCGTGGTCATGATCTGCATGGTGGTCGTCTTGCCTGCCCCGTTCGGGCCAACGAATCCGTAGATCGCGCCCTCTTCGACGCTCAGGTCAAGGTTTTGAATGGCCTTGATACTGCCGTAGTGTTTGGTCAGGCCCCTGGTTTCGATAATGACAGCCATCGGCTCTTACTCCTCACTGCGCGTGATTCCGATAAAGGTTACATCCAGGCGGTCGATGGTCAGCCCGTAGGTATCGCCGATCCCGGTTTCGATCCTGATCGTCACCCCACCCCCGGCATTGACATAATCCGCAGCATTATCGACCAGATTGTCGCCAAAGTCGAACTGGAACTGGTCGAACTTCCCTGTGTGAACATTGTACAGCGATATGCGGGGAATCCGGTTGTATTCCTCGTCGAAATAGGAGGCTTCCATGTGGACGACAAGCGAGTCGACCACCATCGGCGGCACATACGGGCCGGGTTCGAAGTGGAAGGTCGGCGCGTAGTCCTGCCATAGACTGAAATAATAGGGCGATATATCGGCATACCAGGAGTCATCGCTGGCGATCAATTCCCAGACGGTCAATCCAGGCGGGACTTCCACGCGCTGCTGATCCTGTTCCTCAAGCGTCGTCGGCAGTTCGACGATGTACAGGGCCATATCGACCTCGTCGGAGGCCGCGTCCCGAACGTCGGTAGTCAGCGGCACGTGATCACCCCAGCCAAACAGGTATACACCCGATCCATGCGCCA
>DAOUES010000173.1:0-5867 GCA_034430335.1 Anaerolineae bacterium | reverse complement strand
CATTATGTCAGGGGCTCTGCCCCTGCAACCCCGCAAACTTTTTAAAAAGTTTGACCAAAACTTTATATCCATTTATCGGGTTGCACCCGATAAATGGTATTAAGGGTTCAGGGAAATTCCCAAGCAACCGAAAACGGTTGCCCCCTGACTGGGGTTCGGGGCAAAGCCCCGAATAGGTATTGCAGAGCCTTACCCGATGCTTCCTTCCATCTGAATCTGGATCAGGCGGTTGAGTTCCATCGCGTATTCCATCGGCAGTTCCTTGACCAGCGGCTCGATGAAGCCGTTGACCACCATCGCGTTGGCCTGCTCCTGGGTAAGCCCCCGGCTCATCAGGTAGAAAAGCTGATCCTCCCCCACCTTACTGACCGACGCCTCGTGGCCGATGGTCACATCGGCCTCGTCGATCTCGATGTAGGGGTAAGTGTCCGAGCGCGACTTGTCGTCGAGTAGCAGCGCATCACACACCACGTTGCTCCTGGTATGGTGCGCCCCCTCGTGGACCTTCAGCAGGCCGCGATAGCTCGCCTGCCCGCCGTCGATGCTGATCGATTTGCTGGTGACCTTGCTGGTCGTATACGGCGCGACGTGGACGATCTTCGACCCCGCGTCCTGAATCTGCCCCTTGCCCGCGAAGGCAATCGACAGCACTTCGCCGTGCGCGCCGGGTTCCATCAGGTGAACGGCGGGATACTTCATCGTGATCTTACTGCCGATGTTCCCGTCGACCCATTCCATCGTCGCGTCCCGGTAGGCGACCGCCCGCTTGGTGACCAGGTTATAGACGTTGTTCGACCAGTTCTGGATGGTCGAATAGCGGCAGCGCGCCCCTTCCTTGACGATGATCTCGACGACCGCCGCGTGCAGGCTATCGCTCGAATAGATCGGCGCGGTGCAGCCCTCGACGTAATGGACGAACGCCCCCTCGTCGACGATGATCAGCGTCCGCTCGAACTGGCCCATATTCATCGTGTTGATGCGGAAGTACGCCTGGAGCGGCATCGTCAATTCGACGCCCGGCGGGACGTAGATGAACGACCCTCCTGACCAGACGGCGGTGTTCAGCGCGGCGAACTTGTTGTCGTTGTAGGGGATTATTTTGGTGAAGTATTCTTTCACCAGATCGGGATGCTGCTTGAGTCCGTCGTCCATGCTGAGGAAAACCACGCCCTGTTCTTCAAGGTCCTTGCGTATCTTGTGATAGATCACCTCCGACTCGTACTGCGCCCCTGCCCCGGCCAGGAACTTGCGCTCGGCTTCGGGGATGCCCAGTTTGTCGAAGGTCTCTTTGATCTCGTCGGGAACCATATCCCAGTCGGCGGTCTGCTCTTCGGTCGCCCGGACGAAGTAGAAGATGTTGTCGAAATCAATCTCGCTGAGATCGGCTCCCCAGTTGGGCATCGGGCGCTCAAGGAAGTGCTCCAGCGCCTTCAACCGGATATCGAGCATCCATTCGGGTTCGCCTTTCATCCAGGATATTTCTTCGACGACCTCGCGGTTAAGCCCCCTGCGGGCTCTGAACACGTAGTTTTCACGAACATGAAAGCCGTACTTGTCGGCGTAACTGTCTTTGATGCCTTCCAACTGCTTGGCTTCATCAGGCATGAGTTTCTACTCCATCAATGCAGTGCAGTCAGTCTTTACCAATAATCCCGCCTGCCCCTGCTGGTATCTGACGATTGTGATCTGAGTAATTGGCATTGATTGATGTTTATCCGGTAAATAACCATCAACCGCATCAAACAGAGCCAACCCTGATCGCCCCCTGATAGGGGGAGATGTCGCGTAGCGACAGAGGGGGGAAGCCTTCGCCCACCAACCCCGCCTAGCTTCCGTTTTTCTCGCGCAGCCAGTCGTAACCCTGCGCTTCCAGACGCAGCGCAAGTTCAGGGCCGCCGCTCTCGGCGATCTGGCCGTCGAACATGACGTGAACATACTCCGGCTTGACGTAGTTCAAAATGCGCTGGTAGTGGGTGATCACCAGCACGCCCAGGTCAGGGCCGGAGAGTGTATTGACCCCCTCCGAAACGATCCGCAGCGCGTCGATGTCGAGGCCGGAGTCGGTCTCGTCGAGTACCGCGATCTTCGGTTCGAGGGTGGCAAGCTGGAGAATCTCCGCCCGCTTCTTCTCGCCGCCGGAGAAGCCGTCATTCAGATAACGCCCGGCAAAGCTATGATCCATCTCCAATAAGTCCATCTTGGCCTTCAACAGCTTGCGGAACTCCGGGATCGGCATCCCCTCGTCGTTGGGATCGGCGGCTTTGCGGTGTGCATTGACGGCGTGGCGCAGGAAATTCGCCAGCGAAACGCCGGGAATTGCCACCGGGTACTGGAAAGCGAGGAACAGCCCCAGGTGACTGCGGGCGTCGGCCTCCAGCTCGAGCAGGTCAATGCCGTCAAGCAGTATCTGCCCGGAAGTGACCTCGTAATTCGGGTGGCCCATCAACGAATAGGCTAACGTGCTCTTTCCGGAGCCGTTTGGCCCCATCAGCGCGTGGGTTTCGCCCTGCCGGACGGTCAGGTTGACGCCCTTGAGAATCGGCTTATCTTCGACGTTAACATGCAGGTCTATAATCTCTAAAGCTACGGTCATCTTACACTAAGGCTCCCTGATTCAGGTTATAAGTTTGAGAAAAACAATCATAAATTGGAAACCATTTTTCTCGTTTTTCACATGACTTACGTCACTATATTTATGATTTTATGCAGTGACCTGCCGGTTATCACTCATTGGCCGCCACTATCGATTGTTTTTTTGTGTTCTCCCCTATGGAGAAGCGCGCACGGATTATAGCACACAGGAAAAGCTAAAGTCAATAATAATGATATTTATGATAATAATTGACGATAAGCTTCCGGCAGGCTATACTCCAGAATGATATGACATTCCAACACACTACCGATCACCAGGTAAACTCTGGCCTCAATACGGGCAGCACGCGCTGGCTGGTGCTGAAAGCGCTCAGATCGCTGGGCAAGGCGACGATCACCGAACTGGCCGATATCGTCGGCGTTGCCGGTGTGACGATCCGCCATCACCTGACCAGCCTGCAAGCCGAGGGGCTGATCGACGTGGAGGCAGAGCGCCGCTCGGTGGGCAGGCCGGTTCATATTTACCGGCTCTCGCACGAGGCGGAGCGCTTCTTCCCCCATGCCTACCACGTGCTGGTCGGTGGCCTGCTCGATCAGGTCAAGGGCCAGTTACCCGCCGACGCGGTCGATCAATTGATCGACGGGCTGGCCGATTCGCTGATCGACGATCTGCGCGAAGCGTTCGACGGGCAGCCCGAAGCCGCCCGGCGGGAAATGCTGCTGGAATGGCTCGACGAGCAGGGGATGACCGCCCGCTGGCAGGATGGAGACGACGGACCGCAGTTGGTGCGCTATCACTGCCCGTATTATGATATAGGCGCACACCACCCGGAAGTCTGCCGGATCGAACTGTCGGTGGTTGGATCGATTTTAGGAAGCGGGGCAAGGCGTTCGACCTGTATGCAGCACGGCGATCCGGCCTGCACGCTGGTAGTAAGTCAGGAAGAAAATCAAGCGGGCGAGGGAACACATGCCTGAACAACCCGATGCCAAGAAAGAAGCGAAAGTCTTCGAGGCGCTGCGCAGAGTCGTCGACCCCGAACTGGGGTTGAACGTCGTCGAGTTGGGGCTGATCCGTGACCTGCAAATCTGGGAAGATGGGGCCAACATCGTCATGATCCTGACGACTCCCTTCTGCCCGTACGGCCCGCAGTTGATGTACCAGGTGCAGTTGACGGTCCAGGAGGAACTGGACCTGCCGACCACCGTCGAGATGGGCAGCGAGGTATGGGACCCCGGCATGATGGAAGAAGGCGCGGGCGGCGACTGGGGGCTTTTCTGACCGGGGACTCGCTCGAATACGTTCGATTTGTTTTACGGACTGGCTGAATGACGAATTTATCGGCCATCAAAAGGGCGGCAGAACTGGTGAAAACCGCCGACGGCGAGACGGTCATCCAGATTCCGCTTGCCGAGTGGAAGGCTTTGCTGGCAATGGTGCCGGTCGAAATGAGCGCCCTGGATGATTGGGAGACGGCGGATCAGTGGTTGGATACTATCCGGTCGGCGCTCGACAAGCAGCGCTCGGACGTGGGATCAGCCGTCGAGAAGGAATAGCAGGCTGCCTAATCCGCGATAATCCCCTGCACCGACACCAGAAACGTGTTCGGTGCGCCCCCCAACTCGAAGAAGCGCACATCGAACCCCGACGTGTCGCCGGGAGCAAGCTGCTGCACGTCGACCAGCGTGGTATCGGTGCCCGCCACGCGCTGATCCTCGTCGAAGATGGTGACGATTACCTTCACCAGGTTGGCGGTCAGGTTCCCCTCGTTGCGCACCTGCCCGCTGACGACCAGCAGCCCGTTTTCGTCGAAGTTCGCCTCGGACGTGACGGCGAAGTTCTCCGGGCCGTAAAAAGTCTGGGTGGCATAATCGGCATAACGCGCCGATGCCTCCAGGTCGTAGCGAACGGTGTCGGGCGGCAGGCCGTCGCTGAACACAATCGAGAAGGGGGCGTATTCGCCGGGCATGATCAGGTCGGAGGAGACAAAGTTGTCCTGCTCGATCAGCACCTCGCCCAGCGGATCGTAAAGCTGGACGTTGACCCGCACGAACTCCAGCGGTTCCGGCGCGTGGTTGATCACCTGCCCCACCACCACAAACCCGCCGTTGCTGTCCGCCCAGTGATTGAGGTTGGCAAAGCCCACCAGGTCGCGCGGGCTGCTCTCTTCGGGATGCGCCACCGTCGACGCCCAGCCGGTCGTCAGGTTGAACGACAGGGTGTTGATCACCCGGCTCAGTGTGCGCTGCTGGGCAGGATCGGCAGGCAGGCGGGTGCGGACGGCGACGAAGTACTGCCCGGCCACCTGGAAGAAATCGTTGTGCTGGCTGGTGCCGTGCGCCGAGTCGATCAGGAACGCGACCCGCAGGCTGCCGTCGGGTTGAATCTCCCGCCCGATCTCTTTGTAGACCTCGTTGGTGAGCCGGTAGAAATCAGACTGGTACAGGCTGACCAGCCCGTCGAAGCTGGTGACCACGTCGCTCGTATTCTCGAAGGCCGTCAGCGCATCGGGCGAGGCGTTGGTTCCCAGCGCGCTCGAACTGACCACGTAGACGTTCAGAACAGGCAGCGACGTGTCAGGCAGCGAAAAGCTGACATCCAGCGCGTAAGCGTCGGAGGTGTCGCTCAACACCCAGTCGGGCGGCATCGACAGCGAGAACACCCCGGTCGGGTGGCCGTAGGTGACAAAGCCCGTCGGGTCGATCAGGACGGGATCGGCTTCTTCGGCAGCACAGCCTGAGAGCAGCAGGCCGCCAACGAGGAAGGTTATCAGGATGAGTGTGCGTATCGCCTTTTCCATACCCCGATTGTTCACTATCGACGGATTTTTCGCAAGCGGGCGCGAACACCTGAAGCCCACGATCCACGTCGGCGAGTCGAGGGCATCTCCGCGAGCCGACCTCGGCTCTTTCGTCGATGATCACTCTCGCGCTGATCCGGTCGAGCCTGTTTACCCTGGCCGGTCAGCTTTTATTGAAACCGGGCAGGGTGAATGGGTAGGTTGTCTGCTATACTCTTTATATGGTAGAAGTCTCTGTCACATATCATAACGGGAAACGGGCCAACCGCTGGCTGACCCACCAGACCATATCAGCGATGAAACCGCAATGAAATCGACAGACGATAAGCCGCCGTTCGTCGTTCCGGGTCACCCTGAACATACGAACGACCAGCCGCCAACAAACCCGGTTCTGGTGCGCCTCCACCGGTGGTTTCTGCCGGATAAAACCGGCGAGGAACTGCGCCGCGCACGGATAGTGACGAACATTTCGCT
>DAOUES010000172.1:0-4557 GCA_034430335.1 Anaerolineae bacterium | reverse complement strand
CAGGGAGGGGGTGGAGCAACTGGAAGTCCAGTTGCCAACGTCACGTTCTCTTACCTCACTATTTTGTAAATCTTCAATATCTGCCTTCGATGAGTTGAATGACCTGCTCTATCACTTCAGGTATGCTCAAATCCGTGTTGTCGATCACCACCGCGTCATCTGCCGGGCGCAGCGGTGCGATGTCCCGTTCGCTGTCCAGCCTGTCGCGGTTTTTCATTGCATCAAGCACCGATTCGAGACTGCCGTCAGTCCCATGCTGGTGATTTTCCTCCCAGCGCCGCCTAGCTCGCTCTTCGACCGATGCGTCGAGGTAGAGTTTCAGGTCGGCGTCGGGCAGCACTACCGTTCCGATGTCCCGCCCGACCATTACGACTTTCCCCCGTGAGGCAATCTGCCGCTGGATGACCGTCAGCGCCTCCCGGACGTCTTTGTACATCGAAGGGATCGATACCTTCGCGTCGATTTCTGGCTCGCGGATCGCCCAGGTAATGTCTTCCCCATCGAGCAGCACGGTGCATGAGCGTCCATCGTCGACAGTTGGCGGGAGCACGTCGATAATGATCGCTCTGGCTGTGCTGCTGACGGTCTCGTCGTCGTTGATATCGATCCCCCTTTTCAGCGCCGCCAGGGTAACCGCCCGGTACATCACGCCTGTATCGAAATAGAGATAACCCAGGTGTCTGGCTAATGCCAGGGCTAACGTCGTCTTGCCCGATGCCGCCGGGCCGTCAATTGCTATCGTCGATGGGATGTTCATCCGTGTCGTGATCCTCAGGTTCGTTTTTTAGGGCCGCCTGGTTTCCGCCGCCGGTTTGACTGCGGTGGCGGGCGGCGCTGCTTCTTTTGGGGTGGACGACTCTGTTTGAGTGTCTTCTTCAACGCCGATACTTCTTCCTCCGTCAATCGCCGCCACCCGCCTGAAGGCAGGTTCCCCAGCTTCAGCGGGCCGATAGCCGTCCGCTCGATGCTCAACGCCGGGTGTTCCAGGACGGAGGCCACGCGCCGGATTTGCCGTTTGCGACCCTCTTTCAAGGTGATCTCCAGCCAGGTGCCGTCTTTCGTTTTTTGCAGCCGGTTGATCGTGCAGGGGAGTGTCCTTTTCCCATCCAGCGTGATCCCCCGCCGCCAGGCGTCGATCGTTTTCTCTGGTGGATTCCCGCAGACCAGCACCCGGTAGACTTTTGGATGTTCGTACCGGGGATGCGTCAGTTTGTGGGCCAGGTCGCCGTCATTGGTGAACAGCAGCAGCCCTTCGCTCTGAACATCCAGCCTCCCGACCGGGTACAACCGGCCCTCGATTGGGATCATCTCGCGGGCGGCGGGCCAGTTCCCGCCGACATCCTCGTCGGAGATCACGCCGCGTGGTTTGTTGAGCATGATGTAATCGAACGTTTCAGGTGTTTGCAGGCGCGTACCATCCACCCGGATGTCGTCCCGGCTGACGTCGGCTTTCATGCCAAGCGTAGCGATCTGCCCGTTGACGGTCACCCGTTTTTGCTCGATGATTTCTTCACATTTTCGCCGGGATGCGATCCCTGCCTGCGCCATGATCTTCTGCACACGTTCTTCGGTCATCAATTATTTTTCCTGTGTGCTGTGTCGGTTTTCGTTGGTTTTGCGAAGTGTTGGCGTTGTTTGCCAACTTTTCTCGACACGCTATAATACCGCACCTGGTCAAAAGGAGACACATGATTACTTCGAACCGCATATTCTATATCACGTTCGCCTGTGTGATTCTTCTCACTTCTATCCTGGCCTGCAATGCTCCCGGCGCTGGTGCGAGGCGTATCTCGATCCCATCGTATAAGGTCGAATCCTCGGTCGAGGCCCTCGACTCGTTCAACAACAAGTGGCGCTCGCTGAACCTCGCCACGCCCGATGGCCCCTTCAGTATGACCTTCACCGAAGCCGAACTGACCTCCGCTGTCGTCGAAGCGATTACTAATGCCGAAGCCGAACAGGGCAGTCCCATTCCGGTTGAGGATGTCACCGTCTTGCTCGCCGATGGCAGGATTAAATGCTATGCGCGTGCGCGCCTGGAGCCGCTCGATGTAAATGGCTATATCGCATTTATGCCCTCAATCGGTGATGACGGCCAGATTCACCTGGAGATCGTCGATTTTCAATTTGGCCCCCTTCAAATCGACGATGCCGAACTCTCGAAGTTGGTAGCCACCATCGAACGCAGCATCAACGAGCCGATCCAGGCTTCGCCCTTCACCATCGTTCTACAGCAAATATTCATTCGGGATGGTGAACTCGTTATCGAAGGCAGTATTTCCCCATAGTCACAGACCGGCATTATGATGCTGTCTAACATCCCGCAGAGCATCCTGGGCGGTTTGCCGTGCATTCAAAGCCCCTGATCGCCCCCGGTGGGGGAGATGTCTCCGAAGGAGACAGAGGGGGTGTTCCTTCACGCACAAAGCCGATCTTCGGCAGCCGGGTTTGAATCCTGCTGTTCCACTGAAGGCGCTATAATTGGCCCTATGTGCCCGAACATCACCTACCTTGCCCTGTTTGGTGGCGTTGGCCTCGATGCCGACCTGCGCCCGGTCTGGCAGTCGATTCTTGCATCGCTGCCGGGTGATCCACCGTCGCTGCTTGGGTTATATGCCGTGTCCGGTTCTCAAAAGCCGGGTGCCGCGCAGCGATATATCCAGCAGGTGGAGGAATATTTCGCCGCACTTGAGGTCGATCTGACCTGCCGGGTTGTGGATCAGGACGATGCTCCGTTGAGCGATCCGGGCGGCCTTCCCGTACTGCTACTCGGCGGCGACCTTGATCGAACGGTGCAGTTTCTTGCCGGTGACTGCCGTCCTTCGGTCCTGATCACCCTCGCCGGGCCGACCGCCGCTGTGGGCGATCTCGCCGTCCAGCCAGGCGATGATCACATTGACCTTTGCGCCGCCTCTGGCCTGCTGCCGGGCGTGATCATCCTGCCCTTCTTCGATTGGCTTTCCGCCGCGCTGCTCGAACAGGTAGAAGCGCAGCATCCTGAATCGCACACCCTGCTTGGCATTGATCGTTCGGCGGTGTTGATTTATCAAGATAGAACATGGCAGGTAGTCGGATCGGGCAAAGTGTCGATCAAACCGCCCGGCGGTGACCTTGTTTCAATTGGCGCAGGTCGCCATTCGCTGCTCGATCATTTGCCGCCGCCAACGTCTGATTCTGTGGGGTGACCATGCCTGACGAAGTCCGCCTTGAAAAGAATCCTGCTCGCCGCTGGCCCGATCTGCTGGCAGTTGGCGCTTTGATCCTGCTCGTGATCGCCTTCTTCTGGCGGATGGCCTTCACCGACCGCATCCTCCCTCGTGGCGATATGTTCACCTATTTCTATCCCTATTGGGCCTATCGCAATCTGATCCTGCGCACCGGCCATCTTCCGCTCTGGAACCCCTACCTGTTCATGGGTGCCCCCTTTCTGGCGAACAGTCAGGCCGGTGTTTTGTATCCCCCCAACTGGCTCCTGATCGCTCTTGATGCCCCCAACGCCGTCAAGGTAGCGATCATCACCCATGTTGCCTGGGCTGCGGTAGGCATGTATACCTTCGCCCGGCGCTCGCTGTCGTTCGACGTTTTACCGGCGTTCCTGTCGGCCCTTGTCTTTTCGCTGGGCGGTTACTTCACCGCGCAGGTCGAGCACGTCAACCAGGTGCAGGGATTGGCCTGGCTGCCCTGGCTGTTCTGGCTCTGGGAAGAATCGCTCCGACGTCGCCTCTGGCCTGTTCTCTTGCTTGGAGTCGCCTTTTCGATGCAGCTTTTGGCCGGGCACTCCCAGACCGCCTTTATTTCTGGTTTCGGCCTGGGACTGTGGGTTGTGTGGTTCATCGTTAAAAATCTGATCGATGCCCGCCGCAGCGAATCGAGTTCGCCACCAGATCGACACTTCGCTGTTTTTCTCCCTCTCCCTGGAAGGGGGAGGGTCGGGGAGGGGGTAGAATTCTCCTATCTCTTCCCCCTGATCGTTATCCTGATCGCGGTGCTGCTTGCCGTCGCCCTGTCGGCAGCGCAGCTTCTCCCCACACTCGAACTATCCTGGTTGAGCAACCGGGGTGGGGGGCTTCCAATCATGAATGCCCTGGCTTTTTCGTTGAATCCGGCGGTCGCTGGCCGCGCCTTCCTCCCGAATTACAGCGCCGAGCCGTTGTTCAGTGAATACATCGCCTATGTCGGTGTGATCCCCCTGCTTCTTGCCCTTGTAGGGGCCTGGGGAGCCTTTGGCAGCCGCCTGAAGGCCGGATCGGTCATCCTGGTGGGAGTTGGCCTGTTTTTTGCCCTGGGCGCGTTCAACCCGGTTTACTGGCTCCTTGTCCGATTTGTCCCCGGCTTCGACCTGTTCCGTGCGCCCGCCCGTTGGCTCGTCTTATTGACCTTTGGATTGTCCGCGCTGGCCGGGTTCGGCTTGGAGAATCTCGTTGATTTGAGACTCGATAAAATCCAATCCCGCCGGTTGATATTCCTGTCGGCGGTGCTGGTTGTCCTGCTGGCCGGTCTGTCGTTTTTCGCCCCCCTTGCCGATGACGTACTCGGTGCAAGCCGCCCCGCGCTGTT
>DAOUES010000171.1:0-3485 GCA_034430335.1 Anaerolineae bacterium | reverse complement strand
CCGAACTGCTCCATGACGTAGAGCAGGCCGCTTGCGCGGTCGAAGGCGGCGGCACCGAGGCGCTCCTTGAACTGGTCACCGGGGACGGAATTGTAGAGCACGTCGTCGATAGACAGAACGGCGTAGGGCTGCGACTCGCGCGGATCGCGTTCGCCGGTGGCAGCGGCGGCGAGATCAGCCGGGTCGTAGAAAATGATCTGTGCCTCGAAAGAGGTCGACCACCAGCCGCGTTCGGCGCAGGCTTCCGGGTAGGGTTCTTCCCAGACGGTGCCGTCGGAGCAGCCGTACCAGTTCTCACCGTGCCCCTTATTCCCGGCGAACACGACCGCTGCCCGATCCCCGGCAGTGAGCCAGGCGGCCCCGTTCCACTCGTCGGAGTGGTGGTAGTCGTTCATCATGGCCGGGTTGTCGGTGGTGACGTCGTCATAGGTCAACAGGGTGACGTAGGGCAGCGCGGCCCCGTCGGGGGGTGGGTTGCCTTCCTGCCAGGGGGCGATGGCGAAGATCGACGGCCCCTCTGCGCCCTGCCCGCCGTCGCGGAAGCGCCCGGTGGCGAGGCTGCGTCCCCCGGTGTAGGCGTCGGCCCACTCGGCGGGGATTTCGAACAGGTAGTCGCCGGTGACGTAGTTAGGCAGATCGCCGATATGCCACAATCCGGCAGGCTGCGGGTTCGAGAGGTCGAGATCGGCCCAGCCGTGCGTGGCGAAGGTGTCGCCCTCGCCCATGTGCTGCGCCCAGGCGAAATAGAGCTTGCCTGAGTCCTGATCACCCTGCGCGGGCAGGTATTCGAGGCCCACGCGGGGGATTTCCAGGTAGCCGAACATCCCGCCCTGGATATCGGCGAAGGGCTGGAGCGTCGCGGCGGTGTTCAACTCTTCGAGGTTCTTCGCGGCGGAGATCACCGGCTGGGGGATGTCGATCTCGGATACGTAGGTGTTCCAGTTGTGGCCGGTGCCGAACAATGAACCGGGATAGCCATCAGCGGAACCAGAGGGATCGCCGTCCGGGTAGAAGGTCAGCGCGTTGCCGCTCCACAACCAGCCGAATTCGTCGGGGGCATCGCTGGGAAGACGGAACGCACCCACGTAGACGAGATCGTCGGGCATGATCAGCGCGTCGGGGTTGGAGGGTGGGGCCGTCGCTTCTGGTGGGCTGACCAGGGCGGGTTCCTCTCCGGGTTCTTCGACGGCGGACTCTTCGACAGGTTCTTGAACTGCCTCCTCTTCTTCACCTGCCGATTCGGCAGGCTCACCGATGGGTTCTCCCGGATTGGTGGTAGTGGCGGCGCTGCAGGCGAAAACGAACAGCACGGCCAACAGCAAAGCAAATAAGATCAATCGACGGTTCGACATAGTCTGCTCCTTTGGCTGGGAGTGATTATCTATAGGAGCAGTATATGCCGAATCGAGGAACGGCGCATGTCGGAGGATTCCCGGGGATCGGAGGGCAGGGACAAGCCCTGCCCCTACGAGACGAGATCGGGGTTTGTGATCCGTCAGGCAAAGTGTTGAAAATCCGGGTTTACAGCGCTCTAGTTCAAGGATGTCTCAAATTCATCGAGCATCTGCTCGACAGCCTGCCGCTTGGCAGTGTCGAAGGTCACGTCGAGCTGTTCGTCGCCCGGCAGGTGGAGGGACAGGGCGATCAGCTCGTCGTCGTGATCGTCCACCTGCACGGAGCGAATCCGGGAGCGGCGAATATACCGGTAGGTTTTTCCGTAGTTTGCGCCAAAAAACCACCAGGGATTGACTTCTTCGTGAATGTCGATGTATTCACTGTTGGTAAGAATGCAGACATGGGCAGGCACGACCGTCTTATAGAACAGCTTATTCCACTTACCCAGCAGCGGCTCTGAGATGGTTGGCTGCATGATGAACGACGAGACGGTTTGATCGGCCAGCAGGCAGCGGCGGGAGTAGTTCATGAATTTGAAGTAGTCGGCCTTCAAGCTGTCGAATTTGGCGAGTTCAGAGGCTATCGGCGGGGCCGAACTGCGGAAACCCTGCCGCATGACCTGGACGAAGGGGCTGAAGAAATCGATGAAGACCGTGTTGTACTCGAACATGGTCGATACCTGGAAGCCGTCATCAGCTATACTGCGGATCACCACCTTCGAATACAACAGGTTGATCGTTACTTCCAGGGCGTTGATGCTGTCGATTTTGTGTTTGGTGACCTCGATCTCCGATCCGTTGATCGAAAGGATGGCGATGCAGCCTGCCAGATGGGTAAAGAGCCACACGATTTCCGGCTTGCCATACACGCCGCCGGTGGGCATCACGATAGTCGTCGGGAAATGCCCCTCGTCGTCGGCAAGCTCCTTGAAGGTGGGTTTAAAAATATCCGGGATATCCTCAAATGAGGTCGGCTGCGACGCCCAGATTCTTTCTTCGCGTCCGATCTTTGTCAGCATATCAGGCTCCTGAGTGGTGTTCAAATCCTATCGAAGTCGATTGTGTGAATCATATACCGCTGGCAAGATTTTGACAACGAAATCGTTTCATTTAAAGGTGTGATTTTCAAGGCTTCCGGGGTATAATCGGGACGGTGTCTGCCTTCCCTGTTGTTAAGCGACAACACTCCTTCAACTTGCCTACAATCTATGTCATTGCTGGCGCAAGCCTTATCCTTTGTGAACTGCCCGTTATATAATGGGATGGCGCTATTGAAGTCTATTTTGAACAGCGTTTGAGGGCACTATGGAAGCTGTAATCAATATTCCTACACCCCGCACATCGTTCATCGGGCGGGGGGACGAAATCAACGAAATCATCGACCTGCTGACCGATCCTGACTGCCGACTGCTGACACTGGTCGGGCCGGGCGGGGTCGGCAAGACACGCCTCGGCATCGAAGTGGCAAACCGGGTAAGCGACACCTTCCCCGACGGTATCTACTTCGCGCCGCTGGCATCGGTGTGGGCGACCGACGATATGATCAACGCGATGATCGACGCCACGCCGTTCGTCTCTCAGCAAGAACGCTATGATCCAAGAAAAGAGTTCCTCAAGTATTTACAGGGGAAAAATCTGCTGATGGTGCTCGACAATTTCGAGCATCTGCTGGATTACGCCCCGCTGTTGAGCGAGATCAGCAGCACCGCGCCCGGCGTCAAGCTGATGGTCACCTCGCGCGAGGCGCTGAACCTGGAAGAAGAGTGGGTGCGGCGTATCGACGGGATGGACCTGCCCGAACAGGACGACGACCCGGTGGAAACCAGCGCGGTGCAGTTGTTCCTCGACCGGGCAGGGCAGGTCAGGCGAACCGACGGCCTCGACCTGGAGAGTGTGATCCTGATCTGCCGGTTGGTGGAAGGGATGCCGCTGGCAATCGAACTTTCCGCCGGGTGGGTCAATACGCTGACCCCGGCGGACATCGCCGGGGAGATCAGCAAGAACATCGACATCCTGACCTCGACGCATCGCAACATCGCCGAGCGGCACCGCAGCATGCGGGTGGTGTTCAACCATTCGCTGAAACTGCTT
>DAOUES010000170.1:0-2923 GCA_034430335.1 Anaerolineae bacterium | reverse complement strand
GCCTACCTGCTCCTCTTCGCGCTGACCTTCGCCCTGTGCCTCGCGCTGCTGGGACTGGGGAACCTACTCAAGCGCTGGCTGAAGATCGATCATGAGTACTTCCCCTTTCTCGTCACCGGCTTCGAATACGGGATGCTGGGCGTCAGCCTGTTCGGAGCAGCCTACGGCCTCGACGCGGTCGGCACCATCGCCGTCGTCGATCTCGGCCACGAGATATTCATCTGGTTCGTCTTCCTCGCCCTGCTGCTCAAGAAACGCGACGATCTCCAGGGCGTGGGCCAGCTTGCAAAGGTCTTCTTCCAGTCACCGGTCGTGATCGCGATCCTGCTCGGCATCCTGTTCAACCTGCTTGGGCTACGGGCGATCCTCACCGAGGGGATCGTCAGCGGGGCAGTGATCGCCGCGCTGGGCTTCCTGAGCAGCCTGACCGTCCCGCTGATCCTGATCATCGTCGGCTACGGGATCAAGCTGTCGGCGGAGGGCCTGCGCGAGTCGCTGCTCGTGACCCTGCTCCGGCTGGGGCTGCTCGTCCCGCTGGCGCTCGTGGTCAACAGGCTGCTGATCCGGGGCGCGCTCGGCCTGGGCAAACCCTTCGAGGCGGCGCTGTTTACGCTCCTCGTGCTGCCCCCGCCCTTCATCATCCCGCTGTATATGCGGTCGGATGATGAAGACGAGCGGCGCTACGTCAACAACGTGCTGGCGCTGCATACCGTCGTCTCGCTGATCATCTTCACCGTTTACCTGATCCTCAACCCGGTGTTTTAGCAGATACCGACGGGGGTCTGACGCCTGGATGGATCACTAACCCGGATGGCACTTTGGTCATTGAGGAGGCCGGCGACCACCTGAAATGCAGGCCGATATAGATTTTCCGGCAGGGTTACAACAGCTTACGTTCGATTGTAACGCGGGCTTATTTCCGTATACTTATAAATGAGAGTGTTTGGTGTTTGGTGTTTGGCGGTCAGGAGATCGCATGTCGCTGCTAGATCGTATGAAGCAGGGCGCTGATGATTCGGACAGCACCCCGCAGCCAAAAAATGAACAGGGCCTCGACCCCCTCGGTATGCCCATCCAGCAGACTGCAATGCTTGATATTGCCACCGTCGAGGTGAAAAACGAGGAGCGGATGCGAGAACTGAAAGCCCGCATCCAGCGCCAGATGATCATCGAACTTAACACGACCGGGAAAAAGAAGTTCGATGCCGAGGGGAAAGAGCTCAAAGAGGACGACAAAGAGAAGAAGCAAAAAGGCCCTCTCGCCCGCCCGGAAAAAGAAAGCGCCGAGCAGCTTACTGCCAAGGTCAGGGAGCTTTTCGATACTATCGTCGTCGAAGACCGGGTTATGCTCAACCGCAACGAGCGCAAGGCGATCTACGAGCAGATCGTCGCCGACATACTGGGATTCGGCCCGCTGGAAATCCTCCTCGCCGACGAACATATCAGCGATATCATGGTCATCGGCCACGACCGCATCTTCATCGAGCAGCGCGGGCAAATCTACCAGACCAACATCAAATTCGAAGACGAAGAACACCTGATGCATATCATCAGCCGCATCCTGGCCCCGCTGGGCAGGCGCGTCGACGAAACCTCGCCGATGGTCGATGCCCGCCTGCCGGATGGCTCCCGCGTGAACGCGGTGGTCAGGCCGGTTGCGCTCGACGGCCCCTGCCTGACAATCCGCAAGTTCTCCGCCATTCCCTTCACCCAGGTTGACCTGATCAAGTTCGGTACGGCGACCGAGGAAATCTTCGATTTTCTCAACGCCTGCGTCAAGGCTTCGTTGAACATCCTCGTCGCCGGGGGGAGTAGCTGCGGCAAAACAACGCTGCTCAACGTCCTATCGGGCTATATTCCCCACGACGAGCGGGTAGTCACGCTGGAGAACGCCGCCGAACTCCAGCTTCAGCAGGAGCACATCGTCCGGCTGGAGACCCGCCCGGAAAACATCGAAGGCGAAGGCGAGATCACGATCCGCGACCTCGTCGTCAACTCGATGCGCATGCGCCCCGACCGGATCATCGTCGGCGAGGTGCGCTCCGGCGAAGCCATCGACCTGATCCAGGCGATGAACGCCGGGCGCGATGGCTCGATGTGCACCCTGCACTCCAACAGCGCCAAGGATGCCATTTCGCGTCTTGAGGTGATGTGCATTTCCTCCGGGATGGACCTGCCCATCCGGGCGATCCGCGAGCAGATCGCGTCGGCGGTCGACATGGTGATCTTCATGAGCCGCCTGCGTGACGGCTCGCGCAAGATCATGGAGATCGCCGAGGTCGAAGGGCTTGAGGGCGACAGCGTGATGCTGACTAATATTTTCGCCTACGAACGCACCGGCACCAGGGAGGGCAAGGTGCAGGGCCAGCTCAGGCCGTCGGGGATCACCCCGCGTTTCATCGAGGCAATCGAGGACGCGGGCATCCGGCTTCCACCGGGGACGTTCGGGCTGGACGCTTACGACGGCCAGCGCCGGATGCGGAAGGAATTCATCACCGTCGAGAAAGAAGAGCCAGAATCAGAAGCGCCGCCCGGCGAACCGCCCGCCCCCGCTCCGCCGAGACTTGCACCGATGACATAAATCAGCACGAAAAACCCCCTCCAACTTGGAGGGGGTTTTGATTCTATCCATCTCGTAGGGGCGGGGCTAAACGACCAAAGGCCGTCGCCCCTACTGCCCACCGGTCAGCGCGGCGAGTTCCTCCTGGACCAGCCGCACGACCAGCGCGTCGAGGTCTTCGACCGAGTAGCTTTCTTCGGGGACGCTGTACTCGGTGCCCGGCTCGCCGGAACTCTGCGGGGTGTCTTCGTAGGTCAGGAAGATGAAATTCCCGCCGGTAAACTGTGCGATCTGCCGCAGGATGTACTCGGCCTGCTTCTGGTAGTAATCTTCACCGTCGAGGCGAGAGCCAATCGGGAATAT
>DAOUES010000169.1:0-16060 GCA_034430335.1 Anaerolineae bacterium | reverse complement strand
CCCGATACCTGCGGAGATATCACAACCACTGCCTTGATCATCGCCCTTCTCTTTTCCGTCCCGGTCTGCCTGATTGTCGTTCTTCTGGCAAAACCGGTCGGAAGCCTGTTTGATAGTGAAGGTGTTACCCAGGGGCTGCTGTTCGTCATTCCGGGGTTGCTGTTCTACTCCCTGAATAAAATCCTGATCAATACGGTCAACGGCCTCAACCGTATGAAGCCTTATGCCGTATTCCGGGCGCTGCGGTTTATCCTTATTCCGGCTGCGATTGCAGTAATCATTGCGCTACAGTTGCCGTCCCCCTATCTGACTCTATCACTCACGATTTCCGAGTTTCTGCTCTTTGTAAGCCTGTCAATCTATGTCTACACAAAACTCGTCCCGCTTCGCCGGATCGCCGGTGCCCGGCGTTGGTTTTCCGAGCATCTTTCGTTTGGGGCCAGAGGGATGCTGAGTGGAATACTGCTGGAACTCAACACGCGGGTGGATGTCCTGATGCTGGGATACTTTACGACCGACGCCCAGATCGGCATCTACACCTTCGCGGCTACCCTCGCCGAAGGTTTTGCCCAGCTCCCGATGGCCGTCCGCTATAACGTCGACCCGGTCATCGGCAAACACTTCGCTGATGGAACCACCGAAGAGATCACCAGGCTTTCTCGCAAGACCCGGCGCATGTTCTACCCCATAGTCGTTCTGGTGGGTATCGCGTCGATTTTGCTGTATCCGGCGATTTTCAACTTCCTGCTGCAAAACGGAACAACCCGTGAAAGCTGGCCGATATACGCGATCATCATGGCCGGGGTGCTGGTCAATGCCGCTTTCCGTCCCTTTAACGGGGCACTTCTTCAAGGTGGCAAGCCGGGCGCATACACGTTTATGATACTGGGAATAGTGATCCTCGATGCGCTGCAAAACCTGTTTTTCATCCCGCTGTGGGGAATACGCGGGGCGGCAGTCGTAACCGCGATCACCTATGTACTCGAAGCGGTATGCCTGATCATCGTCACGCGGAGATTATTGAAAGTGTCGTTGATTTAGGCTACCATCGCTAACCGGGAGAATAGTTCAGTGTACGAAGAGCATAAGATCGGCGTCGTCGTTCCTGCCTACAACGAAGAAGTCCTGATCCGGCGCACACTTGAAGGCATGCCCGGCTATATCGATTCCATCGTCGTGGTCGACGATTGTAGCCAGGACAATACACCAGGGGTTGTCAGCGAGATTGCCGGTCAAGACAGCCGGATCGTTTTCATTCGCCACGAACAGAATCGAGGAGTTGGCGGCGCGATCAGCACCGGGTATATCTGGTGCCGTGATAACGACATCGACGCGGCGGCGGTGATGGCCGGAGACAACCAGATGGACCCCGGAGATTTACCGGCGCTTCTGGCCCCCATTATCGAGGATCGGGCAGATTACAGCAAGGGGAACCGGTTGTTCACCGGCGAAGCCTGGGAAAAGATACCGAGGATTCGGTATTTGGGGAACGCTGTTCTCTCATTCCTTACCAAGATCGCCAGCGGGTATTGGAACGTCGCCGATTCGCAGACGGGTTACACGGTCTTGAACAAAAAAGGGCTGCATTTGCTCCCATTAGAAAACATCTACCCGCGTTTTGGTATGCCCAACGATTTTCTCGTCACCTGCAATATCTACGACCTGCGGGTGATCGACGTACCGATCAGGCCGGTCTATGCCGATGAAAAAAGCAAACTCAAAATCCGGCGGGTCGTCTTTTCGATCTCGGCGCTGCTCGTGCGTCTCTTTTTCAAGCGGATGCTCCAAAAATATGTCATTCGAGATTTCCATCCGCTGGTGCTGTTCTATTTTTTAGGTGCGCTTCTTTTTGTTGCCGACATACCAATGCTGGTGCGCTTTTTCGTCCGGTGGTTCACAATCGGCCAGGCTCCGGAAATCACCCTGCTGACGATCATCTTCCTGACCATCTCCGGGCTGCAATTGTTTTTGTTCGCCATGCTGTTCGATATGCAGGCCAACCAGGATTTGAAGGGACGTTAGCCTTCACAATATGCCATTTGCAGAAAATACTCCTCCTCTCATTCTCGCTTCGCAGTCTCCCCGCCGCTGCGAGCTTCTATCGCTGCTTGGCCTGCCATTCACCCGGTTTGTCACCCGGATCGACGAGCAGCGTCAGCCCGGCGAAATGCCCGCCGATTATGTTCTCCGACTGAGCCAGGAGAAGGCCCGCGCTGCCGCAGAGAAGTGCGGGCAGCAGATGATCGTGCTGGCCGCCGATACGATTGTCGTCGATGGAGACGACGTGCTTGAGAAGCCTACCAGCCGCAGAGAAGCCTGGGCGATGCTTACCCGGCTTCGCAGCCGCAGCCATGTTGTTTACACGGCGATAGCCGTGCTAAATCAATCGGGTGAACTCGATACGGAGATCGCGCAGAGCCAGGTGCCGATGCGTGATTACAGTGATGAGGAAATCGCCGATTACATTATCAGCGGGGACCCGTTCGACAAGGCCGGGGGATACGGCATCCAGAACGCCGACTTTCATCCTGCCGAGGGATTTTCTCACTGTTTCGCCAATGTGATGGGGCTGCCGCTTTGCCACCTGGCACGCGCCCTGCATCGATCTGGCATCGAACCGGCGGCTGATGTGCCTGCGGCCTGCCAGTCCCATCTCGCGTATTCATGCCCCGTTTACGAAACAATCCTGCGGGGAGAAGACTGATCACTCGTACCCGGCGACCAGCCAGCCTTTGCCGTCCGGCACCAGGGTGATCACCTCACCCTGTGTATTCGTAAAGTAGAACTGCTCCCCTTCGTCGCCAAGCCCGTTCTGATAGGTTGTATTGAACGAGACTTCACCGGTGACTGCCCACCCCAGCCGGTCTTCGACCGTCGCCGTGTAGCGCCATACGGTGCCAAAGCCGTGCCGGGGATAGTACCTCCCGTCGGGAGGTGGAACTGCCGGATCGATCTCCTGCATCCCTTCCTCGTACGGATTCGATACGGAGCGCCAAGCCGGTTTCGACTGGTCGGATTGGGTGATCAGGTCCTCAAAGAGAATGATGATCAGGTCAAGCTCCTCGATCAGCACCATCTGGCCGTGTTCGAACTCCTGCGTCACTGCCGGGGAACTGGCCGGTTCAGCCGTCGGGCAGATATCGTCAGGCGGTGGGGAGAAAAACCACGAGAAGCCGCAGGTAACTTCGATGGCGAGTCTCTCCTCGATAGCAGCAATACCGTTTGTCAGCGTCAGCACGTATGTTTCGGACCGTGCAGCCGATTCGGGGTAGACGATCAGAGATCCCTGTAGATCGACCGGCCAGGAGTCGCCCTGCTGACCATCGGCGTCGACGCGGTAGATCGCGGCGTTCGTCCCGTACAGCGTCGACCAAACCAATACGACGGTTTCCCCCGGTGCGGCCTGCTCCGGCGAAGCCATGAAGTATTCGATCACCGGCGATTGTGAACCCCCTGCACCCTGGGAAGGCACCGGCAGTTCATTTTCCGAGATGGCCGAGGTTGGCCCCAGGGGTGATGTAGGCGAAACCGGCAGTGTGGGTGAAGCCACCAGAGTTGGCGCGATTGGTGTTTGATCGCCCTCTACTACTGCCGGGGTAGATGTCGATACCTGGCTGGGTTCCAGGGTCGGCAGTGGGACGATGGTCGGCACCGTGTCGATGGCAAGGCCGCTGCATCCCGAAGCAAACAGCGCGGACAGTACGGACAGTATAATGGATGGGAACACACTGCCGGTATATTTGGTCATTATCTCCAGGGGCCTTGCTATTTGAAATCCTTCCCTGCATCATACTTCCCGCCCCCTGTCCCGGCAAGTCAACCTGGGTTGGGCTACTCGAAATATGGGACTGTTTCAGGTCAGGTGGGGGTTTACCCACTGACCTGAAACAGTCCCTACCTTCCATCACGAAGGGGAGAATCAAGAGAAGAGGGCTCAGATAATTCTGAGCCCTTTGTACAGGAGAAGAAACTAAGAAGATGAGGAGTTGGGAGCCAATATATGTTTGGGCCGGGAGCTGCGTTTGTGCTGCTTGGGGAAGCTGCCCAACTCCATTTACCATCTTTACTATACAACAGCCTGTACTGGTCGACATCGTCCACCAGGATGATTCCCATATCGGCCAACTGGCCTAGTCCGAAGGTGTCCCGTTGATTCGCCCGACCTGCACGGCGCGTACAATTGTGTATACTTGATACCAGCAGATAAAAAAGCTGGAGTAAGAATCTTGATCAAGAAAATCCTGTACTTCATGTTGTTATTTGGTGTAGCCGCCGTCGTTCTTGGGTGGGTTGGGGCCAGCCCGGTGCTGGTGTTCATCTTTGCCGCTCTGGGAATAATCCCCCTGGCTGATCTGATCGGTGAGGCAACCGAAGAATTGGCCATCTACACCGGCCCGCGCTTGGGCGGCCTCCTGAATGCCACTTTGGGTAATGCCGCCGAGTTGATCATTACGATTTTTGCGATCAGAGCGGGTTTGCTCGATCTGGTGAAAGCTTCCATCGTCGGGTCGATATTGGGCAACCTTTTACTGGTTCTTGGCCTGAGCGTATTGGTCGGGGGGCTGCGCAACGGCATCCAGAAATTCGACCGGCGGCAGGCGGCCCTGAATGGCACCATGCTGATCCTTGCTTTTATCGCCCTGATCATCCCATCACTCTTCAGCGCCGCAATAGAACCTGATTTTCGGGCAGAAAAGCTGTTCAGCGAAAGCGTCGCCGTCGTCATGATTATCATTTACGCGCTGGGGGTCGTCTATTCGCTGACCACGCAGACAGGCCCGCTGGCCCGCGAAGCAGTGCCCCACGAGGCGCGTTGGAGCCTGTCTAAAGCACTGATCATCTTGTTGGCTGCCACTGTGGGAACGGCCCTTTTGAGTGAGGTCCTGGTTGGTGCCATCGAGCACGTCACCGCCTCTCTGGGCTTGACAGAGATATTCCTGGGCATCGTTTTGATCCCGATGATTGGAAACGTCGCCGAGCATCTCACTGCCGTTGATGTCGCAACTAAAAATGATATGGAACTGAGCCTTGCCATATCGCTGGGTTCCAGCCTGCAAATCGCGCTTTTCGTCGCGCCGCTGTTGGTCTTCATCAGCTTGCTGTTCGATCATACGCTGCTCTTGATCTTCGATACTTTTGAGCTTGTGGCGCTGTTTGGGGCATCGCTAGTTGCCTCATTGATTGCGCTCGATGGCGAATCGAACTGGCTGGAAGGGGCGCAGTTGTTGGCCGTCTATTTGATCGTGGGCCTGGCGTTTTTCTTCCTGCCGGGCTGACGTTTTCTCGTCAGGGCAGCACAGGATACCGCTTCGAATCTTGAACAGGGAGAATGCCTAATGCATAGCAGAAAATCAGCAGACAGGAAACCGGGCATTCTTGTGCTCGTTCTGCTTTCGATCACTTTCGTCAGCTCGGTGGCGATTGCTTCTGCCGCCGACCAACATCCCGACATCCGACAGGGCACCTGTAACTACAACGACGACTGCGAGCCGGGATTTGGGGAAACCTTCTCGGGGTGTATCGATTGCAGCCAGTTGTGCGGCGATGGCATCTGTCAACTCGACTATCTGGAAGACCCTCTCAACTGTCCCGAAGACTGCTTCTTCACGCTCACGCCAACCGCCACAACCAGCCCAACACCAACCGTCACCGCCACGACGACGCTCACCCCCACATCAACCTCCACGTTCGTGCCAACGCAGACCCTCACCCAAACACCCACCGGGACCGTGACGCCCACCGCCACCGAGGAGGAAGCTGACGCGACGGAAGGGCCGACGCCGCTTCCGACACTGACCCTTTCCCCGGATGACCTCATCGGCATCATGGGATGTATTCTAAGCCCTTACGAGAATCAGCCGGACGCCTGGAAAGCCGCCTACTCGACAATGACCTCTGCCGGTTACACCACACCGACCCGCAGCGACAACCGGGAAGTGTACATTTGCCCGGAACCGCCGGTCGGACGCCTGTGTTTCCTCCTGTACGAGGGGCTGCTTTCAGCCGCAGACGGTGACCATGCCCGCATAGGCATGTTGGACTGCAATACCGAAGACTGCCAGCTTCTCCAGGAGATCGGGCAGGTTGTCGGCGAGCAGATTTGTTTTGAGATTCAGCCCAATGACGAGATCGTCTGTGATCAGGGCTGCGCGTTGGCGCTGCTAGACGAACCGCTCCGAATCCGGCGCGAGTGGACTCCGGCCACCATTGTACTGATTTCCTGCGCCGGGATGATCATCATTGCGGGAATCATCGTTTTGATACTGCTCCTGATGCGCAGGCGCGGAGAAGACGAAGAGGAAGAAGAGACTCTGCCCATACAAAGCATCGAATAAGCCACCGGTACGTACCGGAGCACTCGCTCACTCTACATTTTTGACCTGCCGGTAGACCCAATCGGCAATATCGTATGACGCCCGGGGCTTGCCGAGGTGCCTGGCCGCCGTGCGGCATTTTTCCAGCGCAGTCCCATCGCCGGTCAACCAGGCATAGGCCGTCGTCAAAACGCCGATTGGCCCCGGAGACCATGTCCCGGCACCGTTTTCGACAACATATCGCACGTTCCCGACTTCCTGGCCGGGAAGCGCTTCGTGAAGGATAAGCGGTAAACCACATGCCAGCGATTCCGTAACAATCAGCCCGCCCGCTTTACAGACAACGAAGTCAGATGCACGCATCAACTCAGGCATGTTGTCGACCAGCCCATAGGTTTTCACCTTGCCTTTCCAGCGGCTGGCTTTCAGTTCCGCATCGGTTTCTGTATCACCGCCGCTTACCACTACGATCTGCAAAGGCAGCCCACTGCGATCAAGCAGGTGCGCAATCCCCGCCGCCTGGCGTGACCGGGCAGAACCGACGATCAACGCCGTCATCAGCTCGGTATCCCACCCCAACACCTCCCTCAGTTTGGCCCGGCTGCGGGACTCGTCGGCGAACTGTGGGTGGATGGGGAGTCCCGTCAGTTGCACCTGGGATTTCGCCAGCCCGTTATCAAGCGCCTGACGATAGACATTGCCCGTAGCGGCAAACGTCATGCTTGCCCCTTGATGGAACCACAAACTGTGAACGCCGATCAGGTCCGTCACGACCACGTCGACCGGCACGGGCCGATCCATTTTACGGGCAGCATGCATCGCCGCCTGCGTAAATGCCGGATAAGTCGTCACAATCACGTCCGGGCGAAAATCGGCGACCAGTTTGGTCAGCGTTTTGTTCATAACGGTTGTCGTGACGCGCTGCATCAGTTGGGCGACCATCGGCGCGTCGGTCGCCGAATAGGCCAGTTGATACAATGCCGGGTCATCAATGACGTAATCGTCATAGCCTGTCTCAATCATCTTGACCATATCAGGGATCGCCGGTTCCTGGACCGGGTTCACGATCTCGACCCGGCATTGATCGCCATGCGATTTGACCAATGCCGCTTCGAGCGCTTCGGCGGCCCGCCGGTGACCAAAGCCCGCGTCGGATGTGAGTATCAAAATCGTCGAATTATTGTCCATTTCAATTGCCTAACAATAACCTTGAATAAAGTTTTATCACGTTATACTCAAATTAAATAGATTGATCGAGTCATTCTCACCAGACATTATGATGAGGGGAGAAACTAACAACTAGAATCACTAAGGCATCGCGTCAAAATAAGTTATCAGATTTTTGCCCAGGCATAGGATAGATCAAGTACAGAAATCGATCATGTTATTTTGACGCGACTACTAACGTGAGTTCCATCAGCCCCGTTGCATCATAATGCGAAACACTCGAAAGAACAACGCACGCCGCATATGAGCATCACAAGGAACTCGACATGGTCACCTCACCACTGCTCTTTCCAGACTTCTTCCGTTGGGGTACGGCAACCTCCTCTTATCAGGTTGAAGGCAACCTGACCAACAACGATTGGTTCGCTGCGGCACAGACCGGCGGCTATATCTATCAGAATCAGGCTGCCGGGTTAGCCTGCGACTGGTGGAACCGCGCCGAAGACGACTTCGACCGGATGGTCGAATTGAACCAGAACGCCCACCGGCTTTCGATTGAATGGAGCCGGATCGAGCCGCGTCCAGGCGTCTGGGATGACGACGCCCTTGCCCGCTACCGCGAAATGCTGATCGGCTTGCGCCAGCGGGGTATCGAGCCGATGGTCACCCTTCACCATTTTACCAATCCCCTCTGGCTGACCGAGCAGGGCGGATGGGATAACGAAGCCGTCGTCGGTTTGTTCGAACGTTATACGCAAAAGGTCGTTTCTGTCTTAGGCGATCTGACCCCGCTGTGGTGCACAATCAATGAACCCGCAGTCATGATTAGCCAGGCATACGGCTTGGGCCGCTTCCCACCCGGTATCCGTGACTTCAATACCTGGCTGCGTGTTGCGATCAACGTCGTCAGGGCACATGCCGTCGCCTATCACGCCATTCACCGCCTGCTCCCTGATGCCAGGGTAGGCATTGCCAAGCATATGGTGCTCTGGAAACCCTGGCGGCCTATCCTCCCAAACGACCAGATCGCGACCCGGTTTCTCGAATACCTGTTCAACCACCTCCTGTTGACAATGATGACCAAAGGCATCATGCGCGTTCCCGGTCGCAGGTCTTACCTCCTGCCGGAAACGGCCAACACACTCGACTGGATCGGCTTGAACTACTACACGCGCTATCGGATTCAATTTCAACTGCTTTCGTCCCAGCTCAAACCCCGCTTTAAACCCGGCGCGATGAAAGGTCCCGGCGAATGGGGCGAGATTCACCCGCAGGGCATGTTCATCATGTTGAAGCAGTTGTGGCAGTGCTACCGTCTGCCGATCTACATCACCGAAAATGGCATTCCTGATCATACCGATGCAAACCGCCCTGAGTTCATCGTTTCGCACCTCTCGCAGGTGTGGCAGGCGATTGAAAAGAACATCCCGATTCTAGGTTACTATTTCTGGAGCCTGGTCGACAACTTCGAGTGGACGGAAGGCTACAATCCAAACTTCAGGTTTGGACTGTTCGGCGTCGACTTCGATACGCAGGAACGCCATCTGCGGCCAAGCGGAAAACTGTACGGCGAAATCAGCAGGCAGGGTGGGTTGACATCCGAAATACTGGAACGGTAGAAAATCGCCTACCAGCAAACCTATTTCCGCCGTCGATCTCCCCGGCGAAGGCCAAAGACACCCTTTTCGCCGCCTAACCGGGCGATAGCACGCAGCCAACTGTCCCTTTCGCCCGCCATCTCTTCACCCAGGCGGCGATAATCGTGCTGGCTGATGAATTGTTCCAGTTCGTCCTTGAGCGCCGCGAAATGCTCCACCTGGATAGCAACCAGCAGTTCGCGCTCCCGGCCATCCTTGATCTGCCGCAGCACGCCCTGAAAGTGCCGCAGGCACAACCCATCCGAATTCCTGAAAGCCTCTTCCAACCGTGTTTCGGAGATGTATTTCGCCATGATCTCCTGGTACTCGTCCTCGCGTTCGAGCAGCAAGGAGCAGGCAGGGCAGGGTTCGACAGGGTCAAGTTGATTGGCTAACGCCGCCGCCTGTGAATCCGTGTTCGAGGCAAGGCGGCGAACGATACCGGTTCTGTCGGTCGATGCCGGTGCTTCTTCGATGATTTGCAATACCTCGGCGATGCAGGCCCGGTAAAGGATCGCCACGCCCAGCACGCCGCCTTTGTAATCCGGTAGCTGCCAGCCGTGTTGATCGCACAACCCGCGCGCCGCGCGAAACGTTTCCTGGGTATCCGGCTTTGTGACCCGCTCGTAGAGGACAAAATCCAGATATCGGCTGACATCTCGTTTGACCAGGTTGCAGATCGCGCAGCCTGGAGAAGGAAACATCTCGACCAGATCGAAGAAACTGTGTGGGGTGACCAATACGGCCTCGCTTTCGCTTCACAGCGGCCCTGGCACGCTGGAAGGCGGTGTCGTCTATAGTATTATTTTACAGCACAAGGACGAGGGATATCATACCAAAGCCATTGCAAAGGTAACTGGTTCGGCAATAATAGCCATGACATCCTAATAGGGATAGAATAATCCGCTATTGAAATCAGGCTCCGGTTATGGAGGAAAGGCGAAAAGCACCATGTCGAAGAATTGGGCGGGACGTTATGCCACACGAATCCAGTCGATGCAGGGTTCAGCCATCCGTGAAATACTCAAGCTTACTGAAGAACCCGATGTAATTTCTTTCGCCGGTGGGCTGCCTGCCCCGGAGCTTTTCCCATCGGAGAGGGTTAAAGAGGCGTCTATCCAGGTGCTCGATCAACATGGCTCTCGCGCCCTTCAATACAGTGTCACCGAGGGTTATCCCCCGCTCCGGGAGATGGTCTGCGAGCAGATGCGGGCGAAAGGTGTTCCTTGCACCATCGACAATATCCTTATCCTGTCAGGTTCTCAGCAGGCCCTCGATCTGATCGGGAAAATCATAATCGATCCCGGCGACAAAATCCTGGTCGAGGAACCGACCTACCTGGGGGCCTTGCAAGCCTGGAATGCCTATCAAGCCGGTTACATCACCGTCGCCACCGATGACGAAGGGCTGCGCATGGATGCGCTGGAAGAGGCGCTTAAAACCGGCGAAGGAAAATTCCTCTACGCGCTGCCAAACTACCAGAATCCGACCGGCATTTCACTTTCACCTGAACGGCGGGTAGAATTAGTCCGCCTTGCCGCCCAATATAATACGCCGATTGTCGAAGATAATCCCTACGGCGAACTTCGTTTCGAAGGCGAAGAAAGCAGCCTGCTAATCGCCCTCGATGCAAAAGGTCGCGCCACCGGTGAAGACGGCACGATGATCGACGGCAATGTTCTTTACCTGGGCACATTCTCCAAGACATTGTGCCCCGGATTCCGGGTCGCCTGGATCATCGGGCCGGTGGAAGTCATCCAGCATGTTATACAGGCCAAACAGGGTGCCGATCTGCACACCAGCACCTATACCCAGATGGTCGCTTACCAGACTGCGCGCGACGGTTTTGTCGAAGCGCACGTGGAGGAGCTTCGCGAAGTATACCGGGAGCGCCGCGACCTGATGTTGGGCCTGATGGACGAGCTGTTTCCACCCGGTGTCACATGGACTCATCCCCAGGGCGGGTTGTTCCTCTGGGTGCGTCTGCCGGAGGGGATGAACGCCACCGAACTGTTCAAAAAAGCGGTAGAAAACAGGGTGGCCTTTGTCCCAGGGGCAGCTTTCTATCCACTCGGCGGTGGAGAAAACACCCTGCGCATGAATTTCTCGAACGCCACACCCGAACAGATCGAGCAGGGCATCAAGCGTCTGGCCGATGTCATCAAAGCAGAGATGCAAAACCGGTAAGCCGTTTCTGCACGGTTTTTCTCATCATAGAACCCCGGTTGTTTCGAGTTTCCGTGCTGCGGTATAATCCGCACGCTTTGTAAAAAATGGACCGGCCCAATGGATGGCTTGTTTGGGTGAAACTGGAATCGAGTCTTAAATGTCATCAGTGATATTTCCATTTACCGCTATCGTCGGCCAGGATCGCATGCGCCGCGCATTGATCCTCAACGCCATCTATCCTCAAATCGGTGGGGTGCTCATTCGCGGCGAACGCGGTACGGCCAAGTCGACCGCGGCCCGCGCCCTGGCCGACCTGCTTCCCGAAATCGAGGTGGTCGAGGACTGCCGATTCAACTGTGATCCCGGCCAGCCTGAAACCTGGTGCGACGAGTGCCGTGAGCGCAGTAAAAACGGTAACCCGATGCGGGCTGTTCGCCGCCGCATTCGCTTCGTCGATCTCCCGGTCAGCGCGACCGAAGACCGTGTCGTCGGCACGCTCGACATCGAAAAAGCGATCCAGCAGGGTGAGCGTCACTTTGATGCCGGAGTCCTCGCCGCCGCCAACCGGGGCATTCTTTACGTCGATGAAGTGAACCTTCTCGACGACCACGTCGTCGATCTCCTGCTCGACTCGGCTGCGATGGGGATCAACGTCGTCGAACGCGAGGGGATCAGCTTCTCTCACCCGGCGCGCTTCATCCTGATCGGCACCATGAATCCCGAAGAGGGCGATCTCCGTCCCCAGCTTCTTGACCGTTTCGCGCTCTGTGTCGACGTTCGGGGCATCCACGAGGCAAACGCGCGTATAGCGATCCTCGAACGGCATATCGAGTTTGAAAGCAACCCGGTTGCCTTCCGTGAAAACAGCCTCGCCGACGAGCAGCAGTTGTCGGAAGTAATTGAGCAAGCGCGCGGGGCAGTCTCCCAGATAGCCTATTCGCGCCGTGACCTGGCGACAATCGCCAACCTGACCGCCAGTATGCATGTCGACGGCCACCGCGCCGACCTGGTCATCCTGAAGGCCGCCCGCGCTCACGCCGCATTGGAAAGGCGCGGTGCGATAACCGACCGGGATATCCTGTTGGCGGCGGAACTCGCCCTGCCGCACCGCCTGAAGCGAGGCCCGCTCGAAGACGCCCCGGTCGGCATGCACCAGATGCAGGAAAAACTCGAACAGGCCCAGGCCGAAGCAATGACCACCGATGTCGATGAGCAAACGCTGGATGAGTATCCCGACGTAAAAAAAAAGATAAGTCCGTAAGCCAGGACGCCGGGCTTGACCAGAAGCCGGAGACGATGCCCGCTGAACAGGCCCAACAAAGCGTGTTCCAGGCACAGGACGGCCACTGGTGGGAGGGCGGGGACAAAGTCGAAACTGGCGAACAGTTTAAAGTCGCCCGCCGTTTCGATACCCCTCTTGATCGCCTGTCCCGGCGGCGCAGCGGACGGAGAAGCCAGACCCGCACCGAGCGCAAACGCGGGCGATATGTCCAATCCCGCCCGGCCAACGGTGATACCACCGACATCGCTTTCGACGCCACAATCCGTGCTGCCGCGCCCTACCAGACAGAACGGGACAAAGGCGACCTGGCTTTTGCCCTCCGCAAACAGGACCTCCAACGAAAAGTACGAGTCGCTAAACAGGCCAATCTGGTTCTATTCGTCGTCGATGCCTCCTGGAGTATGGCGGTCGCCGAACGGATGTCGGCTACCAAGGGGGCGATCATGTCGCTGCTCACCGATGCCTACCAGCGCCGTGACCGGGTGGGACTGGTCGTCTTCCAGAAAGACCGGGCGATGGAAGTGCTTCCCCCAACCAACTCGGTGCAGTTGGCGCAAAAAGCCCTCAGTGATATCCCTGTGGGCGGTAAAACACCGCTCTCGGCGGGTTTGGCGTTGGCACATAAGATCATCCAGCGTGATAGCCTCGCCCATCCCGACGCCCTGCCGTTGATGATCATCCTCACCGACGGTGCCGGTAACGTCTCGCTTGGGAATATCCCCCCACAGGAAGAAGCGCACCAGATCGCCGAGCAGATTCAGGCCGAGAATATCCGGTCAGTTGTCATCAACATGGAACACATCAGCTTCGATCAGGGGTTAGCCCAGGGCCTTGCCGACCGGCTTGGCGGGCCATGCTATACGCTGCAAGAACTCCGCGCCGACCTGCTTTACGACACCGTTCGCAGTGAGATGTCAGCCTGACAAACAGCAGTCAGATCAAAAAGGGGCTTCCTAAACAGAAGCCCCTTTTACATTTCATCCGGTGTTATTCGCCGGTAAACACCTCGTCGCCGAAGTCGAATTCCTCCGGGTTACCCCAGTCCGACGGGTACGAGAGCACGGTCAGGCCGTAATATTTCTCGATGACCCTGCGGAAAATCGGGGCCGCTACCCCCGATCCCTGACCACCGTTCTCTATCATCACCACCACTGCGATTTCCGGGTCATCGTAGGGTGCAAATCCGCCGAACCAGGCAATCGGGCGGCCTTCACCTGAAACCTGCGCCGTGCCGGTCTTCCCGGCCACCGGGATTTCCATGGTGCCAAGCCGGTACTCGGCAGTGCCGAGCATCGGGTTGGAAACGACGCCGCGCATTCCCTCCCGAACAGCCGCCAATGTCTCCGGGGATACATCGGCCTGGTTCAGGATGACCGGTTCCATCACAATCGTCGGTTCTTCGGCAATCAGGCCAATCTGGTCGACGAACTGCGGCTGGTAGACCGTACCGCCGTTGGCAATCGCCGCGATGGTCACCGCAATTTGCATCGGGCTGACGAGCAAATCCCCCTGCCCGATAGCCATGTTGATGCTGTCGCTGAGATTCCACTCTTCGCCGCGTTCCTCCCACAGCCATTCCTGATCGGGCACCAGGCCCGGCTCTTCGGCGATTTCCAGGCCCAACTCCTGCCCCAGGAAGTATTCGCGGGCATAGTAGGGAAGCAGATCGTAGCTTTGCTGGCCGGTATACATCCCGATATGGTAAAACCAGGGATTGCACGATGCCGTCAATCCCTGGGTCAGTGTCAGCGTGCCATGACCTCCCTCGCGCCAGTCATAGCGCACCATGTCGCCCGTCTCGTTCCAGACACCGGTGCAGTGATAGATCGAATCGGCTGTGAAAATACCGCTCTCCAGGGCCGTCGTCATCGATACCACCTTAAATATCGAACCGGGGGGATACTGCCCCTGGGTGGCCCGGTTGAACAGCGGTTTGAGGGGATTGTTCAACATATCCGAGATATACGTATCGGTATACAACGGGTGGCTGTTATACGGGTGCAGCACATTCGGATCGAAGCCGGGATAGCTTGCCATTGCCAGCACGTTGCCGTTATTCACGTCGAGCACAACAATTGCCGCGCCTCCGGCGTTCGGCACCCAGGTATCGACGCCAACTCTGTAGGCATCTTCCAGCGCCTGTTCGACATCAGCCTGGAACTCACGGTCGATTGTCAGGTAAAGACTTTGCGCAGGCTGCGGGTCTTTCCGCGCGACTTCACCGAAATATTGTCCGCCCGCTGTCCAGGCGCTCAGAACGCCCCCGCGCGAACCGACCAGGTATTGTTCGCCCCACAGCTCAAGCCCACTCTGCCCGACGATCTCGTCACCCGTATAGCCAAGACTCCGGTAATAATCAAGCTGGCTTTCTTGAATATACCCGGTGTAACCCAGCAAATGCGGGGCCAGTACGTTGTAATAACGCCGACCGCTCTTCTCGATAAAGCCCAATGCCGAGTAGCTGCTTAACGCATCCCAGTTCGCCTGAACGGTTTCGGCGTCGGCATCACCCAATGCCACGACCCAATCGTCCGGCTGGCCGGAATACTGCTGCTTGATCTCGGTCGGCGACATGCGCAGCACCGAACTCAACAGGTCAAGCATCTGGTCTTCGTAGGCTTCGCCGACTTTCCCCGGTATCGCCGTGATCGTTACCGTAGAGGCATTGGCCGAGACAAGCCATTCGCCATTTCTATCGTAAATATTCGCCCGTGAAGGCGTTTCGACCTCAAGCTGCAGGGTGTTGCCGCCCGCCAGTTCCTCGAAGATCAACGAGGGCCGCCACACGATTCCCCATTTCACGCCGTCGTAAACCAGCGGCATGGTCAGTTCTTCGACGATTGGCCCCAGCACCAGGGTATTATAGACCACCCGGAAAGCAAGCTGTGCCGTATCGCCATTTGGCCCTAAAAGCACCGACTGCGGGGATGCTTCCAGGTCGATGAGCTGCATCGTCTCCGCAGTTGTCGTATAGATGGAGGTGAATTCTTCGAGTGTATAATCGGCCTGGCTGTTCGAAGAGAGATAGCCGTACATGGCCGCGTAATCTCCCTCCATCCAACTGTTCAAAAACGACTGCGCGACTCCATCTGGCTTGCCGCTGTCAGGGGTTGGGATAACCTCGCCGCCGGCCTCAGCCGTTGAATCGGTTGGCAGTTGGGCGGCAATCAAATCACAGCCGGTCAGCCCGAAGGCAAATACGACGAGCACCAACATGGCGATGATATGTCGTTTCATAATCAAACTCATTTCTATAGTCCCCGCGTGCCTCGTTCGTAACCATACCCCTAAGCGAGGCAGATTATAGCCTGCCGATATGCCACCAGCAATGACGTCAAACCTACGCCACTTTTGGTTGAGCTACAGCCCGGAAATTCTTGACGCCCAACCGGGGTACGATATAATCATGGCTCCAGGCCCGCTAGCTCAATTGGCAGAGCAGTTGACTCTTAATCAATAGGTTGCAGGTTCGAGTCCTGCGCGGGTCATAA
>DAOUES010000168.1:0-4795 GCA_034430335.1 Anaerolineae bacterium | reverse complement strand
TCAACAGGAACCGGGTCAGCGCGACGACGATCAGCGGGACTTTGAACTGGCGAACGGCAGCGCCGTACTTCGCCAGCACGATCTCCTGCATCGGGATCGGAGTGAGGCGGAGCAGGCCGACCGTCTGCGCTTCGACTTCGGCGCTGAGTACGGTGGCGGTCAGGGCAGTGGCGATCAATCCCACCAGCCAGCGGACGATCTCGCCGCCGATGTACAGGCCAAAAAACATCGCGCCGACGGCCAGCGGCAGTTCTTCGACACTGGTACTCGATAACAGAGTGACCACCCCGCAGCAGCCTGCCGGGCCGAGCACCAGCAGGGCCATCAGCGGGAGGCAGCCCTTTCGCAGGGATCGCCAGACGCGCAGATAAGACCAGCCTTCCATCTCGTGGGCGACGATCGGATGATCGCGCTGGCCGGTTGTGAATCGCCAGACATCTCGAATGAAATCAAGCATGGCCTGAATTATAGTCTTTTTGGGTGCGTGCCAAAAACGGCGCAGGTCGATCAGCGGTTGATCCCCTATCACTTCGTAACAATATTGGCAAGGAACAAAACAGCGCGTTATAGTTTGATCAAGATTAACAATTTCATATCCCGACACGGGGGAGCCTGGGCGAGCCAGGCTGAGAGGATGCACAATCCCTGCATCGACCCCTGAACCTGATCCGGGCAATACCGGCGGAGGGAGTGCGTTCATAGTGTTGACTTCCACACTCCCCAGCCGGGGAGTGTTTTTTATGCCACAAACAACGATCATCCTGGCAAACGGCCAGCTATCAGAACCCGATGTAATCCGCCGCCACCTCGCCGATCTCGACACAGGGCCGGTGATCGCCGCCGATGGGGGCAGCGTCCACGCCGAAGCGCTCGGCCTGGCCCTCGATGCGGTGATCGGCGACATGGACTCGATCCCCGGTTCGCTGCGCGAAAAACTCGAAGCGCAGGGGACGACATTCAACCAATCGCCGAGCCACAAAGACGAAACCGACCTCGAACTGGCGCTGCTTTACGCCATCGATCAGGGCGCGCAGTCGATTGTGATTCTCGGCGCGCTGGGCGGTCGGCTCGATATGTCGATTGCCAATATCATGCTGCTGACCCATCCCCGGCTGATCACAGTCCATATCGAATTGTGGGTGGGAAACCAGACGGTCTGGCTGATCCGCCCGCCGGGGCAGGAATTGACCGGCGAGCCGGGCGACACCCTGAGCCTGATCCCGCTGGGCGGCGACGCGCAGGGCGTATCGACCCACCGGCTGGCCTACCCCCTGGTCGACGAGACACTGGTCTTCGGCCCGGCGCGGGGAGTGAGCAACGTTTTCGAAGGGCATACGGCGCGGGTCGATCTGCGAAAAGGGCTGCTGCTGGCGGTGCATACGCCGGGGAGGGCGTGAGGCTGATTGGAGGGACTGCTGATATTCAACGATCACCCCCCTGGTTCTCGCAAAGCGAGAACCTGTCCCCCCTTAGCAAAGGGGGACGGCATATCTTGGAATGTGAAGGGCTGAAGAAGATGGACGACAACAGAACAGTAAACGTATCGGTGCAGGTGCTTCCACTGGTCGAGGACCTGTACCCGGTGGTCGACAAGGCCATCGAGGTGATCGCGCAAAGCGGGGTGAAATACGAAGTCTGCCCGATGGAAACGGTGATGGAAGGCCCGCTGGACGAGCTGATCGAAGTGGCGAAAGCGGCGCACCGGGCCTGCTTCGAGGCCGGGGCCGACAAAGTCGTGACGATCATCAAGATCGGCGATGCGCTGGGCGGTACGACCATCGAGGAGAAAGTCGGCAAGTACCGGGAGACGCAATGAGCGATAACACGGAACATCGAACGAGGCCCCCGCGCTGGCTGCGCGAAGCCTTTCCACCGCTGCTGCTGATCGTGCTGACGATCCTCACGTGGCATATGGCGGCGGTCGAGAGCGGGCTGGCGTCGTTCATCCTGCCGACCCCGGCACAGGTCGCCGAAGCCGGGTGGGAAACGCGGGCGATACTCGGCCAGGCGATCCTCACCACGATGATCGAAACGGTGCTGGGGCTGGGGATCGCGCTGGCGTTTGGAATCCTCATCGCCGCCGCGATGGACCTTTCGCCGTTTCTGCGGCGGGCGCTCTACCCGATCCTGGTCGCCTCGCAGACGGTGCAGATTCTTGCCATCGCCCCGCTGCTGATCATCTGGTTCGGGTTCGGGCTGCTGCCCAAAGTGATCATCGTCGTGCTGATCTGCTTCTTCCCGCTGGCGGTCAGCACCGCCGACGGGCTGGCTTCTTCCGACCCGGATTTGATCGCGCTGCTGCGCGCGATGGGCGCATCACGCGGGCAGATATGGCGAATGGTGCGGCTGCCTTCGGCGCTGCCCGCCTTTTTCTCCGGGCTGCGCGTCGCGGTGACCTACAGCGTGGTCGGGGCGACCATCGGCGAGTGGGTGGGCGGATCGCAGGGATTGGGATTGTACATGCTGCGCTCGAAAAACGCGCTGGCAACCGACCAGGTGTTCTTCGCCATGCTGATCACCTCCGTATTGAGCATCGGGCTGTTCGTTCTGGTTTACCTGGTCGAACGGCTGGCGCTGCCCTGGTATTACTCGGCGCAGCGAAAAGAACAATGGGAAGAGACGGGGATTTATTAGTGCTCTGTAAAGTTGGTTTTTGAAAGATCGCCGATCCAACCCGGCGCTGAAGCACCAAGCTCAAGACGATAGGTCAACCGCAGGTCGACCGTGGGCGCAGCACGCTGCGCCCGTACGATACCAGATCAGGAGTCTAGATACATCAGACAAATTGTTCAAAGTTCAGGTTTACAATGCACTAAGTACATTCACACAAATCTTGTATGATGCAATCACAGATTTATGCGTGAACCGGCCAAACAACCCATCAGAACTTATTTGCTTGTACTTAGGGATTCCTGGAGGGTCGACCTGCGGTCGACAGCAACCGGAAGGCCGGTTGCAAGGGCGGGGACAAGCCCCGCCCCTACGAGAATGGGATCGCTTCAAGAATCGCAAGAATCGTGTCAATCCAGTTTTCAGGATACAGGAGGCATAAAAATGAAAAAACATCTAACAGCCATACTGCTGCTGATCATGATCGCAGCGGCGCTGGCGGGCTGCGGCGAAAAATCGCCGGAAACGGTCACCCTGATGCTCGACTGGGTGCCCAACACCAACCATACCGGCCTCTACGTGGCGCAGGCCGAAGGCTACTTTGAGGAAGCCGGGCTGACCGTCGAGATCGTCGAGCCGGGCGAGGTTTACGCGGAGCAGGCAGTCGCCACAGGCGTGGCCGATTTCGGGATCAGCTTCCAGGAATACGTGACTCTCGCCCGCGCCGACGACATACCGATTGTCTCCATTGCCGCGATCATCCAGCACAACACGTCGGGGTTTGCCGCGCGCGCCGAGGACAATGTGACGAGCGCGGCGGATTTCGAGGGGCTGCGCTACGGATCGTTCGGCAGCGCCTTCGAAGAGCCAACTTTGCAGGCGCTGATGGCCTGCGCGGGCGGCGACTTCGACCGGTTGGAGATCGTCGATACCGGCTACGCCGATCCGCTGGCGCTGCTCGACGAGGAGCAGATTGACCTGGCGTGGATTTTCTACGGGTGGCAGGGATTCCAGGCCCAGCAGCAGGGGGTCGATCTCGACGTGGTGATGATGGAAGACACCTTCGACTGCATTCCCGACTACTACACGCCGGTGATCATCACCAACGAGCAGATGATCGCCGGACAGCCGGAGATCGCCGAAGCGTTCATGGGAGCCGTTTCACGCGGGTATCAATTCGCCGTCAAGAATCCTGATCAGGCCGCTGCGATTTTACTCGAAGCGGTGCCGGAACTCGACGCTGATCTCGTCAAGGCAAGTCAGGCGTGGCTTTCGCCGCGCTACCAGGCCGATGCGCCGCGCTGGGGTGAGCAAAAGTTGAGCGTGTGGAAAGGCTATATCGGCTGGATGGCCGACAACGGGATCATCGGTGAGGCCATCGACGCCGAAGCCGCGTTCACCAACGACTTCCTGCCCTGACCGCGATGACGACACCAAAAGTCGAACTGAAACGGGTCAGCAAAGCCTTTCACAGCAACGGGATCACCGTCCAGGCGCTGGAGGATATATCGCTCCAGGTGATGAACGGCGAGTTCGTCACCGTGATCGGGCCGTCGGGGAGCGGGAAAAGCACGCTCTTCAACCTGATCGTCGGACTGCTCGACCCGGACAGCGGGGAAATCTGCCTGGATGGTGATGTCTGTACGAACCGCGCCGGGCACGTCGGCTATATGCCGCAGCGTGACCTGCTGCTGCCCTGGCGCTCGACGCTCGACAATGCGATCATCCCGCTGGAACTGCGCGGCATGCCGCGTGACGAAGCGCGGGGAAAAGCGCGGGAAATGCTGCCGATGTTCGGGTTGGAGGCGTTCGCCGAATCGTACCCGGCGGCGCTCTCCGGGGGGATGCGCCAGCGGGCGGCGCTGCTGCGGACGATCCTCACCGAGCGGGATATCCTGCTGCTCGACGAGCCGTTCGGGGCGCTCGACGCGCTGACCCGGCGCGATCTACAGGACTGGCTGCTGCGGATATGGGGGCAGTTCGGGCAGACGGTGATCTTCATCACGCATGATGTCGAGGAGGCGCTCTATCTTGGCGACCGGGTGATCGTGTTGAGCGCGAGGCCGGGCCGGGTGGAGAAATCGCTGGTGGTCGACCTGGCCCGCCCGCGCCGCCGGGGGATGATCGCCGAGGGTGCGTTCGGGCGGCAGATGGCGGAGCTGCTCGAAGCGCTGGGGGTGACGGT
>DAOUES010000167.1:0-3446 GCA_034430335.1 Anaerolineae bacterium | reverse complement strand
ATCTCCACGCCATCACCGTAGATTCGGGTCAGGTCTTTTGTTTCAACAATCCACTGTACGTCGTTCATGGTCGTAATCCTCACTTCTTATTCGTAGCGCAGCGCTTCGACAGGCTGCAGGCGCGTCGCGCGGAGGGCCGGGAAGAGGCCGCCGAGCATGCCCAGCAACAGGGCAACCGTTATCGACTTGACAAAGACTTCGGGTGTCCAGGCAAATGGGATCAATTCACCCCACTGCGGGATGAGACTGTACAACCAGGCCAGGAGGAAGGCAACCCCGATGCCGACACCTGCTCCCAGAATGCCCAGGATGGCCGACTCGCGGATGATCAGGCTCAGGATGGCCCGCCGCCGCCAGCCCAGCGCCCGCAGCACGCCGATCTCGCGGGTGCGTTCCAATACCGACATCAACATGGTATTCATCATCCCCATCCCGCCGACGAGCAGCGCCAGGAATGCGATGGCATCGGACATGGCTGCCGAGTTCTGCATGTCGGGGAGGGAGTCGGCGAACTCACCGGAAAGCGCGGCGTGAACTTCGGGGAAGCGCTCGTTGATCGCCGCTGCCACCGCCCGCGCATCGCCGGGATCGTCCAGGTCGATGTAGAGCATCATCACTTTGCGCGGCTTACCGGCATAATTCTGAACGTCGCGCAGGCTGGCGACCCCGCCCATCTCGAACATTGCCATGCTGTGCTCGTAAATACCGACCACCTGGAAGCGGATATCGCCCAGCGTGATGTTATCGCCCACTTCGATCTTGGCGGCTTCGGCCATCGAGCGGCCAATCATGATCTGGTGGTTGCCGTCAACGCGCCTGCCGTCGACGACGTTGAACTGCTGGATCGCCGCTTCACGAGGCGCATAACCGAGCAGGATGAACATGCCGGTATCCTGGCTCATCTGGAAAGACATCAACATACTGCTGACATTCTTGACACCTGGCATCGCGGCGATGCGGTCGGCAACACGCTCGTCGATGGACGAGTAGCCGAGGTCAGCGGTGTCGGCATCGCGGACGATAAGCTCCGATCCACCGGACATGTCGCCCATCATGGTTTTCATCGAGCCGAGCATAGCATCGAGCACCATAATCGCGCCGACGGTGATCCCGATCATGCCGAGCGTCAGCAGGGTGCGGAACTTGCGGCGGTTCAAATTCTGGAGGGCCATCCCACCGACCGGCAGATGCGCGGAGTTTTTACCCGCCGAACCGCCCTCGTAGCGCAGGGCTTCAATGGGCTGCATCCGGGCGGCGCGGAAGGCCGGGTAAAGGCCACCGACCAGGCCGAGGGTCACGACCACGACAAACGCCTGCGCGAAAAGCTGGGGTTGGACATTCATCGACGCGCCCCAGGCGCTGAGAACACCGCGCAAGCCATAGAGCATCCCATAGGCGAGCGCCACGCCGACCAGACCGCCAAGTATACAGACGACCAGGGACTCGCCGAGGATCATGACCAGGACACGCCACTTCTTCCAGCCGACGGCGCGCAGCACGCCGATCTCACGGGTGCGCTCCATGACCGACATCAACTGGGAGTTCATCATGCCGACGCCGCCGATCAGGATCGCCAGGACGGCAATCCCCCAGACCATCACCCGCAGGCTTTCGGACATCGAGGACTGGGCGGAAAGGTCTTCGCTGGTGCTGATCTTCAGATCGGGGTAGAGGCGGTCAAAACGCTCTTTCAGGCGATCTGCATAGGTTGGGTCTTTCAGCTTAATGTAGAAGGCGCTGACGTGGCGCTGAAGATTGGTGATCGTCTGGGCATCTTCAAGGCGGAGAACCGCGCCGCCTTCCTCAAAGGCGTCGCCTGTTTCATAAACGCCGACGATCCGGTAGGCGCTGGAACCCAGGCGGAGCATATCGCCGACGTTTTTGTCCAGGACTTCCACAGCCTGCTTGCCGACGATGACCGGGGTGCCGGGCTGGTCATCGGCTTCGGGCGAGTTGAGGGGCACACCGTCGACAATCTGGAAGCGATCCATCGTGAAGCTGTCTTCGGGGTAGCCAAAGACGAAGAAATAGGGGGCCTGTTCGGCGGAGACTATCCCCTGGATCATCCCGGCGACTTCTTCGACTTCGGGCATGTCGGCAATATTCTCGCCGATGCTCTCGTCGACCGAACTCATGGAGATATCGTAGGCATTGGGATCGCTGACAATCAGATCGGCTTTTGCACCAGCGATCACCGCGCCATAGCCTGATTCGAGGCCATCGGCCATTGTACCCAGGGCGATGATCACCGCCACGCCGACGCTCACCCCTAAGATGGTGAGCGCGGTGCGGCCACTTCGCCTGAGCAGATTTTTATGGATCATGGCGTTTCTATCCAGTACAGATTTTTAGGCGCAACTAAATTAATTTTAGTCTATACATAAAGTTTATACACAATTTCTGTGTATTCGAACCCCACAAAAAGTGGGTATTGCCTTTTTTGTCAGTTTGTGGTCAGACGGTTTGACCGGTAACCAGAAGGTGGATCGCCGCCATTCTACCGCCCCTGGTAGTATATCGAAAAGGGTCGATGTTTAGCAGTATCCGGAAGGATTTTGATAAGGATTTGATATAGGGGGCAATGGGGAATCAAAAAGAGCGAGCGGCGATCTGCAATCGCTGCCTGCCCTGAAATAACGGGTTTCTGGAAAGTCAGGCGAGGGGTTCGATGTCGTTGGCGATGACGAACTCTTTGACCGCGTCGGCGACGTATTCGATCTGTTCGAAGTATTATTCAGATCGATGGGGTTCAGGTAGTGCAATTCGAGAAAGATAGTTCGAGAAACGAGTGCTGAAATGCTCTAAATATGGGCTGACCAGCCTGCACCGTCGCTGAAACTCCGATTTGGACAGTCGTTGATAGACTTCATCTGTTGGCATAGTAAAGTATCTTTTAAAGTCTATTCCCATTTCGGGAAGCCCAGCCTCGAGAATATCTTTTTCGGGAGGAACAGCTTGAAGAAAATGATACCGAACATTGTTATTGTTTTTTAAATCCGATTGCTTGGTGTCTGACCTCAACCAGCCTTGCCTAATACCACTACCAAATAGATTCTCGGCAGTGTCAACCTCACAAAACAATACACTGGGAATATGTTTATCTTCATCTACATTGCCATTTCGGGCCAGATAATCCAAATCCAAATCGCAATCCTGAGAAACGATAATGGCAAAGGGATGAACTCTTTCAAGTATCTCAGTACCTTCAGGAGATTCAATAGTTTCTGGAATAACGAGACGTTGAATAAGATTTGTCAATATCTCCCCTTGGCGTAAAGGGCTTGTATTTTCTGATCGCTCATAGGTTGCCACTGCTGACTACACTTCATCCTCAGGTATTGGGAAACTGGCCCGAACCTCGCGCCCACGAACGGTAGCTTTTACTTTCCTGGGTTCTGGAATAACTTCAATCGGATACTGAAACAGTTTATAGGTCGCCAGGATAT
>DAOUES010000166.1:0-4413 GCA_034430335.1 Anaerolineae bacterium | reverse complement strand
CCGGATCGGCCATCCTCATCCGGAGCTGCCGGACGCCATCCCGCAGCCGCGTCGAGTAGTTCAACCCGCCGCCAAATGACCCCGCCATCAGGTCGCCGCCTTCGACCGCACCGGAAAGGGTCGCCCTACCGATCCCGTGCTCGATGTGAACGTATGCCTGTTCGCCGCCTTCGAGCGGAACGCTGATATATTCGGCTTCCGCCGGTGCGCCGCTCCACATCCCCCGCATCCCGAACAGCACCCAAACGCCCGCCAGGATCAGCATCAAAGGCCAGACCATCCCCCAGACGTTGATGGCGATATATCCCAGGTTGCGTAACAGCAGCAGCCCACCCACAAGCAGGATCAACACACCCCAAAACATGCCACTACTTCTTTTCATACTGTTCCTCCAGTTGATCAATCATAGTCACTCCATTATACGCAGAGAACCGGATCAGGTTGTGAACAAAGTACCAACCACCTGACAGCCCGTCCCCCGGTGTGGTACACTCCCGGCAGCCTGACGATTAAGGAGCTTACCTTTCAGAATGTCTGCCACACCCGGCCAGATCATCGACATCCTGCTGCGCAGCCGGGCGCTGCTGAAGACCATGCCGGTCAGGGTTTATCTCCCGCCGTACTATGACGACTATTCGATGCATTACCCGGTCGTCTACCTGCTGCATCCCTGGGAGTCAGATCATACCTTCTGGACGGATCAGCTTGGGCTGCACACGCTGGCCGATCACCTCGTCCACACCGGGACGATCCCGCCCTTCATCGCCGTGATGCCGCAGGGCGACAAGAGCTTCTTCATCAACGCCGAAGACCCCGGCGGCGATTTCAGCATGGTGCTCCGGCTCGATCCCGATCATTTCGAGGGGGCGTTAGAAGGCTACGGCGACTACGGCGATTACCTCATTCAGGACGTCATCACGAACATTGAGAAGGTCTACCGGGTGCGCGGCGAGCGGAACTGCCGGGTGATCGCCGGGATCGGGATGGGGGCGACAGGCGCAGCAGTCCAGGCGCTCTCGGTATCCGACCGTTTCGGGGCGGTCGGCATCCACTCACCGACCCTCTTCACGACCCACCGGCTGGGGCCGCCCTGGATTTTCGGCCTGGGCGATGCGGCAGCATTCGCCCCGCGCGATCCGATCACCCTGGCCCGAAAACTCGATTCCTCGACTGACCTGGCGATCTATCTCGACTGCGGGCTGGACGACGACCGACTCGACCTGGCCGGGGCGCTGCACGACGCGCTCTCCGACCGGGGCGTGCCGCACACTTACATCAACCGCCCCGGCCACTATGATGTATCCTACTGGCAGGCTCAACTGGCCGAATACCTGGGCTTCTATGCGGCCCGCTGGTAGCCGGAGCCGTTCAACGGACTGGATCAATGCGAAAATTCAACCCACTTACCGCATTATGTCGACTGGCCGCCCTGTCATCGACCGCCCTGCTGCTTTCCGCCTGCCGCACGCAGACCGCCGCGCCGGTGCCGCTGCCCACGTCCGCCCAGCCAACGCCGCCCGCCGAATTTGCCGCCGATCCAGAAGCCGCACCGGAAAGCACGCCCACTCCGGTCATCCCGACACCCGAACCGGCCCGCTACTGGATTCAACCCGGCCTCCCGGCGAGCCTCGCCAGTCAGCTTGCGCCGCTGTTCGCCGGAGCCGGGCTGACGGAAACCGGCAGCGCCGACGAAGCGATCCTGCGGGTAGTGATCGACCCCGGCCCGGAAGCGGCGCTCACCACCGAATGGGTCTACGCGCTGGCCGCGCCCTTCCCGACCGTGCCAGACAACGTATCCTGGGATGCCTTCACTACCTACTGGCTGACCGGCGATCCGGGCGGCCTGCCCGATTTCGGCGTTACACCGCCGCCGCTTGTCCTGCGGCCCGGCGAAATCGTCCTGCTGACCGAGATCATCGGGCCGCCCGCCGCAGGGCTGCCGATTCAAACCGGTTACGACGATATCGACATGCTGACCGAGTCCGCCTGGAACATCCGCCCGGCGATCAGCGTTCTTCCCTTCGATCAACTCACTCCACGCTGGAAGGTGCTTACCATCGACGGGGCATCGCCACTCGACAAATCGCTCGACACATCCGCCTACCCCCTCAGCGTCCGCTTTGGCGTTCTGGCCGAGGGCGAACGCGGGGAGCAGATCGCCGCCGGGTTAGCTTCACAGAATGCCTGGGCAGCCACCAACCGCGATACGTCAAAGATGACGGTGATCGTCATGACCGGCGTCACGGCGCTGGCGCGTGCCACCGCCAGCATGATGGAACTCAAAGGCTACGATTACCCGGCCCAGGCGATCCTCCCTTTCTTCGCCGATGCCGACATCATGCACACCAGCAACGAAGTCGCCTTTGCCCCGAACTGCCCACCCCCGCAGTGGGAAGGCGACCCGCTGTTCTGCTCAAGCATCGACTACCTGTCGCTGCTCAAGCTGATCGGCCTGGACGTTGTCGAACTGACCGGCAATCATATCAACGACTGGGGGCGCGAGAATCTCAACTACACCCTCGACGTGTACGACCAGAACGGGATCGCCTATTACGGCGGCGGGCGTGATCTCGAAGACGCGGCGGCTCCGAGGATCATCCTCGCCCCGGACGGCACACGCATCGCCTTCATCGGCTGCAACGCCGCCGGGCCGACGCTCGCTTTCGCCAACGAGGAACTGCCCGGCTCCGCCCCCTGCGGCGACTGGCTGGATATCACCTCGCGTATCCAGCAGATCAAGGCCAACGACCAGGCCGATATCGTGATCGCGACGCTGCAATACTGGGAGCGCCAGCGTTACAATGTCGACGAACAGCAGATCGCCGATTTTTCGGCGCTGGCCGCCGCCGGAGCCGATATCGTCAGCGGGAGCCAGGCCCACCAACCGCAGGGGTTCAGCTTTGCCAATGATGCGTTCATCCATTACGGGGTGGGCAATCTCTTTTTCGACCAGATGCAGACGCTCGGCTACCGGCAGATGTTCGCCGACAAGTACATTCTTTACGAAGGCCGCCACATCTCGACGATCCTGTTTACCGGGCTGATGGAAGACTACTCCCAGCCCAACCCGATGACCCCGGAAGACCGGGCCGAATTTCTCCGGCTTATTTTCGACGAAAGCGTCTGGTAGAGGTTGATCGGCAAAGCCTGCTCCTTGTGGGAAACCGGTCGACAAACTGGTATCATTCGTGGTGAAGATCGATTAGGAGAATAAACACCATGCCACTAAGAAATTTTGGGCTGCCGGAACTGATCATTATTCTGTTTATCGTCCTGCTCGTGTTCGGCGTCGGGCGTGTAAGCAAGATCGGCAAGGAGCTTGGTACGGCGATCAGCGAGTTCCGCACCGGGCTGAAATCCGGGATGAAGGATGATGACGCCGAAGTAGAAGAAGACTCCGAGCCGGCTGAATAATTGAGGGATGGCCCGATCACCGGCCATTCTCGATTACTATCCTCCAGGAGACAACCGTGTTTTTCGACCTGCCTCTCGAAGAATTACAGACCTACAAGCCGCCGCGCGAGGAACCGGGTGATTTCGACGCATTCTGGCAGTCTACATTAGCCGAAGCCCGCGCCCATCCCCTCGACGCACAGTTCGAGGCGGTCGATACCGGCCTGAAAACAGTCGAGGTGTTCGACGTGACCTACGCCGGTTATGGCGGCCAGCCGATCAAAGGCTGGTTCGTCCTGCCCGCCCACCGATCCGGGCCGCTTCCCTGCATCATCGAGTACATCGGCTACGGCGGCGGGCGCGGCCTCCCCATTGATTGGCTGTTGTGGGGCAGCGCCGGGTATGCCGCGCTGGTGATGGATACGCGCGGCCAGGGAAGCTACTGGCGGACAGGCGATACTCCCGACATCTCCGAAGGAGCCGATCCGCACTACCCCGGCTTCATGACGCTCGGCATCCAATCGCCCGAAACGTACTATTACCGGCGCGTGTTCACCGACGCCGTCCGCGCCGTCGAAGCCGCCCGCAGCCACCCGGCGGTCGACCCGGCAAAGATCGCCGTTACCGGCGGCAGCCAGGGAGGGGGAATCACGATTGCCGTCGGCGGCCTCGTGCCCGATATCACCCTGGCAATGCCCGATGTTCCCTTCCTCTGCCACTACCGCCGCGCCATCGCGATCACCGATTCCGACCCGTATCACGAGATCACCCGCTATTTGAAGAACCACCGGGACAAAGTCGACGCAGCCTTCAACACCCTTTCCTACTTCGACGGTCTGAACTTCGCCGCCCGGTCGAAGGCCCAGGCGCTGTTCTCCGTCGGGCTGATGGACGACACCTGCCCACCGTCGACGGTCTACGCGGCCTACAATCACTACGCGGGGCCAAAAGACATCCGCGTCTGGACATTCAACCGGCACGAAGGCGGGGAGTCTTTCCAGGAGTTTGAAAAGCTCAAAC
>DAOUES010000165.1:0-9037 GCA_034430335.1 Anaerolineae bacterium | reverse complement strand
GATTGGTGGTAACGCCCGATGTAGACGACCACCTTGTAATGGTAGAAGGTCAGCCCGTAGGCGAAAGCGGCCAGCACCCCCGCCCACTTCGACCCGGTGAGGCGCTTCATCCAGGTGAACATCAGCCATGTGGAGAGCAGGTGCAGGCCGAAGATCATCAGCTTGGCGGCGAGGTGCGGTTCCCCCGCCGTGACGATCATGATCAGCGCGTGGACGATTTTGATCAGGTTCGAACTGAACTGCCCGAAGGGATAACCGAGGCTTGCGTAGTTCGTCCAGATGGGAATCTGGCCGCGCAGGAGCGTCTGGAAGGCGTTCCAGCCGTTCTGGGCAACGATGATCCCGTCGACCCGCGAGGGGCCGCCCGGCAGCAAAATCTGGCCGACGAGTAAGCCAGTGATCGTGATCAGCGCCAGCGCCAGCCAGCGCCGCCGACCGCCAACCGCGATCAGCGTCCGCGAGAGTCGGCGAGTTCGCCACTCGTGATAGAGCAGCATCAGCAGGCCAAAAATGAAGAAGGTCGGCAGCACCGGGGAGCGCAGGCTCTCGACCGCCAGTTGAACCCCGGCGGGCATAACCGGATCGTGGCGGTAGGTGCCTTTGTAGAGGCTCCATCCGCGCAGCCAGAACAGCATCGGCAGCATCAATAAAAAGCCGGTCACTACCGGCTTTGCCAGCGCCCAGAGGTCTTCCTGTTCGGGTGAAGCGCTCGTGATCATGGCTGTCTATCCGGCGATGACCTGCTCAAAAATGGCGACCAGCCGGTCGAACAGGCCCTCGATGTCATGCCCGGCATGCACCCGTTCGGCAAGGTCGGCACCCAGCGCCGCCCGTTCACCCGCCGGGAGATTCAGCACCCCGGCGATCTGATCGGCCACCGCATCCGGGTCGAGCGAGAGGCACCACAGCCGTTCGCGCTGATCGCCCAGCACGGGCAGGAACACCGCGTTATGGGCAATGACCGGCAGGCCGGTTGCCATGCCCTCCAGGACGACCTTGTCCAGGCTGCCCGTATCGGAGAGATTGACCAGCAGCGAAGCCCGCCGGTAAAGCGCGGCGATTGCGTCGAAGGGCACCGCCCCGGCCAGTTCGACCTGCTCTGCCAGCCCCAGCGAGTCGATCTGCGCGGCAAGCTGCGCGTCGTAGCCGGGAAATTCGGGCGACGTTCCGCCCGCGATGATCGCCCGCACGTCCTCGAATCCGGGCCGGGTGACGAGCCGCCCGACGGCCTCGATGAATATTTCATGCTTCTTGATCGGGGCCAGCCGTCCGGCGGCCAGCACCAGCCGCTCCCGCGTGGCCGGGTCTTCCGGTGGGTGGAACTGGGCCGTGTCGATCCCCTGGCCGACCACGTCGAGCTTGCGGCTTGCCAGCCGGAACCCTTCCGGCGTGGAGGTCACCACCCGGTCGGCCAGCATATGCGCCAGGCGTAAGTTCCAGCCGACATGCCCGTGCGCGTACCACATCACCTGGGGCTTGCGATACAGCCGGTCATAGGGCGCGGCCAGGATCGTGTAGAGCGGCGTCATGTGGCTGAAAACCACGTCCACATCGCGGATCACGCTGACCATCGCCCGGTGGAACCCGATCAGTTCCCGCAGGCGGTTCCTGCCCTTTTCTTTGCCCATCGACTGCACGCGGACGTTCTCCGGCAGGTCGGCCTGGCCGAGTTCCAGCGTGATTACCTCGACACGCTCGACGCGCTCCGCCAGCGCCCGCACCCATTTCACGGTGAAGCCGCGCAGCCATTCCTGCTCGTCGATGAGCTGTACCAGCATCAAAACGCGCATCAGTCCGCGCCTCCCAGCCGGTCGATCAGGTCGAGGTAGCCGCGCGCATAGGCGTCGATCACCCGGTCGGCGTCGAAGTCCTGCACCGATTCGCGCCCCGCCTCGCCGATCTGATCCCGTTTGCCCTGATCGTGGAGCAGCAGCCTGATCCAGGCGGCAAGTTGCGCGGTCTGCCAGTCGAACAGCAGGCCGTTCCCCCCGTCGACGATCAACTCGCGCATGACGCCCACCGGGGTGCTGATCACCGGGATACCGCAGGCCATCGCCTCGACCGTCACACGCGGGCCTCCCTCCGCCGTCGAAGCGCAGACCAGCATCTTCGATTGGTTGTAGAAGCGGGCGACCTCCTCCGCGCTGTCCACCCGGTCGATGACCGTGACCTTATCCGCCAGTAAATGTAATTTGATCTGGCGGTCGATCTCTTTGCGGAGCGGGCCGCTGCCCAGAATCCCCAGCCGGATGTCCGGGTACATCGTCCGCGCCTGGGCGAAGGCGTCGATCAGCGTGAACAGCCCTTTGTTCGCCGCCAGCCGCCCGACGAAGGCGACATCGTAGACTTTTTCGAGATCAGGCAGTGGATGGAAAATATCGGCGTCGACGAACAGGGAAGGCAGGACGAGGATTTTTTCATCTTCCACTCCCAGTTCGCGCAGCAGATCGGGCACCTCGTGCCGGTTGACCGCCCGGAACGCCGCCGCCCAATACCGCGCCCAGCGGATATACCGGCGGGCCAGGGCGCGGTAGAGCCGCTCCCGCGTGGTGACCGCGTGCGGGTAGCCTTCCACGTGGTGAATCTCGCTGACGACCGGCACCCCGCTTTGACGGGAAAGCCAGCGTGCGCCGATCCCGTTGTAGAAGAACCCGAAATCATGGCTGGCGACCAGCGCATAGGGGCGCTCGGCGAGGAGTTGGCCGCCCTTCTGCCTGATGAACCAGGGCTGGCGGACCTTGTGCCAGGGCGAGGGATGTAGATAAACGTTCCCGTGGACGGTGCATTCTGCCGCACCCTCCGCGCGCGGGCAGATCACGTCGATCCGCTCCCAATGCGTCGAAAAGCGGTGGAGCATCCGGTAGAAGGTGCTTTCCCGCTCCTGGGCTACCGATGAGTCACCGCTCAACATCAAGAGGTTCATTTTGTGCGGGGGGCTGCCTGATTCGACCATGCGGCGGATTGTATATCGAAGCCGGATGATGTGACAAATACGTTCCTCAGACGATTCTCCTATCTGGCCGGGGTCAGCTATAATGATGTCTTACCGTCGAGAAGGATAAAGACCGTGTCCTGTGCCAGTTTTCGTTTTCATGGCGAACTGAATGATTTCCTCCCGCGCGGGCAGCGCGGGCAGGTGGTCGAGCGGCAGTTTGACTGGCGGGGCAGCGTCAAGGATATGATCGAATCGCTGGGCATTCCTCACGCCGAAATAGAACTGATCGTTGCCAATGGCCGGTCGGTCGGGTTCGAGGCGATTGTCGAGGATCATGACGTGGTGGATGTCTACCCGCGATTCGAGAGCGTGGAGATCGCGCCAAAGGTCCGGCTGCGCCCGCCGCTGCCCGATCCCCCGCGTTTCGTGCTCGATATCCACCTGGGACGGCTGGCGGCTTACCTGCGGATGATGGGATTCGATACAATCTATGGTGACACGAACAACCACGATCAGGATTTCGCCGACCCCATACTGGCCCGGCTTGCCCACGACGAAGGGCGCATTCTGCTGACCCGCGATATCGGCCTGCTGAAACGAACGATGGTCACCTACGGCTGCTGGGTGCGCAGCATGAACCCGCGCGACCGCCTGGCGGAAATCGTCGAGCGGTTTGATCTGGAAGTGAAGATTTTGCCTTTTGTGCGCTGTATCAGGTGCAATGGGCTGTTGGAACCCGTCGAGAAAGAACAGGTTGTCGATCAGCTTATGCCTGATACGGCACGCCATATCGAATCATTTCACCGGTGTAGAGAATGCGGGCAGGTTTACTGGCGCGGTATGCATACCCGGCGAATGCAGGAAATCATCGACGATGTTATGGTAAGAGTTAAGAGTCAGAGGGTATCGGAATAATAAAAGTAAGTATAGAATAAATAATATAACCATTGGGTTTTATCCGAATGGTGGTGAGGGCGAGACGCCACCCGATTTTTTGCTTGGGATGTGGCGCTCGCGAAACGAGGTCTGGTTGAGAAGGGAAACGTTCGTTGCGAGTAGCCATTATCGAGGATGATCCGGATACCCAGGAATATATCACGATTTATCTTGAATCCGAGGGGTACGAGGTTTTTACCTCCGGCACCGGGGCGGATGGGATCGCGCAAATAAAGCGCTACGATCCAGACGTGGTGATCCTGGATATCCAACTGCCGGGAATGAACGGTTGGGATGTCTGCCAGCAGATCCGGTCGTTCACCAACGTTCCGGTCCTGATGATCTCGTCGGTGGCTCAAGAAGAAGAAGATATCATACGTGGATTAGGGCTGGGGGCGGATGACTATCTCCTCAAGCCGATTCGCCCCACCATTCTGAAAGCGCGCCTGACGGCGCTGCTGAGGCGCAGCGTCGATGTTTCGTGGCGAAAAGGGCGCGTGGCCTATGTCGACGAGCGCCTGATGGTTGATCTCAACCGTGAAGAAGTCATCGTCGACGGGCAGCGCGCCACGCTGTCATTCCTCGATTTCCAACTGCTTTCCCTGCTTGTCCGGAATATCAACCATGTCGTCTCGTCTCTGGATATCATCGAAACGCTGTGGTCCGAGTCACTGCACGACGATTACTCGCAGTATGTTCGAATCTATATTGGTCGGCTCAGGAAAATCATCGAGCCTGACCCCTCTAATCCTCGCTATATCGTGACCGAACGCGGTATTGGGTACCGGTTCGTGTCCCAGGTATAGAGGATTAATCCCCCTTTATTCCCCGATTCAGCAATGTTAACAATTACAATGGCATTACAGATGCCGGGGTTTTTTGCCGCGTTGAGTTCAAAATGAACAGCCGCCAGGCTTTTTCGGTTGGCGCTTATATACGTATTATACGTTGACTTGATAGCATAAGTATGGGCGAGAAGGTTAATTATGAAGAAAAATATTGTTATTGTTGACGATAATCGTGATGTCGTAGAGATATTGAGATTGATACTGGGTACGTTGGGAGTTCCTGTTCGACAGGCTTATGATGGGTTTGAAGCCTTGAACCTGATCAATAAGGAGCTTCCCTCGCTGGTAATCCTCGATTTGACCATGCCCTATCTGGATGGTGAAACGGTAATGAGGCAGCTTCGGGGAAATCCAAGAACAGCCGATCTGCCGGTGATTATTTTCACTGCTCAACAGGTAACGCGAGAAAAGGCCGAAGCGCTAAAAATCCCCTACTCGATGATGCTGCGAAAAGGCAGTCTCTCGATGACAGACCTGCGAAGAAAGGTTCTGGACGTGTTGGGGGATGAGGTTCCGGTCGACCGCGCGTTGTTAGGGTAGAAACAGGATGGACGAGAAAAGGACCAATGAAATGAGTGTGCAAACAAGCGCTTCGCTGCGTCAGGTAAAAGAGAGAAAGCCAATAACAATCCAGGGTATCTGGAGTTATCTGACCGAACCTGCCGAAGAAGTGAAGCGACCGGAACTGCGCCGCCAGATGCGTTTCTTGCTATCACTGCTGGTGATGGTTATCCCCCTGGGGTTGATCGGTGTAATCGTCTCGACGGTAGCCAACCCGTCACTGCTGCTAGGTCAGGAAATATTGCAGAACCCGATCTTCCTGGTGTTGGTTGGTTCTGACCTGCTGCTGATTGTGGCCTATCTCCTGGCGCGTTCGGTCAAACACTACAACATCGGTGCGGCCATCGCCGTTGGCGCGGTGGCTGCCGTTCCTACAATCACGGCGATCCAGGACCCGGCATCGGCAACCGACATGCTGGGATACCTGGCCCTGGACGTGCTGCTGGCAAGCCTTCTGCTCCCGCTGATATGGACGGTGATCCTGGCTTTTGTCGACAGCCTTGTCGTGTTGTTCGTCCCGGCGATGCTGTCACCGGAAATCACCATTTCTTCGGTAACCAATACGTTTATTTTTGTCGCCATCATGTCGGTCCTGATCATCGTATCGGCCAGCATCCGCCAGCAGAACATCCAGCAGATTGAAAGACAATCGCGCGAACTGGAAAAGGCGGTCAAGCAGGCGGTGGAGGCAAACCGGCTGAAAAGCGAATTCCTGGCGACGATGTCGCACGAACTGCGGACGCCGCTCAATGCCATCATCGGTTTTGCCGAGGTCATGCTGATGGGGCTGGCGGGATCGATGGACGAAAAAGTCCGCCATACGACCAAGCGAATCCACTTCAACAGCGAACGACTGCTGTCGTTGATTGACGACCTGCTCGATATCTCCCGGATTGAGGCCAACCGGGTTGACCTGATTGTGGCAGAATTCAAACCGGAAGACCTGCTGGATAATGTGAAACGGGTCATCGAACCGCAGGCGGCTGAAAAGGACCTCGCCTACGTCACCGAAGCGGATGCTGCCCTTCCTGACAAGATGTACGGGGATATCCAACGGCTGGAACGGATCATGATCAACCTGGCCGGAAACGCGGTGAAGTTCACCGACGAGGGCCATATCAAAGTATCCCTGGAGCGGGTAGACGAGGATCAGTGGTGCGTCAAAGTCGCCGATACCGGAATAGGTATCGCCCGGCACGCCCAGGAGTTCATTTTCGATAAATTCCGGCAGGTAGACGGCACTTCCAGGCGGGCTTATATGGGGGCCGGTCTGGGACTGGCGATTGTCAAAGAGCTGACCCTGTTGATGAAAGGTAATGTCCGGGTGGAAAGCGTGCCGGGTGAAGGCAGTACGTTTACGGTGACACTGCCGTTCGTCGAACCAGAAGGATAGGACTTGATGAACTGTCCAGATCTTTCGGAATGGCGCGTTCTGATTGTCGATGACGAGCCGGACAGTGTCGAGATCATCGAAATAGTTCTCGGCGCAGCCGGAGCGACCGTCTACCAGGCCGCCGATGGTAAAGAGGCCATGAATGTCTTCTACCGTGTGCATCCGACGCTTGTCCTGACCGATATTTCCATGCCCATGATGGATGGTTGGGAAATGTTGAAACGGATCAAGGCAAGCGAGAATGGGGCGAATGTGCCGGTAGTTGCTCTGACAGCTCACGCCATGCGGGGCGACCGGGAACGGGTCATTGAAGCGGGTTTTGCGGGATATATGAGTAAACCATTGGCCGTCTTTACGTTTCTGGACGATCTGGTTGAATGTTTGGAAAGTGTTTCGTAAGGAAATATGGAGGTGTATTGTGCAGGATTTATCAAACTGGTATGTGCTGTTGGTCGACGATGAAGAGGATGCACAGGCGGTTCTGGTGCCCATTCTTGAGCATTACAGCATCTCCGTTGATACGGCCTTCACCGCCGAAGAGGCGCTGGACAAACTTAGAGAGCAGTGCCCTACACTGGCCGTTGTCGACCTGGGTCTGCCGGGGATGAATGGGTGGGATATGCTGGCGACCATGCAAGACGATCCATTCCTTTCTCGTATTCCGGTGGTGGCGATCACAGCATTCCATTCCATCACGGTGGCAGAAGAGGCGCTGAAAGCCGGGTTTGCGGCCTATTTCCCAAAACCCATCAACTCGCGCACCTTTGTCCAGGACCTGGAACAGACCCTGGAAGACGTGTCTTGATACGACATCTTGACTGTTACTTATGTTGATAAAGGCGAAAGGAGCCGGTTTTAAAACCATCGGTTCTCATCAATAGGGGATGACTTCAAACAGGAAACGCTTGTCACGCTAATTACATCTTGGGGTGGAGGATATAATGACCAAAGAGCGTCCGGCGTGGATCGATGACTTACGGGGATGGTTAGGCTCGGATATGTATAGCACGGCCTGGGTTGCGCTGGTGCCGTCGGTGGATGAACCGGACTGCCCGGCCTGGCCTGAAGCGCTTCAAACCCTGCGGGACAGCCAGCTCGATGACGGCGGGTGGGGGGAGGAAGCGTTGTGTTATGTTCACGAGCGCACGTTGAACACACTGGCGGCTATCCGGGCTTTGCATACCTGGCAGGCCGAACCGGATGACCACTACAGGGTTGAACAGGGCCTTGCTGCGCTTCGGCGGTATGCTCCGAAATTGGAAAGCGAACCGCACGAGCCGATTGGCTTCGAGCTTCTTTTACCGGCGCTGCGGAGAGATACTATCAGCAGCTTTGGAAATGCTCTGCCGCTTGATCGGTGGGCCTATATTGATAATCTAAACGGTAAAAAACTGGCGTTGATCGAGAACCTTCGCCCAGAACCCTTCCGGCAGGCAACCTGGTGGTTCAGCATGGAAATGCTGCCGGAAGAACAGCTCAGGCAGTTCGACGATAAAATTCTGAACGCGATGGGGGCGATTGCCACATCGACCGCTGCGACGGCAGCCTACTTGATGTCCAAGCGCCGGGCCGGGGCCGATTCGCCGCGAGCGGCGGAATACCTCCAGCGGGTGATCGAGATCGGCAATGGGGCGGTGCCGGTGGGCTGGCCCTTCGAAGTTTTCGAGCGGGTCTGGGTGCTCGACAGCCTGATGCGGGCCGGGTTGAACCCGGACGATCTGGAAATCACCGATATCGTCGACAGCATCCGCGCTTCGTGGGATGCCCACGAACCTGGGCTGGCTTACAGCGACACGTTCTTCGTCAACGATGCGGATGATACGCTGGTTGGGTTTGCCGTGCTGAACTGGGCGGGCTGTGAGCCATCTGACGAAGCGGTGATGGCATTCTGGGATGGGGATCATTTCCTGGGATACAAAGGCGAGCGCGGCGCGTCGGCGTCGGTCAACATCCATGCGCTGACTGCCCTGCGTTCTCAGCCGGGCTGTCCTCATCATAATTTGATCAAGCCGTTGGTCGGCTGGCTGCGTTCCCAGATGAAGAAAGACGTGCTGTTCGACGATAAATGGCATATCTCCCCGATGTATTCGGTATCGCATGCGGTCATGGCCTTTGCCGGGGTCGACGACGAGCTGGCCCAACTGTGTGTATCCGATCTGGTTGAAAAACAGCATGAAGACGGTGGATGGGGATTTTCGCGGAGTACGGTGGAAGAAACCTCCCAGTGTGTGTTAGCCTTGACGCAGGCGCTCGAATGCGGCCTGCTGGAGGATGAGGGTGTATTGGAACACGCCGCCGAGTTCCTTGAGGTCGACGAAGCCGGCCCTGAAGAAAGCCTGTGGATTGGGAAAACCCTGTATCATC
>DAOUES010000164.1:0-9925 GCA_034430335.1 Anaerolineae bacterium | reverse complement strand
CGATGAAGGCGATGCACGAGGCCCTGATAATGACCGAAGAGGAACGTCACCGCCGGGCCGAAGCACTGCGCGAACTGGTACGCGGATCGGGCGTCCGGGACTGGTTCCAGCACCAGGTCGAGGATGCAATGCAGGCGCTGGTGAACTCGTAGAACCGAAAGTATCAGGTCTGTATGTAATACCGGTCTGACAACTGTAAAACCCCGCTAGAGTTATGACTCTGACGGGGTCATTTCATTCTCGATAGGGCGGGTGTGAGTCGAACCATAGTTGCCGTACATAATCTATGCGAATGTATGTAACTCGACTTTATCCATTTGGTAGACACTCACGGGAAGTGAGTTATGATGAACATAAGACATCGGTCAGATGCCGAGACTGGCCCGGATTTACGCTCAAACTGCCGGCAGCAGCAGGAGACGATAATGTATCTATCCAGAACGCCACCATAGGGAACATCAACACCAATCGCGGAACCCGAATAAATAGAATGGGGTCTGTAGTCTGACCCAGACTTCACCTATTTCGAACGAATTTCTGGGTTTATGCGTAATCTGCCCCTGCTCTCTGCTCAAAAATGGACAAAGTCGAGTGTAAAGCAACCCTCGTAAAAAATCTCGTGCGTCGGACTCGTATATTGGACTGGCAAAAACCCATCTTCAACATCTTCTCACTGCTATGGCTATTAACCTGACCCGTGTTGCTCATTGGTTAGCTGGTGAACAACCTGCTCAAACACGCTCTTCTGCTTTTGCCCGGTTACACGCTGTTGCTACCTGAGCGCGAGGTTCGCCAACAGTATCACCTCCATTTGCAGCACCTGCCCCCAAACAACTATTGACTTTTTGTCAATAGACAGCTATCCTATAGACGAATGTCGATTAGTGTGAGGGATTATCTATGCCAGGTGGACGAGGTGGCGGTCGCGGTCGAGGGCGCGGGCGAGGTCTCCGCCAGGGGGTGATGAACTTCCTGCGGCCCTGCCTGTTGTTCCTGCTGTACCGGGACGAAGCGCATGGTTACAGCCTGCTCGACGCGCTGCCGGAGTTCGGCTTTGGACGGGGAATCGATCCCAGCCTGGTCTACCGCGCCCTGCGCGAAATGGAAGAAGCGGGCTGGATCGCCTCCCGGCTGGGGGAGGAGAGCCAGGGACCGCAGCGGCGGGTATACCGGATACTGCCCGCCGGTGAAGCACACCTCGCCGACTGGATCGCCGATCTGCGCCGCACTCGCGACGAGATCGACCACTTGGTGCAGGCTTATGAACGCGAGATTGGATCGAGGTGATGACTGATGCGCTACATTGACCCGGATCAGTGTGACGGCTGCGGGGACTGCATCGACGTTTGCCCCGATCAGGCGATCAGCCTGTTCGAAAACAGGGCAGTGATCGACGAGAGTCTCTGCGCGGACTGTGGAATCTGTCAGGATGCCTGTTCGCAGAAGGCGATCATGCCGCTGATTACCGTCGAGACGGCCCCGGAACAGGTCAGAAACACGGCCATCGAGCCGCATCGACCGGCGGCTCCTGCCCTGGGTGCTGTGTTGGGCGCGGCTTTGATCGAAGTGGCCCCGCGCCTGATCGAGATCGGCGTCAACTGGCTGGAACGGCGCTCACAGTCGAGCGATATCCAACCGGCCAACCGCCCTGTCCCGGCCTTGCGAAACACGCCCCCGCGTGATGGTTCCCGTCGGGGCCGCCGGATGATGGATGGGTGCGGGCGTGGTATGGGTAGAAATCAGCAGGGCCGCCAGCGGCGGCGCAATCGATACTAAACCTATCCGTAAATTCGCTTTGCTCATTTCGGATAGGTACAAAAAAGAAACTGGATAGACAGTAAGGAGAAATCATCATGCCAGGTGGCGATAGAACAGGACCAGCAGGTAGAGGCCCATTGACCGGACGCGGCGCGGGTGACTGCGCCGGGGAAGATCGGCCAGGATACGGCCCATTGCCCGGCTTCGGGCGCGGATTTGGCCCGGGTGGCGGTGGACGCGGTTGGGGATTTCGCGGGCGCGGGCTCGGCTGGTACGGCCCGCCGACTCCCATCTCCCCCGACGAGGAGGCCGCCGCACTGCGGGCGCAGTCCGAAGGCTTACAGGCCACGCTCAAGAACATCAACGACCGGCTGGATAAGCTCGAAAACAAGGATTAGAATACCGTTTTTGTGCCTGGGAACCCCCTCCAACTTCACTTACGTTCAGTTTTCCTCCCCCTTGCAAGGGGGAGGATTATGGTGGGGTTTCAAACCGGCATCAATAAGTACGAAAGAGACATCATGAAAATCGCTATTTCTTCACCCGACGGAAAACTCGACACCCCGTTCAGCCCGCGTTTTGGGCGGTGTGAATTTTTCATATTTATCGACAGCGAAACCCGCAAGTGGGAAGCCAAAGCCAACCCGGCAGTGTCGGCGCGGGGCGGGGCGGGGCCGCAGGCCGTCCAGTCCCTCGCTAGCAGCGGCGTCAAAGCGGCGATCAGCGGGCAGTTCGGCCCGAACGCTTACACCTCGCTGGAAGCCGCCGGTATCGAAGCCTACGAAGCCGACGACGGCACGCCGTCAGACTTGCTCGACCGCTTCCTGGCGGGGACGCTCAAACAGGTCAGCGCGGCGACCGGCCCCAAACGCCACTAATGATCATCGCAGTAGCAAGCGGTAAGGGCGGCACCGGCAAGACGACCGTCGCCACCGGCCTCGCTCTGGCGCTCTCGGAGTCCGGTCAGACGGTCGCCTGCCTCGATTGTGATGTCGAAGCGCCCAACGCCCACATTTTCCTGAACCCGGCCTTCGAGCACCGTGAGACGGTCAACCAGTTGATCCCGGAGGTCGACCCCGATCTCTGCGACGGCTGCGGCGAGTGCGCCGACGTATGCCAGTTCCACGCGATTGTCGTGCTCGGCGGCAGGACACTCGTCTTCCCCGAACTGTGTCACGGGTGTGGAAGCTGCACGCTGGTCTGCCCGCATAAGGCGATCCGCGAGGTGCCGAAGGCACAGGGAATACTCGAAGGCGGCCCGGCGGCAGGTGGCGGCCCGCTTCTGGCGGGGATCGATTTTGCGCAGGGCTTACTGAACGTCGGCGAGCCGATGGCCGTGCCGGTCATCTCGCAGTTGAAAAAGTGGCGCGGCCTGATCGACGCCGACATCGTGATCCTCGATTCGCCGCCGGGAGCATCGTGCCCGGTCGTCGAGTCGCTCCGGGGTGCCGACTTCGCGCTGTTGGTCACCGAGCCGACGCCCTTCGGCCTGCACGATCTCAGGCTGGCGGTCGAACTGACCCGTGAGATCGGCATCCCCGCCGGGGTGATCGTCAACCGGGACGGGATCGGCGATGCGGGTGTCGACGAGTTCTGCCGCGAGGCCGGGGTGCCGATCCTGATGCGCATCCCGATGGATCGTCGGATCGCCGAGGCGCTGGCGCGGGGCGAAGCGCTGGTCGAGGCGTTCCCGGAATATCTCGACCGGTTCCGCGACCTGTACGACCGGATCGTCGAGGGGGTGGCATCATGAAGCAGCTTGTCATCCTCAGCGGGAAAGGCGGCACCGGCAAGACGAGCGTCACGGCAGCGTTCGCTCACCTGCTCGCGCAGGAAACGTCGCCCTTCCGCACCGTGCTGGCCGATGCCGACGTCGACGCCTCGAATTTGGAGCTGGTGCTCTCACCCGAAATCATCTTGCGTGAGGATTTCCGGGGCGGGCAGATCGCCGCTATCGATCAGGATCGGTGTAACGCCTGCGCCACCTGCCAGGACGTTTGCCGCTTCGATGCCGTTCTCGATGACGGCGAAGGCGGCTATAAGATCGATCCGCTAGCCTGCGATGGCTGTGCCGCCTGCGTCTACCAGTGCCCGGAAGAGGCGATCAGCATGCACGATCAGGTCGTCGGGCAGTGGTTCCGGTCGGAGAGCCGGTACGGGCCGCTGTTCCATGCGGCGCTGCGCCCGGCACAGGAGAACTCCGGCAAGCTGGTGACGCTCGTCAAGCAGCAGGCGCGGCTGCTTGCGCTCGACGAGGGCTGTGACCTGGTGCTGGTCGATGGCCCTCCCGGTATCGGCTGCCCGGTGATCTCGGCGGTGTCCGGGGCCGACCTCGCGCTGATTGTCGCCGAACCGACCGCGTCCGGCGTCCACGATATGCGCCGGGCGCTCGAAACCACCAACCATTTCGACGTCCCGGCGATGGTGTGCATCAACAAAGCCGATATTTACCCGGAAGGCGCTGCCGGGATCGAGGCGTTCTGCCAGTCAGAGGGGATTCCGGTCGTGGGCCGCGTTCCCTTCGATACGACCGTCACCGGGGCGATGGTGGAGGGCCAGCCGGTGACCGTTTTCCAGCCGGATGCACCCGCCAGCCGTGCGCTGCGCCGCGTGTGGGATGAAGTCACCGCCCGGATTGAGGAGTTGTCAGGATGAGCGGGAGCGACATCGAAAAGTTGAAAACGGCGATCGTCGAGCGGCTGCGCACGGTGATCGACCCGGAGACGGGTGCCGACGTAGTGCGTATGCGCCTGGTCGAAGACCTGGAGGTCGGCGAAGGCGGGCGGGTGAGTTATACCTTTCGCCCCTCGTCGCCGGTCTGCCCGCTGGCGGTTGCGCTGGTCCAGCAGATAAAACTGGCCGTATCGGAGGTTTCCGGGGTAGAGTCTCAGGAGCTTACGGTCGAAGGATATGTCGGCGCGGAGGAACTCACCGCGCTGATTAACGACGAGCAGGTATAGTGAAGGAGACACACATATGCGTATTGCGATTTCAGCAGACACCAGCGACGGCCTGAACAGCGTCGTCGCGCAGCACTTCGGGCGCTGCCCGTTCTTCGCACTGGTCGATGTCGAGGGGAAGGAAGTCCAGAAAGTCGAGATCGTCGACAACCCGTTTTTCGCCAGCCACCAGCCGGGGCAGGTGCCGGGCTTCATCCACGCGCAGAAAGCCGACGTGATGCTCAGCGGTGGAATGGGCCACCGGGCGATTGAATTTTTCCAGCAGTTCGGCATCGAGACCGCGTCCGGTGCCAGCGGCACGGTTCGCAGCACGCTCGACTGCTACCTCGACGGCACGATGAGCGCTGCAGCACCCTGCAAGGAAAGCACCGATCACCACAAGCACGGGCAATAATTAACCTGCGCACTCAAGCCCGTAATGATCTGGTTCGTTTTAGGCACAGACAAGGTTTCTTGGCATTACGCGTTTTTTTGTTCTCAAACACCCTGAGTGCGAAGCGTGTGATGTAGTCGAGTTGGGATAATGGAGCCGTAACTATGAAGAAAGCAGGCATCATCATCTGCGAGCGCTGGCATACCTGTGCTGGTGGGAAGTGCTTGAGGTCTCTAGCCCAGCGCGAGGGGGCTTTCAGCCAGTACCGGGGAGAAGAAGTTGAACTGGTAGGCTACACCACCTGTGGAGGATGCCCAGGTGGCAACGTCGAGTATGCCCCGGCAGAGATGAAACGGAATGGTGTCGAAGTCGTCCATCTGGCAACAGGCCTTCTGGTTGGCTACCCACCCTGTCCTTACATCGATGATTTTATCCGGTTTATTGAGATTAAGTACGGCCTGGAGGTTGTGCTTGGAACGCATCCTATCCCACAGAATTATTACGTGACCCATCAGGCTCTGGGTACCTGGGTATCGCCAGAATGGCAGGAGCGAATCCAGCATGTCCTGACGGATGAAGTGATACGCCAGCGTTACGACTGAAAATATGGTTAGAGGCAGTGTTTAGAGAAGAGTTGTCTGATGAAAGTTGTTTTTGGCCCCGTCCCTTCGCGGCGGTTAGGGCAGTCGTTGGGGATTGACACCATTCCGCTCAAGACCTGTAACTGGAACTGCGTATACTGCCAGTTAGGACGCACTCAGCCGGTCGTCAACGAGCGCCGGGAATATATCCCGCGCGGCGAGATCATAGACCAGGTGCGTGAAGTACTTGAAGCCCACCATCCGGATGAAATCGACTGGGTGACCTTTGTCGGATCGGGCGAACCGACTTTGCACAGCGGCATCGGCTGGCTGATTCGAGCGGTGAAAGGGCTGACGGATCACCCGGTGGCCGTGATTACTAACGGGACGCTGCTCTATCGGTCTGAGGTTCGAGAGGAACTGGCCGCGGCCGACGCCATTATGCCTACCCTGGATGCCGGAACGCCCCAACTATACCGTCGGATCAACCGGCCTCACCCGCAAGTTACGTATGAACGGCTGGTGGAGGGATTGGAGGCTTTCAGGCGTGAGTATGAGGGCAAACTGTGGATCGAGGTCATGTTGGTTCGTGGTTTAAACGATACCGAAGAGGCACTGCGTGACATCGCTGCGGTGCTTCAGCGAGCCAAACCCGATGAGGTACATATCGGTCTACCCACGCGCCCACCGGCTGAGACCTGGGTCGAGCCGCCGGATGAAGAGGGATTGATGCGCGCCCGGTCAATTCTGGGTGATGTTGCGCGCGTGATCCATCCCATCGAAGGGACCTTCGATCTAAGCGGCTGTGACAGTTTGGCGGATGCGATTGTCAACATTATCACGCGCCACCCGATGCTGGAGCAGGACCTGGTACGGACGCTGGAACAGTGGGCACCGGGCGAGGTCCGAGAGGTATTAGAGACGCTTCAAACCGGCGGAAAAGCACAGGTCGTACAGCGGCATGGCGCTCGTTTCTGGAGTTCGGCGCCAGCGCATTACCCGACTGAGGCGCGCAGCCAGGCCGTCGACCCCAGACATTGACAAAGAGCAGCAGAACGACGCTGTTATGGTTTGATCTTGCTTTCCAATACTATTTCAGGAGCAGGTTTCGTGAACCATCAAGACTACACTTACGAATGGGCCAGGCGTTTATGCCATAACCTTTAGCCCCGTTTTATAAGGAGCGGTTTTTCGAACGGTATGCGAATTTGGGCAAGTGGATGGTCCTGCTCACCTTTCTCTACGCCTGTTATTGGCTGACAACATTATCGTGGTGGTACGTTCTGGCCCTGGTTGTCCTGATCGGTGCCCACACAGCTCTTTATATTGCAGCCATATGTCCAAAATGTGGCTACAAAGAGACGTGCCCCGCCGGGAAATTTACCTGTCAATTGAAGAAGCCTACATAGCCAGATGATAGATCGCTCTACTGTACTGCAGGCCATCAAGCAAGGTGCGAACTTCCGGCAGGTTCACCGTTTTCCCTTGTGATAATTTCCACCTCAGACTGGAGGTTACAGGTGCAGACCTATCTTGACTGCTATCCCTGTTTTGTCCGACAGACACTCCAAGCGGCACGCATGGCCGGCGCTGACGAAGCGCAGCAGCGCGATATTATGTGCCAGGCGTTAGACTTGCTTGGTCGGCATTCAGTTGGAACCATCTTATCGCCACCTGAGATTGCTTACCGGATACATAAGATGGTACGGAAGCAAACCGGAGTAAATGATCCGTACTATGAAGCTAAACAGGTCAGCACTCAACGCGCATTGGCGCTTTATCCCGAATTGAAGCAGGTAGTGCATCAGGCTGACGATCCGCTAGATGCCGCTCTCCGGATCAGCATCGCCGGGAATATTATCGACTTTGGCTATTCGCAGGACTATGACCTCGAATCTACATTGAAGCGTGTGCTGGCGCAGTCCTTTGCCCTAGATCGGCGGGCAGAACTGCGCGCAGCACTATCAGAAGCCGACAGGGTCCTTTATCTGGCTGACAATACCGGCGAGACGGTCTTCGACCGTGTGTTGATTGAAACACTGGATGTGCCTGTGAGCTATGCCGTTAAGAGCGGTCCGGTGCTGAATGATGCAGTTCGCTCTGATGCGCTGGATGCAGGCATCGATCTGGCTGCCGAAGTCATTGAGACGGGATCGGATGCACCGGGCACAATCCTCAGGCAGTGTTCAGACGACTTCAGAAGACGCTTTGAAGCAGCGGAACTGATCATCGCAAAAGGTCAGGCTAACTACGAAATGTTGAGCGACCAGGGAGCGCGGGTATTCTTCCTGTTGCAGGTAAAATGCCCGGTCATTGGCCAGGATATTGGGGCACCTGCGGGTAGTATTGTATTGTGGCAGGGGGGTTAGATAGAACCCGGCAGATCCTCCATCACGACGGTGGCGCATTGAGCGCTGCGGCCCCATACCGCTAGAGTGTGAAATATGGGCAGGATCGCCATGGCCATTAGTCATTAGACTTTATCGGTAATTAGCAACCCAGGCACAAAGTCAATGCCGATTTTGTTAAAGTATTAGCCGGGAAAAAGACGGTGGGGGACACGCCCTCCACACACACCCCAGAAAACAGAGCTACTCAAGAGAGAGGGCGCAACGAAAACCGAGGAGGCCGCTCACGCCGGAGGGATTGAACCCGGGGTCAGGTCGGAATACCCTCCATGTCGGTCAGCTTTAGACTGTCCTAAACCTGGTCGTTTCCAGGCATATTCCGACATGATCCCATTTCCGCCTTGCCAAACAACGGCTGCGCGACCTGGTCAAGCCCGACAACTATGCGCTGACCACCAACATACTGGTATACTTAACAGCGGATCGTTTCTGATTACCTGGTGGTCAGAAGTCACCCTTCATTGTACCGCGTTTGAAAGGTCGTCATCCGAATGAGTTTCGCCAGGCGCATGGGAGCCAACCGGGTTGTCTTTGCCCTCTCGTTTGCCCGCATGGGAGATGCGGTCGGCAACAGCATCCTGTTTATCGTCCTGCCGTTGTACGTCGAGCAACTTGCTGCCCCCCTCTTTCCTTTTCCCGACACAGTACGAGTTGGCCTGCTGATTGGGGCCTATGGAATTGTGACTGCCATCCTCCAGCCGGTAATGGGCAGCTTCAGTGACCGGATCGGACGGCACAAACTCGTTATCCAGATCGGGCTGGTTGCGATGGGCGTATCGACGCTGGCGTTTGCGCTGGCAGGCCGTTTCACTGACCTTCTTATCCTGCGTACCCTGCAAGGGATCGGCGTCGCGCTAACGGTCCCGGCTTCGCTGGCGATGATGACCACTGCCACCGAGAAAGAAACACGCGGCGGTTCGATGGGCATTTATAGCACCATGCGGATCATTGGGTTTGCTGCCGGACCGTTCATTGGCGGCTATCTGGCCGACCACTTTACCTTCAACTCGGCTTTCTTCGCCGGGGGGATTGCCATTTTTATCGGCTTCGTGCTGGTGCAGTTGTGGGTAAAGGAGATGCCCACCGATCTCTCTGCTCAGCGGGCCAGACCCTTCAAGCTATTCGATCTGTCGATTCTGACGCCGAGCCTGTTTGGGGTCAGCTTCGCCTCTTTCTCAATGGCGCTTGCCATCGCCATGATGGTGACGCTCGAAACGCAGTTCAACACACGGCTGAATGTGACGGCAACAGCCTTTAGCATCGCCTTCAGCGCACTCCTGATCAGCCGCCTGATCGTCCAGATTCCGCTGGGCCGCTGGTCGGACAGCATGGGACGCAAACCGTTAATTGTGGCCGGTCTGCTGCTGCTCGTCCCCTCTACTGCCTTGCTGGGCCTGGTGACTAATCTGATTGAGCTGATCATCCTGCGTCTGGTACAGGGGATTGGATCGGCAGCGGTGGCGGCTCCAGCTTTTGCGCTCGCCGGCGATACGGCTGCCCCCGGCAGCGAAGGGCGGCAGATGAGTTTCGTGACGATGGGCTTCCTGCTCGGCTCAGCCGTGGGCCCGCTGCTGGCAGGGATACTGGCCGTCTGGTCATTCCAACTTCCGTTCTTCGTCGGGGGAGGGCTTGCGCTTCTGGGCGCGGTGGTGGCGTGGCGCATGGTGGTCGATTCGGTGCAGCCCTATAGAGGGGTCATGTCGGAATACGGACGAAAATGACCGGCTTTAGGCCACCCTAAAACGGATCGAAATGGAGAGTATTCCGACATAACCCGATTTTTCGCTGATCGTTTTTCTGTTTACTGGCAGACTTTTCAGTTGTCAAAAACACCTTGGGTAGCTC
>DAOUES010000163.1:0-12318 GCA_034430335.1 Anaerolineae bacterium | reverse complement strand
TGACCGCTTCATCGTACCGTGCATCGACAAATGCTGCCAACTCACGCCGGAAAATCGCGGCGTCGAAGCGTTCGGCGTTGGCCCGGATGATCTTCTGATCGAACAGCCCGGCGTCGAATTCCCGCAGGACCGCGATCAGGCTTTCTGCCGCCAGGGCGTCGAAGAACAGGCCCGTTTCCCTCTCAATGACGGTATCGAGCGCCCCGCCGCCCCGGAAGGCGATCACCGGGCGGCCCGCCGCCTGCGCCTCGACCGGCGCAATGCCAAAATCTTCGAGGCCGGGGAAAATGAACGCCTTGCAGCGCGTGACCAGGTCGACCAGATCGGTATCGGCGACTCGACCCAAAAACTGGACGGTCGGCCCGGCGATGGATTCCAGCTTCTCCCGGTCGCGCCCATCCCCAGCGACGATCAGCGGCAGGTCGAGTGCGGTGCAGGCTTCGACAGCAAGATCGACCCGCTTGTAGGGGATCAGCCGCGAGACCACCAGGAAATAATCATCCTGCACGGCAGCAGGCGCAAAGCGATCTACATCGACCGGCGGGTAAATGATAACCGCCTCGCGGTTGTAGAATTTTTCGATCCGGCGCTGAATGGCCGACGATATGGCAATGAAGTGATCGACGCGCTGCGCGGCCCGGTAATCCCAGCGGCGGAGCATACGCATCACCGGGCGGCTGATCATCGAGGTAAGCGACGAAAACCGCTCCCGCTCGACGTAATGGTCGAACTGCCAGAGGAAGCGGGTGGGCGTCAGGCAGTAGCAGATGTGAAGCGCGTCACCGGCGTCGACGCCGTGACAGAAACCGCTCTTGTTCGAGAGGACGACCTCGTAATCACCCAAATCGAGGCCCTGCCACGCCAGCGGATAGACGGCGACGTAGGGCTGGTGATGGGCATGGATTCCCGGCAGGCGATCCATCCATGTGGTGCGAATGTCGAAATCCCGGTAGCACTCTGGCATGCGGTCGGGGGCATAGATCGAAGTATAGATCGGGGACTGCGGATACATCCCGGCCAGTTCTTCCAGCACGTTCTCCGCGCCACCGTGCTGGTTTAGCCAGTCATGAACCAGCGCCAGTTTCATAAAATAGCTCACCTTTGATTCTACGGCGCACCGGCGCGAACGTTCGCCGGTGCAAGGGGCTCGGCCCCAGATCGACCAGCGCCCTTCGATGATGGATCGTTCCGTAGCCTTTGTGCCGGGCAAAACCATAACCCGGATACAGGTCGTCGATTTCGGCCATCAGGCGGTCACGGGTGACTTTGGCGACGATGCTCGCCGCCGCGATGCTCAACGACTGCTGCTCGCCCCGGCTCATGCTTTTCTGCGGCAAATTGACCGCGGGCAGCTTCAAATAGCGCCCGTCGATCAGGAGCGCATTGGGTGGCACATTCAGCGATTCAATTGCCCGGCGCATGGCAAGCCGCGTCGCGCCGATGATACCGAACTCGTCGATCTCCTCCGCGCTCGCCAGCCCCGGCGCGGCAGCGACGGCGGCCTTGAAGATCACCGGGAAAAGCCGCTCGCGCTGCAAGGGGGTGCATTTCTTGCTGTCACGCACCCCTTTGAGAATCTCGTAAATTTCGGGTTGATCAAGCGGCAGGATCACCGCCCCGGCGCTAACCGGCCCGGCCCACGCCCCGCGCCCGGCCTCGTCGAGGCCGCACACGGCCAGAAAGCCCTGCTCGACGAAGGCGTGCTCGTGCGTCAACCGAGGGGGAGGCTCTTTTGTCACCGTTTCGATCCATAAAGCCCGCGCCATCCGTTCAGGCGCACGTGGATGACTTCAACGAGCATATTAATCGAATCACGCAGGGGGCTGATCCGGCTCTGGGGCATGTAGTACCAGTTGATCGGCACCTCGACAATCGAGTAGCCAAGCCGCTGGGCAATAAACAGGATTTCGACATCGAAGGCCCAGCCGTCGATGGTTTGCATCGGGAAGACTTTTTCGGCTACTTCGCGGCTGAACACCTTGAATCCACACTGGGTATCCTGGATTTTGGGGATTGCCAGCACACGAACGATGAAATTGAAGACCCGCCCCATCAGGTGCCGGTAGGCCGGTTCATCGATCCGGCGCGATTCGGACAGTTCGCGGCTGGCAATGGCAATGTCGTAGCCGTTCAAAGCAGGCGGCATGAACTTCGAGACTTCCTCGACCGGCATCGAGAAATCGGCGTCACACACGAACAGATAGTCGCCTTTTCCGGCCATAATCCCGGCATTGACCGCCACTCCTTTGCCCTGGCGCGGCTCGTCCAGCGTATGGATGCATTTGTAGCGGCTGGCATAGTCAGCGGCAATTTCAGGAGTCCCGTCGCTGCTGTTGTTGTTGACGACGATCACTTCGATGCCGTAGTCCTGGCGAGCAGTGAATTCGACGAGCTGATCGAGACTGGTGGGCAGACGTTCCTGCTCATTGAAGGCAGGGATAATGATTGAAAGCAGTGGCCGATCCTGCGTTGTCATACGTTCCTCAAGGTAGTTTTCGGGTTCAAGTCAAGGCCGCTAGTATCGCCCGGCGCATAAAAAAGATCAAATAAAGCCATCGCTGCCATCTAGCCGACCACATCGCGGATGATCCGAACCGGTGCGCCGGAGCGTGTGCCGCGCAGTTGGGTGGCATCGCCAAGCAGTTGGCCGACGATATTGACCGGGCTGTAGGCGCGGGGCTGATCGCCGCTGCTGACAGGCGTGGGGCCGTAGAAAATGCAGAAGGCTTTGCCGACCGGCCAGTAGCCCAACTCGCCGATTTCAACCTCCTCGCGGGCGCCGGGTTCCTGATCGGCGATGACCGGGATTTCGAAGTAAACCTCGTCACCCCATACGCTGGCCGCCCCGTCGATAGGGAGCGCGTCCCAGATCAGCGTGGCGGTCAGGCTCTCGTTGAGTTTCGCCTTGAACGTCCGATCTCCGACGGTGATGACGATCTGCTTCATGAAACCTGCTCCTCAACAGGGGTCAGGATCGACTCGATATCGTCGATAGTGGCTTTACGCCCGGCCTGTATCCGCCGCCGCTGTTTCATCAGGCCGGGGAGCGCGACCAGCCCGGCGAACATGCCGCGCAGCCGGGCGCGGGCCGCCTCGCCGCGCCATGCTTTGATGGCATCGAACGCCTGCCTGAACTGAGAACGGGCAATCTGCGGCAGGTATTTTCGAAGCAGCGGGCCGGGGTAGTTTTTTGCGATCACCCGGAGCGTGTTCCGCCCGGCGTAGTAGCTGGCAGTCTTTCCGCCGCCGGTCGCCGAGAGATGGTGATAGACTACCGCCTGCGGCGCGTAGATACACTGCCACCCGGCAAGCTGCGCCCGCCAGCCGAGATCGACATCTTCCATCAGGAAGAAAAAGGCGTCATCGAGCAGGCCGATCTGGTCGAGCATGGCGCGCCGATAGGCTGACGATCCGCCGCAGGCGCTAAATACGGCCTGCTCCTGCTGGAATTCGGGGCCGTCCTTCTGCCAGACTCCCCGGTTCCCGGCCTGACCGTCAACCCGGTAAAAATCCCCGGCGTTGTGGAGCGTATCACGCTGATCGTAGAGCAGCATCTTGCTGGCTATCGACCCCGCATCGGGGTGGCGATCAAAGGCGGCCAAGACCTGCTCGATCCAATCCGGCTCGACTTCTGTATCGTTGTTCAGCAGAATAACGATTGGAGCCTGGGCCGCTTCCATTCCAACGTTGCAGGCACCGGTGAATCCCCGGTTCTCCGGCAGCTCGATCAGGGTGACTTCGGGATATCGGTCCCGGATTAAAGCCTGCGAGCCATCGGTCGAAGCGTTATCGACAATGATCACTTCGACCGGTTCGACGGTCTGCTTTGTGAGCGAGTCGAGACAGGGGGCGAGGAATTTCAACCCGTTCCAGTTGGGGATGATCACCGAGGCAAGCGGTTCGACGGACATCGGGCGGGTTACTCCGACTCGTGATCGGCGAGGTAAGCGGACAGCGCATCCTGCCAGGGGCGCATGGTGACGCCAAAGGCCGCGCCAAAGACGTTTCGTAACGGCGCATATGAGGGGGGTGTCGAAGGGCGATCAAAGGCGGCGGAGGTAATCGGCGCGATCTCCACGTCGATCCCCGACTGGCGGAGAATCTCTGCCGCAAAATCATAACGCGAACATTCCCCGGCGTTGACCATGTGGTAAATCCCCGGTTTGCCCACTTCGATCAGTTTAGCGACGGCTCCAGCCAGATCGACGGCATAGGTCGGGGAGCCGACTTCGTCGGTGACGACCTTCAAGGGCTGGCCGGATCGCGCCCGATCAAGAATCTTGTGGATGAAGTTCACGCCGTCCGGCGCATAGAGCCACGCGGTGCGGACGATCATATAGCTGGGGGCATAACGCTCGACAACCTGCTCGGCAACGAACTTCGAATAGCCGTAAGGGTTGACCGGGCTGCGATAGTCGTATTCCTGGTAAGGACGGTTCGATTTGCCGTCGAACACTTCGTTGGTGCTGATCGCGACCAGCATTGCGCCGATCTCGCGGCAGGTCACGGCAATATTGTACGTCCCTACCCCGTTGACCCTGACGGCTTCACCGGGGTGCCGGGCACAGTGATCGACATCGGTCAGAGCCGCACAGTGAACAACGACATCCGGCATGGATTCGGCAAAGGCCCGTTTGACCTGCTCCGGGTCGGTCATGTCCCAATCGGGGAGATCGCCGCCAAACAATTTGTGTTCCTTCAAGGCAGACTTCAAGGCCAACCCCAGTTGGCCCCGATGCCCGGTGATGAATATCTTCACTGTGCCGTTCCTTTATGTAAGCCCCGGTTGAGACGCTTCTTCGCCAGCGCGGTATAGATAAACGGTAAAACAACCTGCCCCAACAGGTTGAGGGTCAACAGCACCGCCGTCAGTGCAACATAGACAAAAACATCGTCGACAATGGACGGGATGGTACGGTTGACCAGGTAAGAATAATCAGGACTTTCATATGAAGGATCAGTTATGGTCAAGAATATCAACCCGCCCAGCGAACCGATCCAGACCAGGCCGAGCGTGGTGAACATCCCAAGCGCCAGCCGGAAACTGACCGCCGTCCAGGGACGCTGATAGCTGCGTCGGGGGTAAGTCGAAACGAGCGAACCGAGCGCGAGATTATACCGCGCCCGCAGAAACGGCCCGATCATTATCATCAGGAGAGTCACCGCTGCCGCATAGATCGCAAAAACATAGTACAGGCGAAAACCCGGATATTGATGAGCATACTTCAAACTATCTTCAATGGCTTCGAGAATATCCACATAGACAGTGGAGCCAAATATACGGGTCGCGTAGATCGAAACAAGGAAGACGATCCCGCCCAGCATAAGCAGCCGCAGGAGAAAGACGGCGAGCGGCGAAATGAGCCAGCGGCGGAACATCACACGCTGACGCAGGCCAAGCGTCTGCTCACCGCCGGAGACGGCCCGCGCGCCGACAGCAGCGACCTGCCAGGTCATGATCCAGGTTGCCAATAACTGCAAAATCGCCGGGATGATGATCGCTGCCCCAGCAAAGGTGCGCAGGCGATCATCATAGGAGTAGCCATAATAGAAGTTGTCCATTTCGGCATAGAGGACAACTACCACCCAGAGACACAGGGAGGTGAGCAGGGCAGCGGGAATACAACCGATCTGCACGATGCGCCGCTTCCGACGCCGGGAGAGCCTCCTCCAGCGTTTGCCAACCGGCTTCTTTGCCTGCCTTGAATTTATCTCAGATGCATGATCCATCAGCACAGTTCTCACAGTTTCCGGGCGCGGCGCTGCGTCAGGTTGAGCAGCAGGGCAATCGATCCAACCTGAAGGGCCAGCACGACAAGGATATAAAGCAGAACGGTCAGGGTGAGCACAAAAACGACGATTTCCGGTTCCGGTTGGGGGAAGACATGGAAAAACTCAATCGGCGCATAGGAAGGATCGGCCCAGTTGATTACAAGGATATAAAACAGGCCATAGATCAGGCCGACATTGAGCAGGATCGACATCACCCACAGCGCCAGCCTGCCCGTCAGGCCAAAGGCCACCGAACGCGAACGGGTGCGCGACGCCGCCGAAGCCAGAAAAGCGATAGAACTGTTCAGCACCATCTGGATGACCGGTTGGGCAAAATACCAGATCACGAAAACAACATAGGTGATCAGCGGCAGAACCCATAGCCACTCGTCGATCATCTTCTCCCAGCTTGACGGCTCCCAGTAAAAGATCGACCGGACGATGTAGGCCGTACCGATGATCCCGGTGATGGTGCTGGCAAAGCGCAGCAGCATCAGGCCGATCAGCGTCGAGCGGCTCTGCTGGATCACCGCCGCAAACTTGGCAAAGATGATCTCTTTCAAAGATAAGGTCGTCGCGCGGAGCAGATGCCAGCTCTGGAGTTCGACTTCCCCGCTGATGGCCGGGGAAGCCTGGGTGACGGTCAATACACCGGCGGCGGCCCCCACAATGAGCTGAATCAACAGCATCGAGAAGAACAGGGCGGCGAGGGTCGCCCCAAAGCCTTCTTCGATGCTCCAATATAACTGGGCAGGAAGGATCAGCGCCGACAGGACAAGAGAAATCAGCCCGGTGCAGGCCAGGATCACCGGCAGGCAGCCCTGCTGCATCGCCAGCAGCACGCGACTCTGCTTCCTGCGTTCGACCTCAAGGTGAAAAACCGGGTGACCAGCGTCAGCCCAATCGGGAACCAGTTTGCGCGGCTTCGAAGCCGAAGGTTTTTCCATGCGCCAGATTTTACTCCAAAGAGCGAACAGGCAAACCACTACAATCAAGCCCTTGCACGACGCCTACCATACCACGCATCGGATTAAAAAGAAAAAGGGAAAAGGCAAGAGATGACGGTTCTCAGGGGGGGTGGTTGGTCAATCCCCCCTTGACATGAGGAGCAGATAGTGATATATTATTCATGTAACCCGTTAATCCGGGTAACCCAGGTAATTGGATAACGCCCGATTGTGTGTTACCATCGTAAAAACCTGGAAAGAAGGAGAAACACAATGCCCAATCCCGATTTCATCTCACCGGTGCGGCAATCGTTGATTACAACCGCAGTCGAACCTGCGCACAATACATTTACCAGCCTGTTTGCGATTGCAAAAGTAAATGAAGCCTCCGGCTTCTCGGACTGGATCAACCAGACAGCAGCGGCAATGTCAAAAGAAGAGATGTTCCATCACCAGGTGGTGATGATCGGCCTGCACTACGCCGTCGAACCCTCACGCAGCTATCACGACTTCGAGAGCTACCTGGACGACCTGCACGCGAGGGAACCGGAAGAACTCCGTGACCGGGTGCTGGAGAGATACGTCAGCGAACAGTTCAGCGAACCCGAAGTGGACATCAGCAATACGCCGGAGCCGATGGCGCTGCTGGACAACATGGACGACTTCCTGAGCTATTTACAAATGCGGCTGCCATCACACCCGATTGACATCGAAGTCGAAGCCGAGGGGTACCGGCTGCTGCTCGACCCACCTCGCCTTAAAGAGGTAGTGGTCTCCCACCTCGAACGCTGGTGGGAAACGACCATGCGGGACGAATGGGAACGAGTCAAACCCATCGTTCAAGAGTCAGCGGACGCCTTCAAACAGGTCGATTTCGGCGTAATGTCGAAGATGGATGCGTACCGGTTCGTATTCGACGACGAACCATGCAGCAAATCCCTGTACTGTATGGACACGGCGAAGAAACTGGTGTTCTCGCCGGCGGCGCACATCGGGCCATACAAGTACTGGTTCATGGGCGAGGACACGGTCTGGTGCGTTTTCGGCGCACGGGTGCCGGAAGGCGTACACACCAGTTCGCCCGACCTGAGCATCAACGAGATTCTGGTGAGACTCAATGCCCTGTCTGATGAAACCAGACTGCGGATACTGTCGCTGATCGCGGAAAGAGGTGAATTATGTACATCGGCAATCATGGATGAGCTTGATTTGACACAATCGACAGCACAGCGGCACCTGACACAGTTGGCGGCTGCGGGATATCTCAATTCACAACGAAAAGAAGGAGCAAAGTGCTTCCGCCTGAACTCACGACGGTTCAACAGCACGTTCGATGCGGTGAAGCGGTTAGTACAACTATAAGCATTACCGGTATACAAAAGACGCCTTTTATTGGAACCAAGCCGGATTTACGACGTACTGGTAACTTGCTCATCTTTTCGAAGACAACAGTTGGTCATGGGGAGGAACTAAAGATGGAGCAGAGAAGCAGTTTTTACCTGGAAAAGTTCGTCGAGCACCGCCAGGCCGAAGTCCAGCGCAAGCTGTCAGCGCCGCGCCTCGATCAGCGGAGCGAACGACGCAGCAGGCCTCACCTGGCACAGATCGGGGTATGGATGATCGAGACGGGGACAGTGCTCAAAGAACGCTATGGAAGCCTGACCGAACCCGGTGTTTCGCTGGAACCCAAACGCGAAACCGGCGGCTAGACAGCAGGGGCAGGGATGCTGCGTAAAGTAACGGGTTTTTATTTGTAGAACGACAAGGAAAAGATCATGTACAGGAATGAATACTACCTGGAGAAGATGCTCCAGCACCAACAGGCGAAGCTGCAACAGGTGGACACGCATCACCTGAAGAACACAGCACGCGACCATCAGCATATCCTGGCCGCACGGCTGGGCGAATGGATGGTCATGGTCGGCACCGAACTACAGGGCAGAGAAGCCCCATGCCCCGATGTCACCCAATCGAGGGTTGGCGCATAGGAGAAACTACACGCGGCGAGGCTCGCCGATGGACGACAGGAATGCTGACAGCCAGATGGTCAGCATTCTTGTTTTTACCCGCTGCGCATTTCGCGGACAGCATCGACAAGGCGGGGGAGAACTTCGCCGGACGGCCCCTGTAGAAAAATATGGGCAAGGGGCGTGATCTGGCCGGGATTGGGGTTCACTTCGATCACCATCGCACCGGAGCGGCGGGCGAGCACGGGCAGCGACGCCGCCGGTTGAACGATCCCCGATGTGCCGACAACCAGCATCAGGTCACATCCGGCAGAGACGGCAAAGGCGCGGTCGATGGCCTGCGCCGGGAGATTCTCGCCGAACCAGATGACATCGGGGCGGACCAGCGCATCGCAGTGCGGGCAGTGGGGGGCGTGATCCTCGTCGTGGTCGATGGTATTCAGATCGACGACAGTCGGATCACCCCGGCAGTTGGCCGAACACTTGAACCGGCTGATATTCCCGTGAAGCTCGACGACATCGGTGCTGCCCGCGCGGGTGTGGAGGTTGTCGATGTTCTGGGTCAGGACGACAAGGCGGGGAACCAGCTTTTCGAGTTCGGCGACGGCATAATGGCCGGGATTCGGCTCGGCTCTAGCAACCAGGCCAAAACGGTACTGGTACCACTTCCAGACGAAATCGGGATTGCGATAATACGCCTGGGGCGTGGCAAGCTCCTGGGGATCATATTTTCCCCAGAGGCCGGTCTGGGCCTCACGAAAAGTCTGGATGCCGCTTTCCCTGGAAATGCCGGAACCGGTGCTGACGACGACATACCGCGCCTGATTCAGCGCTTCGGCGGCCTTCAGAATGTTTCGGGCGAGGGTCATGGAGGTTACTCGCTTTCGGGGGCAATCATCGACAGTATCCCCGGCGCTGAAGCACCGGGCCAAAATTGATCCTGGACGACCGCAAGAGTCGCCCCTGCGAGAAGAGATCGGGCGAGGCGTTGCGCCAGATGAAACGCTGATTATCCAGGTTTACAGGGCACTATTCTTCGATGTCACGCACCAACGGGCTGACCGTGCGAACCACCAGCTTGATCAATCCAAACTCGATCTGGTCACCTTCCGAGAGCGGATAGCGAACGCCGGGGGGAAGGTATTTGCCGTTGACCCAGGTGCCGTTCTTGCTTTCGAGATCGGAGAGAAACAGCGCGTTGTTGCCCGGCGTCAAGACGGCATGCTGGCGCGAGACTCCCAGTTCATGGGCCTGATGAGGAGTCATGTCGAGATCGGGGTTGACATTGGCAGCGAGATCAGCCCGCCCGATAATGAGCGACTTCCAGACATTCAGGCCGATCCGGGTCTGGCCCGGCTGGATCATCTGGAGGATCACCCGCCAGGGGACCGGGTCGGGGAGACGGGGGAGCAGCCGGACCCGGTCGGTTTCGTCAAGCGCGGAGGGCGGCTGCCGATCCAGCCACCGGGAGGGCTTCGCCTCCTGGAGGATCGTCGCCCTGGGCGGATCAACCGGCTCGACGGGTTCCTGTCCAGGAGACAGGTCGACCGGCCTCAAGGGTTTCAACGGGCGGGTATCCTGATCACCCAGCGGGGGTTCGACAATCTTGTGATCGTTATCCTGTTGTGCCGAATCGACGTTCTGTCCGCCGGGGAGATCGCCGTTGCCGGTTGAGTTACTCATTCGATACTCTCGATTTCAATAGATGCAGCGCAATGTCATCAATAACAGCCGTCCATCTGTTGAACTGGCCGCCAATTCAATTTTACCACCTGAACGCCGGAATGGTAGAAAAACCCGATTCGACCGACGCCGAGATCGACGGTGGTGGGCCGGATCAGGACATCAGAATGGCACCAATAGCGGCGACGCCGTTCCACACGATGTGGGCCACCAGGCCGGGCCACAGGGAACCGGTCAATGCACGCAGGCCGGTCAGGAAAGCGGAGAGCAAAATGATGCTCACAATCGATCCGGGATTGACAAACCCGGTCAGCAGATGCGCCCCGGCAAACAAAGCGCCGCTGACGACGAACGGGAGGACGTGGCGCAGCCAGGCCGGGCGCTCCTTCGAGACGATGGCGAGCAGCGCATTGTACAATGCACCACGAAAGACCAGTTCTTCGGCAAGCGGTACGACCGTCGTAACGGTGACAGAGGAAGCAAACGCAAGACCGAGGGTCGAGAACAAACCCTGCTGCGCCTCGACTTCGGTGGGGCCAACCAGGGCGCTGACGCCGTAGCCGACGAACATCATCACGGCAATGGTGCCGACCGGCACCGCCCACAGGGGGATGAATTTGGACTTTCGCCAGGAAAACCATTCGGCAAACGAAAAATCCGACGATGTGACTTTTTCCCAGACTGACGGCCAGATCAGCGCAGTGGCAATCGTCATCACCGCCGCGAAACCCGCCGCCAGGAGAGCCACCCAGTTGAAGGACGGGTCGACGAGCAGTTCATCGACCGACATGGGCATGACGGACAGACTGGTCATCCAATAGAAATAGGCCAGACCCAGGATCAACTGCAAGAGGACGTGAGTGCTCAACAATGTCCCGACCAGGAGCCAGCGGCCTAACATGGAAGGGGCTGGAGATTCGTGAGAGGGGTCGAATTGATGTTCCTGGCTGCCGGGTGATTCGATCACAGGTTCAACTCCGCTTTGATGCGCTTCAGCGCATAGATTGCACGTTCGAGGCGGCCCACGTTCGCCGGTTCGTGGAACCAGCGGGATGCGCCGGATGGATGCGGCAGGGGGATCAACACCTGCTGATCCTCGCTGACAGTCGTCTCGCCGATCACATCGGACAGCTTGACTTTGGGCGGGTAGTACAACTGGATCGCAAGGCGACCGACAAGAACGATCACTTCGGGCTGGACGAAGGCCAGTTCGCCATCGAGCCAGGGTCGGCACAGCTTGCGCTCGGCTGCCGTCGGGACTCGATCACCGCTGCCGTTTGTATCATTGCCGGGGAAGCACTTGGTAACGGCGGTGATGTAACACTTTTCGCGGAAGGTCTTCTCGTCCCAACCGGCGCGTGACAGCCATCGAAAGAGGCGCTGACCGGCGCTGCCGCCGAACGGGTAGCCGAGATCGCCTTCTGACGAACCGGGAGCCTGGCCGATCAGCATCAGGCGGGCGGAAGCCGAACCTGAGAAGATGGGCCGTGACTCGATCCGGTAGCCTGCTTCGAGGCACTTTCGACATTGCGATAGCTGGCTATGAAGGTCGTCGAGTGTGTCAAAGGTGGTCATGGGACGAGTGTACAAAGTGGGACGGTAAAGGTCAAGAAGTCTTTGGTGCTATCTTTGATAACCCTGTTAAGACTCCACAGGCGGATAGATCGCCCCCGTCACGTGCGTTATAATCAACATGGTTTTTTGGCATGATCACAATCAAACCGCAAAGGGCGCAAAGATCAGGTTTTTCTGAGCGTCCGGGCCGGTGTGCTGACAATTCTACGTGAGGAGAAACGAGTGGCAGACATTTTTTACAGATTACACGAACACGGGCAGAGTCTCTGGTATGACAACATATCGAGGGACCTGCTTCAATCGGGCGAGATCAAGGCGCTGATCGACGAGGGCATCCGGGGGATGACCTCGAACCCGGCGATCTTCCAGAAAGC